>NZ_JBOFBG010000007.1:0-240982 GCF_051594305.1 Paenibacillus sp. IHBB 3054 | reverse complement strand
GAATAATGACTATGGGTTACTAATTGTCTTTTGTTTTCTAAAAAATTTACGATTAATATCGCATTTCCGTCCGCTCCGCGTTTCAACTAACTTGGGAGAAGTATGGAAAACTATAGAAGTGGCATTATCAATCAGGGAAAAAGATTTCACCGTCGTTGCTGCTAACATCAAAAAATCCTACCTTGTGTTTTATAGCCAAATTTCGCATCGTAGTATATGCTTCCTTAGCTACGGAATAAGCGAAAGCCGCATAGATGACGGCGGAGCCCAGCGAGTAGTCGGTTAACCGGTTTTCAGTTCCGGCTTCCTCCATAGCTTCAAAAATCTCATCATCTACATTCATATTGGGAAAATGCTCCGTTAGCTTACTGTAAAAGCGCTGCAACGGCTCTGAGCAGACAAAAGGATCATTATATTTATGATCTTCCGACCATTGTACTTGCTGCTCAAACCAATCCATAAACTCTTTCCTTTCCCTCGGTGCCCTGGACGGCTCGAAAACCATCAAATCATAGCTCATTTGAAGTCCTCCTAGATAGATTTCACTTCTATAATGGTGTTGAACGCTTGCCCCGCATCATCTAGTTTTCAACTCATTTTCCTGGAATTATATGCCTGATTCGAAGAACAAATGTAGCGTAATCTGTCATCTATGCTACGGTTCACACCACTATATCTAACAAAAAGTACATTTCAAATTTCGGCGGAGTGATATGAAAACCCTCTATTTTTTAACAGAAGATCATACCGTTCACCCTGCTAAACTGCTCTCTAGTTGAATAGCATACAAAACCTCCCCTTAGAAGCTATTCCATCTAGATTTGCTTCTAAAGGGAGGTTTTAATCTGCCAGCATGCTTGAGCTAGTGTTTCTCGTTTGTTTAATCTTCTACCGTAAGATAAGAAAATGGGAAGCTGCCTTTATAGTTCCCCTTTAGTTGAATATAGGCTTTTTGCGATGTTTTGTTATTTGTTCAAAAGAATAAGCTATGCGAATTAAGGTAGGTTCAGTAAATGCTTTTCCGGCAAAAGTAATGCCAAATGGTCTGCCGTTTGCTCCATACCCCGCAGGGATAGCAATAGATGGATAACCAGCTTTGGCACATATATCCGCTCCAATATAAGCTGGAAACATTATCGCATCTAACTGATAACTATTTATCGCATAATCAATTCCTTCGTTCTGGGCTAGATATAAATCCATAATAGATTCCATGATATAGTCCTTATTTTTCAAGGGATCGGTTAACCCCTCCCGGAATTCTAATATATCTTGACCGTATTTCAGGGCTGCATCTGCATACTTTTCATTCCAATTGATGAGTTCGGACAATGAATGAACCGGCATATGTGCTGGGAGACGCTGCAAATAATTCTCCACTCCATGATTGAATTCTAAATTCATCTTGTTCCAATGCCATGGACCATGAAACGATGGAATGTCGATATTTTCTACTACTTCGGCTCCTGCTTTTATCAATTCGGAGACTGCTTGATGAAATAGCTCCTGATTATTTTCACCAGATTCATGCAAGGAATCTGGTACTTCACAAAAGACCCCAATTCTCGCTCCCTGTAGTCCATTCTTGTCCAAGAACGGTGTGTAATCCTGTATAACATGGTGATTACGCCAGGTTGCTGGGTCGTGCTCATCCCTCCCAGCTAATGCGTTAAGCAGAACTACCGCATCTGAAACCGTCCTTGCCATCGGCCCTGCTGTGTCTTGTGAATAAGAAAAAGGAATAAGTCCTGAGCGGCTAATTAAGCCGACGGTCGGTTTGATGCCGACAATAGACATCTGTATGGCCGGACTCAGAATTGAAGCGGAGGTTTCTGTGCCTATCGCCGCTGCTGCAAAACTCATGGCCACCGCAGCTGCAGATCCCGTACTGGATCCGCCTACGAAAAAGTCACCATAGGGGTGCGCGACCTGCCCCCCCTTTGAACTATAACCTGCCCACATTGTCGAGGAAATACCGTTGGCCCATTCTGTCATATTCGTCTTGCCTAAAATGATGGCCCCCGATTCTCTTAATCGGCGAATCAGGAAAGCGTCCGTCGTACTTACATGCTGTGCTAGTGCTAAAGCTCCCGCACTGGTACGCATCTTGTCTCCGGTTTCGATATTATCCTTAACGAGAATCGGTATGCCATGAAAAGGTCCTCTACTCCCCTTGCGCTGACGTTCTATATCAAGTGCTTCTGCGATGAAAATGGCATCGGGGTTAATTTCCATGATGGAATTTATGTGAGGGCCATCCTGATCATATTTTGCGATACGTGATAAGTAGCAAAACACTAATTCTTTTGAAGTAAATTCACCTTGTTCCATCGCGTTTTGTAATTCATATATACTTGCTTCTTCTATATTCAAATTCATCAGATTAAAGGGAGACTTCATATTTAAATCACGCCCCATCAGAAGTATTATATTGTTTATTGCATTCAATAATACCACGATGGATAGACAATATGACCAGGATAAAACAAACATAATTAAACTATCCTGCCCGTCCCGGCCTAATACTTTATTTAACAGTCAAAATACTTTATTTAACAATTCAACTCTTTCACTCCGCAGCAGGCAGCAGGTCTTGAACGGAAAAATTATTGGACGTGCTGCTCCAGGGTTCCGGGAATGCCCGGTCCGGATAGATTGAGTCGAAAAAGGAGTAGCCCAGCGGATCATAGACCTTTAGCTCTTCCCGAGTATTAACTGGCCCTCTAACCCCGTCCCAGGTGCCGTCCTTGCTCTCGGCCATTACATTAAACCAGATTGTCGTTAATGTGGCGAAGTACTCCTCGTAATTGGAAATCGCGTAGGTATAGGGCCAAAGTCCGCTGTCCACGGCATGCTCATAGGCGTTGACCAGTTGTCCGGCTAAAGTCTGATCCTCCAGATTATTGATCCCGATTAAATGGATCGCATGCCCGAATTCATGGGCCAGGATGGACTCATTGAGGTATCGGGTCTGAATCTCTCCATCTCTATACCGCATGATGTTTTTTTCTGACACAGAAGTCGTCGGAATTTGCGGCGTTCCACCGAAGCCTTCTACAGGACGGGTTAAAAAATCCGCTCCGCCACGATGCTCCGGTATATCATACGCATCCTCCTGCAAACCGTAAATAGCCAGAGAGGCTTGCAGCTCTTCCAGCTTCCGCGCTACCTCCGGCCTTTTGCTCAACATCACCTCAATCATTGCACAGGCTTGGTCATGCACCTGATAACCGACATGTGAAGAGGATTTAATGAGAATTCCAGAAGAGGTTCTGGTAAATCTGGTGTAGTAGTTCTGCCACTTTTTTATTATAAAGGGTTGGTTGACCGTTGCTGCGCTTCCCTGTCCTTTTTGCCCGACAACGGTAAGCTTGACCTTGCCCAAATCATCATGCTGTATGGAATTCAGCAGGTGCAGCGTTGTTCGCCGCTTGGACGCCTCATACACACATCTAGTATCCCAAGCCTCCTCATCCTCATTGGCGTAAATGGGCACATTCACCCCGTTTAGCTCAACCAAAAAAGCATTTGGATCTTGTGCAACTTCCGCCTCATCATTCCAAACCAATTCAATCCGGTGCGGATCAATAAATTGGGCCGCCGCTATGTGCAATTCACCATTCACCATTACATATGCCCCCCACAATAAATGGTATCGCTTTCTTTTTAATGATAGCATGATTTCTTTTTCACTACGGTAGCCCAAACCATAGGTTAAGTGGACAACGCAACACAAGTATGGCTCTCTTCATTTTTTATTGTAATGCTTGTTAAAAAATGTTTTCCTGTATTGGGTGGGGGTGATGCTCTCATATTTTTTGAACAAACGCATGAAATATTTTGAGTCCTCGTAACCCACCTCCGAGGCAATTTGCACAATGCTCAAATCTGTTTCCGTTAGCAACTTTTTGGCATGCTTCAATCGAAAGGTAATGATTTGCTCGGAGATTCCGATCCCGGTATTCTCTTTGTAAATTCTCGACAGATAGCTTTTGTTGTATTTGAAATGATCAGCAATTTTATCAATCGTAACGTCGTCAAAAGCATGAATCCGAATCCAGTCCTGGATTGGCTGCAGGCGGTTGCCGTTAACATTTTTCCGGGTCAGCACACTCATAATTTCGGAGGTCAATTCATGCAAAAGGCAGCTTAAATAAGCATTCAGGTAATTATTCCGCTTCTTTTCCTGATATAAATCCAGCAGTTGATTGAACATGACATGAAAACGCCTGGAGTCGATTTTGTTCGTGTGCACGGGCAAGATAATCATGTCATCGGCATTGTTAACATTGAGCTCCTGAATGACCTCTGTCTCCGTGTGGATACTCAGATTTACCGATGAAAAATGAAGCCAGTGGAATTTCATCCGACCCTCACAATATTTGATTCCCTTGTGCGGAGTATGTGGCGGAATGACCAAGATCTCACCCGATTCTATGGCGTAGGGAATATTGTTGCATTCGATGTAAAGCGTAGACTCGATTGGACTGATGATTTCATAGCTGTCAATGACCCGTTCGGTGTGAATCCAGGGCTGATTGGTGATGAAAGTGCCTGCGGATAAAAATTGTGCATGCTCCGCATATTTCTTATCAACAAAATACATGATTGTGACTCCTCTCAGCATTAGACATAGCTCCGTGAAATCCATAAACGGGCAAGTTCGACCCGGCAATCATCCCGATAGTAGTAAATATAATCCACCTATTCTTTTTTTCAACTACTTACACTGATTTTTATTTCCTGTACCATTAATCCTGTGAAAGCGATTAAATGTCAAGGAGGAAAGTACATGTCGGTTAAATCCAGTGATCAGAAAACGGTCCAACAAGACATAGAGGCCTTGCATCTGGGGAATTTGAAAACTGTAGAGTTTGATGTCGTCTTGCCGACCGAGGGTAAGCATGGCTCCACCATTACCTGGTCCTCAAAAGATGACCGTTGGATTGACGGCTCTGGGAAAGTGCATCAGCCTGAATATGGAAAAGGGGACCGAATCGTTCCGCTAACTGCAACTTTCCAGTACGGTGAGGCAAGGATGGATAAGGTTTTTGAGGTAAACATTCTGGAGGAAAAAAACAAAATCCAGGTTGGAAAAATCTTTCCCATTCACATAGAGCAACAAGTAAATACTAGATTTTGCTTGCCCTCTGTTGTGTCTATTCAAACTGTAACCGGCGATGTCATTGGCCATCAGGTCAATTGGCTTGGGGGAGCAGAAAGACTTTACGCCGAGATCGGGGAGAAAAAAGCGGCTGGCCATCTGACGGACACGCTTTACGAGGTAACAGCGACTGTCATCGTTAAGGAGACAATCGAGAAGAAGAACGTCAGACAAGCCTTGCTGCATGCCTTTCCGCCGAAGAAGGTCAGCCTGCTTGGGCCATCTAGATTTAAAACTGCGCAGGATCGAAGATTGGCCTTTCTGTTGAAGGTTGACGATGATCAAATGCTGTACAATTTCAGGAAGGCGGCTGGGATCGATACCCTTGAGGCCCCTGAGATGATCGGCTGGGACTCACCCGACAGCTTGCTGAAGGGACACACGACCGGACACTATCTGTCTGCACTTGCTCTGTGCTATGCTTCAACGGGCAACGAGCAGATTCACGGTAAATTGACTTACCTGATTGAAGAGTTAGATAAAGTTCAACTCGCCTTTGATGCAGATGACAGATACCAGTACGGCTTTTTAAGCGCGTATTCAGAGGAACAATTTGATTTGCTGCAAAAATATGTGCGCTATCCGGCAATCTGGGCCCCTTATTACACACTGCACAAGATTTTTGCCGGCTTACTGGACAGCTATCACAAAGCCGGAATTCAACTGGCGCTGACCATTGCCGACAAGCTCGGCGACTGGGTGTACAATCGCTTAAGTGCGCTGTCGCATGAACAATTAATCAAGATGTGGAGCATGTACATTGCGGGTGAGTTTGGGGGGATCAACGAGTCACTGGCTGAGCTCTATACGTATACTGACAAAGAAAATCATATTAAAGCGGCCAAGCTATTTGATAATGATCGCTTGTTCTTCCCGATGGAGCAAAAAGTGGATGCCTTGGGAGCCTTGCATGCCAATCAGCATATTCCCCAGGTAGTTGGAGCAATCAAGATATTTGAGGCAACTCATGAAAAAAAGTATTATGATATCGCCCAGTTCTTCTGGCAGTCGGTTGTAAACTCCCATATTTACTCGATCGGCGGAACCGGCGAGGGTGAGATGTTCAAGCAGCCCAATAAGATCGGCGCCCATCTGACGGAGCATACCGCCGAGACATGTGCGTCCTATAACATGTTAAAGCTCACCAAACACCTATATGCATATGAAAATGATGTGTCTTATATGGATTATTACGAGAGAACCATGTTGAACCATATTCTTGCGACAATCGATCATGAATGTCTGGGAGCAAGCACCTACTTTATGCCCACCAGCCCCGGCGGGCAAAAGGGCTATGACGAGGAGAACTCCTGCTGTCACGGTACAGGTTTGGAGGCCCATTTTAAATATACAGAAGCGGTCTACTTCGAGGATGCGGACGCTTTATATGTTAATCTGTTTGTCTCATCCGAGCTGATGGATGCGGACAATGGACTGCATGTGATGCAAGTGGTTCCTGAAATCTTTACGGGAGAGATCGCGCTGTCCATTCTGGCCTTGAAGAAAACCCGTTTAAAGATCCGCAAGCCTTACTGGCATCAAGGAGATGTCAGGGTTGAACTCAATGGTGAGCAGGTTGCTTTTACCGAAGAGAACAGTTATGTCTCCTTAATGTGTGACTGGTGCAAGCAAGATAAGGTAACCATTCGGTTTTTGCCGGAGCTGCGGCTGGAATTCACTCCCGATAAGAACGACACTGCCTCCCTCGCCTTTGGTCCCTATATTCTGGCGGCTGTATCCACCCGCAAAGACTTTTATGAGCTGCCCCTACACCAAGGAAATGTACAGGAGAAAATGGAACGAATCACTGGTACCAACCGGTTCGTCTTCAAGGAAAAGCAGCTTGAATTTGCCCCCTTGGCAGAATTAAACCATGAGCAGTATCATTTGTATTTCAAAACCATTGGACAAGAATGAGATCCGTGGAGCAGTGCAGTACTGCTCCTCTTTCCTGTTATCTACAAACGATAGAGACAAAGGAGAAGGTAAAGTGAGACGAATTGAAAAGCTGTTGAGCACAATGGAGGAGGAAAACCTTCCGGCCTTATACATCAGCAATCCCAAAAATGTTCGTTATCTGTGTGGTTTTACTGGTGAAGATTCCGCTTTGCTGTTAACCCAAAAAGAAGTTTTCTTCCTCACTGACGGCCGTTATGTGGAGCAAGCCGCCGAGGAATTGCCCGGCCTGCTCCAGCGTGTTTGCTGGCGCAAGTCTTTAATGGATGAAGCAGCGGAAATCATCAACAAGCTAGATTTTCCGCGGGTCGGCTTTGAAGGTGCGCATTTGAGCTACAGCGATGGAGAACAGTTCAAATCCTTGGTCAAAGCGGACACGTGGGCTGTAACAGGCTGGGTGGAGAAATTCCGTGAGGTCAAGGATGAAGAAGAGCTTCGGAGTACCCTGGAAGCCGTACATATAGCGGACAAGACCTTCATGCATATTCTCAACTACATTCATCCGGGAGTTACCGAGCTCGATGTGGCGACAGAAATGGAATACTTCATGAAGCGGAACGGCTCGGAGAAGACGGCCTTCCCCACCATCGTGGCATCCGGTATCCGCTCCTCCTTTCCCCACGGTGAAGCCAGCCATAAAGAAATCGAGCGGGGCGATATGGTGATCTTAGATTTTGGAGCAACTTACGAGGGTTACGTTTCCGACATCACCCGAACCATTGCTGTAGGTAAGCCGGATTCACGACTTGACGATAGCTATTATCTGGTGCTGGAAGCACAAAAAGCAGGACTTAGCGCAATCCGTTCCGGAATGAAAAGCAAGGAGCTGGATTCGATCATCCGGGCTCCCTTTATCCGTGAAGGGATGAATGCCCATTTCACTCATGGCGCCGGTCACAGTATCGGATTGGACATTCATGAAGCCCCTTATATCAGCTACCGGTCGGAGCATACGTTTGCAGAGCATACCATTATGACGATCGAGCCGGGATTATATTTTCAGGGGGTTGGCGGAGTGCGTATCGAAGATGATGTTCTTGTCAAATCAGTGGATAACTGTACATTAAGCAAATCACCGAAAAGCGATTTGCTTGTACTACCGTTTTATTGACAGATTCAAAACAGCCCATTCCGCCTGATTCCGGTAGCCCGCAGTTTTAGGCATACTCCGCAGACAATAGCAGCCTGTTGTGGATAGGCCTTGTTCATCTAACTGAATCCATTCCAATGCCATTCCGCTCTCTCCAATCCCGTTTATTCATATAAATTCCCGTTCGCAAGCCGGGCCAGCTTAGCTTCATCCAGTACACTCAAACGGCCCTGTCTGCGTTCAATGATGCCATCTTCAATGAACCGCCGCACAATCCGGTTCAGATGGCGGTAGCTCGTTCCGAGCAAATCCGCCGTCTCCGTAAGACTTGCCGTGCGGAGCTCCTCCACACGATGCCCGCCGACGCTGTCCGCGAACATAGACATCAGATAGCTGGCAAACCGGTTCTCCACCGGGTAGAGCAGATTCAGCGCGGAGGTCTGGCCGAGCGTATACAGCTTGTGGCTTAGCTCTCCGACCAGAAAACGCAGCAACGCCGTGTTCTCTTCCATCTCTTTCAGCAGCAGCTTTCTTCCGGCCACCAGCAGCAGGCTGTCGCCGACAGACTCCACCTCATTTTTAACCGGATACTGCCGCAGCAGCTCCACGTCCCCAATCACGGACATCGGTCTGGCAAACCGCACCAGCATCGATTTTCCGTTGGGGAGCAGCGTGTGAATTTTGAGCTTCCCTTGGACCAGGATGAACATGCTCTCCAGCCGGTCTCCGACCGAGCAGACCGCCTCCCCGTCGCCGTACCGCCGCAGCTCCATTCTTTCAATGACCTCAGTGCTGAACATCTCTTCCAGCCCGTTCTTCCCGGCCAGTGTACGGACAGCCTCAAGATCCAATATTGTGTTCATTCCGTGCTTCCTCCTTGACCTCATGCTGGCTTCAATGTACCACAATATATAGTAGAGTATAACCCGTCCCCGATTTCAAAATAAAGCGTCTATTCCGCGAAATACTGCTCCAGGGCCTGCTGCGCCCGGTATTTGGATACATTGAAGGACGGCCATTCTTGTTCAGCAGCTGTGTTGCTCTGCCATTTGTCACGCAGGTTCTGATCCAGCAGCCCATCCTCTGTCTTGCTGAATTCAATCAGCTTCGGGACCGCATCCCAGGATAACCCGCTCAAATAGGCAGCATCCAGCTTGCCGCTGGCCTCATACCGTTCCATATTTCTGCCGGCAATGATCCCGTCCATCCCAATATAATTCATCAGCACGTAGGCAAGCAGACCAAGCACAATATAACATTTGGCCAGCGGGAAGTTCACCCGGCTAATCCGCACCGCCGCAATGACCAGCAGCAAACCAAGAAAGATCATAAAGGCGTGCACAAGAAAGCGGATATAGGTGTAGCCGTACGCTTCCTCATACAGCGCCAGACGGGAGTAGGCAGAATACAACATAACCATGGAGCACAGGACCAAGGTATAGAGCAGGACGTGAATGATCTTTTTCAGCGTTTTCTTCACTTCTCCTACAGACAGCAGCGACAAGAGCAGAATCGCAAAGTTGATGGCTGTAACCAGAATCAGCTCGAAAAATCCGCTCCGGGCATAGTCAGCATACGTGCTGCCTTCCGGCAAAACCCCATCCCATGCACCAAACAAATATGAAAACTGCACGCTTACAAACAACACATACACGGTATTGATCGACACCAGGATTGTGGTGATAATTACCGGATCAATGGAAATGGTGAAGGGTTCACGGACCGGCTCGCCGTCCAGCGGCGGCACGCTCCAGTCATAGTGTTTAGGATCGGCGAACCCTTGGGCAAAACCGAACAGTCCCATTCCGAGCAGGATGATCCATAAGATGCGGGCTAAGCCGTCACTGAATGAGATCCGCTCCAGCAGCGCCGGTACGTCCGCCAGTATCTCATGAAATACACCGTCGGCTGAAGAGAGCAGTGAGATTACAATCAGCAGCAGCGGGCAGGAGATGAGCAGTCCAATCAGCACTTTGACCAGCACCTGCTTGCGTTCCCCTTGCAGATTCCTGCCTCCTGCTTTTTTGAACATCTTAAACAACATGGGCCAATGCCGCAGGCTTTGGGCAAAAAAGTGCTCGGCCGCAGCCCCAATCAGTGCTAACCGGCTCCAGGACGGAAGGCGATAGCTCAGCATATAGGTCATATGTAAGAAAATTAGCGCCGGAATCACCAGGAAATTCAGCCCGGAGAAAAACCAGTTTGCAAACAGTGCATACGTCAAGGAGAGCAGAAATATGGCTCCCAGCCAAACATAGCTGAACCACGTGTTCTTACGCAACCTATCCTTGGCAACATAGAGCACAAAGATATAGAGCAAGCATACAAAAATCGGTACAGAAACGCCTGCCATCTGGCCGTAGAACAGATACTGATGCACGTCAGCCAGCAGAAATGCAGCAATTAATGCGTAAAGCGGCCGCATTGCTGTAACCGCATTTTCATCCTCCATGGTAAATCCCCCCATTTTTTTGCTTTCTTATCCCAATTTTAGCTGATAAAATAAGAAGAAAAAGAGAAAGAAATGAGTTTATATTTCCTATTTTAAGAAAGGAACAGCTGACAATGAAACTGCACAGCCAATTTCTGAAGCTGCACTCCCATCATGGGGGGGCGGCGGAAATCTTGGTCACCCTTGATGAACTGGCTTTAACTCTGGGCTGCACCCACCGCAATGCATTACATGTTATCAATAAAATGTCGGAGCAGGGCTGGATCGTCTGGACGCCCAGCCGGGGGCGGGGCCGCCGGTCCTCCCTGAAGTTTCTCACGGATTCCGAGACAATCGCCCTGCAATCCATGAAGCAGGCGATCAGCAGCAGAGATATCCGCAGCGCCATGGAGGGCATCCGCGGACATGCCCGTTCCTCCTCGCTGCAGGATTCCCTGCAGGGCTGGCTGATGTCCTACTTCGGCCATCACTCCGAGATCCGCAGCGACAAGCGGATTGACAGCTTACGGCTGCCGGTCAACCAGCAGCTCCATACCTTTGATCCGCTGTACATGAATTTATTGGCGGAGTCCTTCGTGTCCAGCCATGTGTTCGACGGGCTGGTAGGACGCGGCGGCGAACAGGACGACATCCTTCCCGGGATCGCCCATGCCTGGGATGTAGATGACAGCCGCACCAGCTGGACATTCCATCTGCGTAAGGATGTCTTCTTCCATCATGGCAAGGTACTGGCTGCCGAAGATGTGGTCTATTCCTTCGAAAGGATGATGACTTCGTCGCACCGGATGCTGTACAACTCTATTTTCAAAGAGATTCAGGAGGTGAGAGCCCTGAACGCTACCACGGTGCGATTTCTGCTCAAGAAACCCAATGAGCTCTTCCTGCCTTTCCTGTGCACGAGCCGGGCAGCTGTCGTTCCACGGGATTTGGAAAACCAGGGTGAGAGCAGCTTCGGGCGCAGACCGGCAGGCACCGGACCGTTCAAGGTAGCGGAGATGCATGAGGATTCCTGCGTACTGGAGGTATTCCCGTATTATTTTCAGGGCCGCGCCCATCTGGACCGGGTGGAAATTCTCTATGTACCGTGGGGGATAAGTAATTCTTCTCCGGAGACAAGCTCCGGCTTCCACATTGTTACGAATCCTTCTGTCTCTGACCCTTCGGCCTGGAGCCGGATTCATTCCGAGTCCTCTGTGCGGAAATTTGTGACCTTCAATACGAAAAAAAAGGGACCGCTAAGCGATCCCCTTCTTCGGGCAGACATTGTATCCTGTTTGAACGCGGATGTGGAGACGCATGGACCACAGCAGCCAGAGCCTCATCCGGCAGCGCTGCAAATTGCCACGATCCCGCAATATTCCGGTGATGCCGAATCCATTGCCGCAAGGCTGAAGCGCCAGGGTTATGCCTGCACGGTACTGACCGTTTCCCCGGAGGAATTCAAAGGTCCGGTCCGCCTGCAAGCCGACCTGATTGTTTTCTCACTGCTCCGTGATCAGGATGAGCAACTCCGGCTGTTCGACCTGTATCTGACGCTCGCGCAGCATATCGAGCCGCGTACCCGTGCCGATATCGAAGGCCGGCTAAGCCTCATTTCCCGCGAGCCGCATTTCCAGACCAGAGCCGAGGGCTTCAAGATCATCGAAGACAGCCTGATCCGCGATCATCAGCTGCATATCCTGTACGAAAAGCCCACCGAAACGGCTTACCTTCCCTCTGTGCGCGGTGTAACCTTCAACAGCCAGGGCTGGGTCGACCTACGCCATCTATGGTTCCCGCCGGAGCTGTAGAGCCTCCCAGGACAGTTAGCCTGATCATTCCAGTGGCCGAAGGGGGCGATGAGCGGACGGACTTTCAGAGTTAAAGTTCAATTCCGTAAGCCCGGCAAGCTGTCCGCTAACCCTTTGCCGATCACATTGGCGGAAGGCGGCTGCTTCCCGAGCTCTCTGGCCCAGACGGAGAGCTGCCCGGTATGATGAATTTCATGAGCGATAACATGGCGCATAATTTCGCCCCAGGCATCGGTAACCACTGATCCGTCACTGCGCTCATCTACAAAAACATTCCGCTCAAGACCTTCATGCCAGGCCAGCACAAAGTCTTCCACCTCGGGACGAAACTTTGCATCCAGCTCCCGTACCTTTTGCAGGCTGCTGTACCGGGCAAAATCCTCCTGAAAATCCGGCTTGCCCTCCATCACCATGATCCAGCTCCACTCTACATCGGCAATATGAAACAGCGTCTTCAATATCCCGCCAACGCCGCCTGTACGCGGCTTCAGCAGTTCCTCTTCCGGTATCTCCTCACACCACTTGTACCACTGCTCGCGAACCATCCAGTTATAACGGAAAAACGTCTCCATCCAACCCCTCCAATAATGTTAAATTCATCACACTTGCAGACAGTTTAACACATAGCAACGCTGCTCTGGCATGGAAAAAATAATTATACTTGTCATACAGCTTTTTCCAGGAAAAAGTATATAATTATAGAATATTTTATAAAGAGGAGTGAATCCGTTGCTTTTGGTTTTTGTAATCTGTCCTATAATCGTTATAGTCACTTCAATTGTTGGGTATATGTTGGTTAAAAGATGGTTCGTAATGCCCTTATTAACTTTTATTGTTTTCACAGTACTCACTTTTACCGTCTTTAATGAGTCCTTTTTCTTTTGGGCGATAGTTTATGCAATATTATCAGTCATCGTAGGTTTTATGATGAAGCCAAAGAAGTGAAAATCAACAAACGCGCTTAAGCAAAAAAAAACGCCGGCCTCTACTCGGGGGCGGGATATTCTTATTTCTTCTTTCGCTTCTTGCGTTTTCCCAGAGAGTATCTGTGATTGCATCAAAGTTCTCCACCACTTAGCTGACGCTTGAAGGGGTGGATTCTTGCGAACAGAGGAGCAACCTCCTCTTATGGGCAAGCGATCCCTGCGTTCTCGCAGTTCTACGTTTTATTTTTATAGGTAATAGCTATACCGCTACCTGTTTGATATTATGAGCCGCATTTTCATCCCGATCATGGTGTGTTCCGCAAGCTACACATGTCCATTCTCGAATCGAGAGGTTCTTCACTTCGGGATGGATCGTGCCGCATACGTGGCACTGCTGACTGGTCGGCTCGAAGGTGTCCGCAACCCGGAGGGTTCGTCCATACCAGGATGCTTTATACGTGAGTTGACGCACCCATTCGCCCCAGGACGCATCAGCGATGGACTTGGAGAGTTTGGGATTTTGAATCATATTCGCCACACGCAGATGTTCGATGCTGATCGTTTGGCACTCACGGATCAGCTTCGTTGTCATCTTATGGAGAAAATCCTTCCGAGAATTTGCAATGTGTTCGTGAATACGAGCAATGTGTTTCTTGGCTTTCTTCCAGTTGGAGCCCCCTGGTGTGCGTCTTGCCAAACGCCGCTGCCACAGCGCAAGCTTTTTCTCGTATTGACGGTAAAACCTGGGGTTGGCAAAATGTTCATCGTTGGAGCACACAGCGTATTCCTTAAGCCCCAAGTCAATGCCGATATGTGCATCTGCTTGTGGGAGTGGGGTCTTTTCGACTTCGCAAACCAGGGAGACAAAATACTTATCGCTGGCGTTTTGCCGTACCGTAGCGGACAGTATGCGACCCTCCAGCTTCCGAGAGTTGGCGAAACGCATCCAGCCGAGCTTGGGAAGCTTCAATCGGTTGCCTTCAATGGCGATATTTCCGTTCGTGAATTTCGTGGTGTAGCTTTGTACTGGATGCCTCCGGCTTTTGAAGCGAGGCGCTTGATTTTGCTTTTTGAAAAAGCGGTCAAAGCTATCTGCCACATGCCGAACGGCGGACTGTAAAGCAATACTATCGACTTCTTTGAGCCAGTCATATTGTGTTTTTAGGACGGGGAGCTGTGTCGCACAGGTCTGATATGACAAACCTTTGCCTGTCTCGGCATAGGTTTGGTTCCACTCTTCCAGGAAATGATTGAACACAAAGCGGCAACAGCCAAACATTCGACGAATGATTTGCTGTTGCTCGGTATTCGGGTAGATGCGGTATTTATAGGCTTGATGAACGATCATGTGCGACACCCCCTTTTGTAGTATTTTCTTACAGTATAGCACATACGTTCGCTGAATAGTTGAAAACCGCCGATTCATCTCCGCCTATAGAGGACGGAGTCTTTTCGGCTTTTGAAGATAAATTCAAAAAATGCCCACACGCCACTCCCTCCCTCATGTTTAATGTGAGCTTAGGTGCTTGCGGTACCCTTCTACCTTTTCATCCCGGTAGCCCATAGACTCATAGAAGACATGCGCTTCCTTACGCTGCTCACCGGAGACGAGGATAATGTAATAGCAGTTTCTCTCGTGGGCGGCTTGCTCAATGGCAGTCATAAGCTTTTTGCCCAGACCCTGGCGTCTGGCGCGGGAGGATACAACTACATTCTCGATCACCATAAACGGCCGGCAGTCTCCGACGAGATCCTGGCATTCGATCCCCATCAAGGAGCCGAGCAGCTCCCCATCCACGTACGCGCCGAGCAAGATGTACCGGCTGTCTGCCTTTATCCTGTTAAAAGCTTCTTCCAGCTTCACTTGATCTGTTCGGTGGCCTATCAATTCACTGTACAGCTCATTTAATGCCTCCAGAGCATCCGCTTCAATTTCCTTAATGGTGACCATATTGTGCATCCCGCTTTCATTTAGTTTTCTATCTTCTCATATGTATAAAGCTGCCCATTTCGCGGATGTCCCATCCGCTTCCCTTGATAGGATCTGCGCCGCAGTTCCCGCTCCAGCTGCTTCATAAAAGCGCCATGTGTGACGATCAGCACACCGGAGCGCTGCGGTACTGACTCCAGGAGATCAACAGCCGCTTTCACGCGCTGACTGGTTGTCCGCCTGCTCTCTGGCTGGGAGCGGTGACCGAATATCCAGGACAGACGTCCGAGAGCCAGCCACCAGGGTACCGGCAGCCTGGGACCCGATACGCTAACCGCAGCCACTCCAATTTCTCTCAGCTGCTCTGTGACTGTAATGCCGCCTGAGTAGATGCTGCGGGCAGTATCCACCGCTCTGGGCAGATCGCTGCACAGGCAATGATCCCACAGTTCTGCAGGCTGCTTCCACTCCCCGGTCCGGATATCCGCTTCATCATACAATCTCACCCATTCATTGAACTGACGGCCGTTCACCCAGCCTTGCAGCGGCGGAGGCTCTACTTTGAAATGTCTGACCAATCCGAATTTCACAGTCTACCACCTGTCTGAATCGACGGTATCGACTTCAATTCCTTTTCCAGCTGTCAGATGAAGGTTCACATTGCCCTTGCCTTTGTTTCCGACAATTTTAATCCGGCTGTTTCCTTTGATAAGCGGCAGTTCCACCGAACCTTCAGCGCTGCCTTCGGCAATGACTACCGTTTCCTCTTCAGGAGTTATGAATACGACTTTAAACTTTCCTTTGGTGATATCCTGCTCAAACTCGATGCCAAGCTTGCCTTCCTCCGCTGCCTCAATGCTCCACAAAGTATCCGATCCATAGAAGCCGTTAAACGTAAGTTCGGCATCCTGTGCAGTCACTTCACCTATACGATCCTTGTAAGTCAAGCTGTCTCCGCTCTGCACGATCACCTTGTTGTTGCCATACACATCCTTCTGTTTCTGGTCGACACCGCAGCCGGCAAACACCACAGCAGCCAGAACCACACTAAGACAACAAGCAATCCCCCGGTTGTACATCTTATACACTCCCCATGATTACATTCAACTTTGACTTTCACATCACACCTTGATCCTATAAACCGTCATCCCTTAACCCGCAGCTCAAACGGCTCCTTCTTACCACGCTCTTTCTCTCCTTATCATTGACTGGACAGATGGCTCAGCACAGCCTCCACACGTTCATCTACCGACATTTCCCCTGTTAACCGCAGTACCGGACAGCCCAGCTCAGACATCCATTCCTCATGCAGTGTTCTGCTTCTGACCTCCACACCTGCCGTATCATATAAAGCGGCCCATTCCAAAAAAACCTGCACATCTGTAAATTTGCTCCCACCCGGCAGAATTCCCTTCCCATACCGCTCATATTCTCTTGCCTTTAAGCGCTCCAGCCGGAGCTCCGGTGGAATCCACAGAAAGATTACCAGGTCAAAATAAGCGCGAAGTTCATCTCCCCAGCCACAGACAGCCCCGGAAAGTATCCATGTTCCGGCATGATCCAAGTCCCGCTTGATTGCAGCCAGTCTCTGCGTCTTGTCACTCTGCTTCGTGAATTTGTGCTCCCAGAAATAGTCGTCGCTATCCAGATGCACATGCGGCAGCTTCTCTGCCAGCGCCTGACCGAGCGTGGTTGTGCCGGATCCGGAAGCCCCCATAATATGTATCCTGCTGAACATGGCTCCTCCTGAACATGTAATGATTATTTATAATTGTATAATTTTTCACTTAAAAGATACAGCGGCACATTTCACTCCCCGGCGGCAAATATTGAAGCGGACGCAAAGCAAATAACCCGCGAGGCCGTTGTGGCCGCAGGTTTTTCGCTTGCTCTTTGGTGACCTCAGTCCGAAATATCCGGAGGAATACGGCGCGCCGTACGGGTGGTGATAGCTGCCTTGATCACTGCCAGCCGTACCTGCTCCACCACTTTCTCATTAAAAATACTCGGAATGATATACTGCTCATTCCGCTCATCCTCCTGTACAACCGAAGCAATGGCCTGTGCTGCAGCCAGCTTCATCTCCAGATTCACCTCTCTTGCCCTGCAATCCAGCGCTCCGCGAAAAATCCCCGGAAAACAGAGCACATTGTTGATCTGGTTCGGATAATCGCTTCTTCCGGTCGCCAGCACGCGGGCATACGGTTCTGCCAGTTCAGGTTCGATCTCCGGATTGGGATTGGCCATGGCAAAGACGATGTTGTCCTTGGCCATGCTCTGCAGGTGGCTGATGTTCAGAATGCCACCGCTGGATACGCCGATAAACACATCCGCCCCCTGGAGCGCCTCCGTCAATCCGCCGGTTAAACCCTCAGGATTGGTGTTATCCGCCAGCCAGCGCCATTCGGCATTCCCGTAAGCTTGCTCTCTGCTGAGAATCCCCTCCCGGTCAACGGCATAAATGCTGCGGGCTCCCGCTGCCAGCAGCAGGCGGCAGATGGAGACGCCGGCTGCTCCAATGCCGACCACGACAATTCTGCAGGAAGCGATGTGCTTGTCCACCACTTTCAAGGCATTTAAAAGACCCGCCAAAGCCACAACCGCCGTGCCATGCTGATCGTCATGAAACACGGGGATATCCAGCTCGGCGGAGAGGCGCCGTTCAATTTCGAAGCAGCGGGGTGAGCTGATATCCTCCAGGTTGATGCCGCCGAAACCAGCGGAAACCGCTTTCACAATCGCGATGATTTCCTCCGGATCCTTGGTGTCCAGACATAAGGGAAACGCATCGATATCTGCCAATTGCTTAAAGAGCATCGCCTTGCCCTCCATGACCGGCATGGCCGCCTGCGGTCCGATATCACCGAGGCCGAGTACCGCAGTTCCGTCGGTGACGACGGCAACCGTGTTTCTTTTCATCGTCAGCGAATAGGCTTTACCCGGATCCTCGGCAATCGCCATGCAGACACGGGCAACACCAGGTGTATACACCAGTGACAGATCCTCCCGGTTCTTGATCGGCATTTTGGGTGTGATCTCAATCTTCCCGCCAAGGTGGGCCAGAAACGTCCGGTCGGATACATTGATAACCTTAATCCCCGGCATGTTCGACAGTATCGTAATAATCTCCTTATTGCCCGCATCCTGTACGTTTACGGTAATATCTCTTGTCGTCATATCCTTGCCAGCACGAATGACGTCAATGGCCACAATATCCCCGCCCGCTGAAGCAAGCGCTGAAGCAACATCACCAAAAGATGCAACCGATTTACGGATTTCCAGACGGATAATCATCGTTGTCGCAATGGACATAGAATAAGCCTCCTTCTCTAAGCGTTCTATGACCAATATACTACAGTTCACAGAATGTACAAAAAAAACTTTCCCGTTGAACTATTGGTCCCACGTTCACAATGTACGTACCTGTCATTTACTTCACAAGGGTTCAGACACTCAGCACCTTTATAATTGCTGTATAACAGGATTCTTTGAAAGTGGCATGAAGGTCATCGTCATCGTCATCGGTCATCAGCCACTGGATCAGACAACCATCGATTATTGCACGGATCACCGGCGAGGTCTTGTCCGGGGTCAGCTCCCTGGAGAATATCCCTTCCTCCTGGCCCAGGTTCAGCACTTCGGTGCTGATGGCTGCACAGCTGTCATAGAAGCGCTGGTTGATTTCCCGGTACACGGGAATCCGGCTCGCCCGGGCCAGGAAATCGAGGTACACGCGGTAAAATGAGCGGTTTTGGGCGGGACCGGCAAACGCCGAATCAATATAGGCGGCAAGCTTGCCCGTTGCCGTATGCTGCTCCTGCACCGCCGTCTGCTCTTTCGCCGATATTTTACCTGTCAGCCATGCCAGCAGTTCAACCAGCACAGCCTCCTTATTCTCGAAATAGTAATGCACGACCCCTTTGCTGACTTCGGCATGATCTGCGATGGTCTGCAAGGTCACGGAATCATAGCCGCTTTCTGTCAGCGCCTGAAAGGCTGCATACAGAATCTGCTTGCGTTTCTCTTCGGATTTCTTGTAGCGTACCATTGGACCTCCACGATTAGACTGTTATGTACTTAATATCATAGCACTAAAAAAGTTGACCGGTCAGAATAAATATTATATAACTGACTTACCTATCACAGAACGTAGAAGAACAGGAGCGAAAACTCATGCCTGAAACATTTCAAGCTTTGGTTGTGGACAAAACAGACACGTTTTCAGTAGCTGTACAACCGGTGACACTTGGGAAATTGCCTGCCGGTGAAGTGCTGATCAAGGTATCCTACTCCAGCGTGAACTATAAGGACGGCTTAGCCAGCATTCCGAATGGAAACATTCTCCGCAATTATCCCTTCATCCCGGGCATTGATCTGTCCGGAATCGTTGTGTCTTCAGCAGACAGCCGGTTCCAGGAAGGACAACCCGTCATTGCTACCAGCTACGGCATTGGCGTATCCCATTTCGGCGGCTTCAGCGAGTATGCCCGGATTCCTGCCGAATGGGTCCTTCCGCTGCCGGAAGGTCTTTCCCTGCGCGAAGCGATGATCTACGGCACCGCCGGTTTAACGGCTGCCTTGTCGATTCAAGCGCTGGAGGATAACGGAGCAGCGCCGGACAAGGGCAAGCTGCTGGTAACCGGCGCAACCGGCGGTGTCGGCGGAACAGCCGTAGCGATGCTGGCCCATAAAGGATACGCGGTCACAGCCAGCACCGGCAGAACGGAAGAAGCCGGTTATCTGCAGACCCTGGGTGCAGCCGAGGTCATCTCCCGCGGAGATGTCGGCGATGGTACAGGCAAGCCGCTTGACAAGCAGCTGTGGCAGGCTGCCGTTGATTCCGTAGGCGGCGGCCCGCTTGCGGCAGTGCTCAGCAAGATCGCCTACGGCGGCGCCGTTGCCGCAAGCGGCTTGACTGCAGGAACGGCAGTCCCGACGACCGTGATGCCTTTTATCCTGCGCGGTGTAAGCCTGCTTGGCATTGATTCCGTCTCCTGCCCAATGGAGAAACGGCTGAAGATTTGGCAGCGTATGGCAAGTGATTTGAAGCCTGCGGTGCTTGAGGAGCTGGTCGACCGGGAGATCGCCTTGAGTGAGCTGCCCGCCACATTGGAAGACATCCTTAAATCGAATACCAGAGGCCGGGTAATTGTCCGCCTCTCTTAGTCCTAATACAACTACAGCCACCCGGGAAATCATACCCGGGTGGCTTTTTTAAGCATAATGAAACTGTCTACTCTGTGATCAATTCATAAGCCGTAATCCGTTTGATCCGGCGGGAGACCAGCATGGATATGAGGTAAGAGAACAAGATAAGGCCTATGCCCAGTCCTATGATCATCGGGGCCTGTATAGTAAAGTTCACCTGTGCGATTCCAGCACCGGAGAGCAGCATTTCGAGCATGGAATTGGTATAAAGACCGCCCAGGCAAGCACCGATGAGAACGCCCACCGTTACTACAGGGAGAAAGCTCATGGCTATTTGCGTTCTCAGTTGGAATGTCGTGTAACCTAAGGCACGCATTATGCCCAGTTCCCGCTTCCGTTTCAGGATGCCTGTCTGAATTACCAGGTAGAGAATTAAGCTAACAGTAAGTACAGTAATTGCCAGAATCACAACCATAATGGAGAAAATGGCTGATACATACACTTTCATCTGGTCCCCAATGGATTTATCCGCATTGGTTACAGACTGAAGCATATCCGGATATTGTGATTTCACAGCTTCAATAAACTCCGGAGAGGTAGTGCCATCCAGATAGACGTTAATAGACATCGCCTGTTGGCCCGGCATCAGCCGCTGCACACCTTCAAGCGCCAGGGATGCATCTGCGCTTAAGGATTGGCTCAGGCCGGTGATCAGAAACGGTTCGGACACTTTGCCCAAATCAACATTTATCGTATCACCGATACTTTTCCCCAGCAGCCTGGACAAAGTGCTGGTAATCACAATTTCGTTATCATATTTCGGATAGCGGCCTTTCACCACTGTGTTATTGTCCATCTGCTCATAATCATCGGAGAAATCAGTCCACACCAGGCGTCCATTGATCGTTACCGTGAGGTAATCCTGAAAGATCGCTTTTTCGACGCCGTTCATCCCTTTAATCTCCTTCAGCAGACGTTCACTGTCCTGCCCCTGCTGAACTTGAATTCCCACATTGGGTGTTTCGGCACCGGTCATTTGAAAGAAGGCCGTTTTATCTGTGGAAATATTATAGTAAAGCACAGCCGAAAAGACGGATGCAACCGTAATCACCGTTATAATACAGCCAATCATCAGGTTCTGGCGGCTATTGGCAAGCATTGTTTTGCAGGCCAGCAGAAATTGAAGGCCTCCCTTGGCCTTATGCAATGGAAGGTGATTGCGCTTGAAATTATGTGTCAGAATCCCGCCACGCAGCGCCGCGACCGGCTGCAGTCTGCGCACACGCCAGGCTGAACCCATCGCCACTGCCCATACAAGCATCATAAGGATAGCAATACTGATCAGCGAGTTGCCTAATGGAGTTCCGCCAGGCCAGCGCAGACCTGTCAAGGAGGCGATGATGCCTCCGAACGCCGGAACCACAGCGTAGGAAAGCGCCACACCGGCAAGGCTCCCGGCAAGACCGGTCAGCGTAAATTGCAGGGCAAAGGAAGAAAGTATCTGCCGGCTCGTATATCCCAGTGCCTTGAGCACACCGATGTTTACCATACCCTCTTCAATGCTGTCCGCAATGCGGAACTTGATGACAATCAGCGACACCACCACAATAATGGCTGCAAAAACAATCAGAATCATCGCGACAATATTGATCATGAGCGTAGAACTTTCGGCCTGTCCGATATCACCGCTCCAGTAATTGATATCGTTCGAGTCGTTAAGCCCCGGAAACTCGGCACTGTAATCTCTTAAGAATGATGCAGACTGGCTGCTGTCCTTGAACACTGCCGACTGGAGGATCCCCTCTGCATCAGCTCCCAGCTTGTGTTGAAGTTCACGGTAGGTGCTATCCGGTAAATAAAATTTCATCAGGGCCAGATTTGGCATGCCCATCAAAGTAGACTCGAAAAATCCGGTAATTTTGTAGCTGTAAGTCACATTCAGATAGGTAAAACTGAAGGAATCACCCAACTGGTAGCCTCCGCTGGCTTTCAAAGAATAGGGGGCTAAGATCCCAGCTTCATCATTTGCCGGCAAGGACTCGACTAGTTTAAGCGGTGCGATGTTGCGGTTGTTATCTGCATTCAGAAGTGCGATACGCAGACTGAAATCATTATCGATGCTTTTGTCATAGCGGATTGCAGCCTTGGGGATGAGGATAATCTGTTCCGTTTCCTGTTCCTTTATCCCTTCATAGGATTTAATATAGTCCTCAGAGGAGGGCTTAAAATGAGAAGCTGACATCGTAATTGCTGCATGCGCATCATGCAGCTCATCGGCCTTCGTCTCATAGAAACTTCCCATCCCCGAGACAATCGTGATGCCGATATTGAGCAGTAAGGAAGCCGTCAAAATCAGGATGAACAGGGAAAAGGCTGCTCCCTTTCTTTTTTTGATATTGGCCCAGGAGAGGTTGAGAACGTTCATCTTACCACCCCATTTCAGCAAGAAAGGCATCCAGCTTGTCATGCCTTTCCTGATACTGCCCTTCGTCATAAGCATCCAGCCGAAGATCACCGAAAATCATCCCGTCGCGCAGGTACAGGATCCGGTTCCCGCGCAAAGCCGTTTTGAGATCATGGGTCACCATGACAATGCTTTGTCCGCTCCGGTTGATCCGGGTCATGATATCGAGCACATTGGTGCTTGATGCGGAATTCAGCGCTCCCGTAGGCTCGTCCGCGAACACGATCTCGGGATCATTGATCAGCGCACGCACAATTCCGGCCCGCTGGGCTTCACCGCCGGACAGCTGCGAAGGAAACTTGCCCCATGTGGCCTCCTCCAGCCCTACCTGGCTAAGCAATTGCTTAGCTTTAGCGGTCAGCTCCCGCTTATCCCGGCTCACCAGCAGAGCGCTCGCAAGCATATTGTCGAGCACACTCATGTTGTCCAGCAGATAGATTTGCTGGAAGACAAATCCGCAATGGTTTCTGCGGAATATGGCAAGCTGGTCATTGCTCAGCTTGGCGATGTTGGCATTTGCGAAATGAACTTCACCGAGCGACGGTCTGTCCATACCGGACAGGGCATACAGCAGTGTCGATTTGCCCGAACCCGAACTGCCCATGATAATCGTGAAATCCCCTTCCATCAGGCTGATATCCAAATTTTTCAGCACATGCTGCTGTACTCCGCCGGAAGAGAAGCTTTTACATAATTTTTCGGTTCTGAGAATTGTATTCTGCATGAATGGATCATCCTTTGTTCATTAGTAGCTTGCAGATCTATCATACACAATCAATTCTTAATCCTTCTTTGCCGAAACCTTAACCAATCCTTAATTCGTTTACACCAGCTTTAATCGCAGGCTTACCGTAAAGCCGCCATCACGATTGCTGCATTCAATCTCCCCTTGCATGCCTTGCATCAGGTATTTGGAAATATAAAGACCGAGTCCCGCTCCGGCCTGACCGGTAATATTTTGTCCCCGGTAGAATTTGTTGAACAGCAGCGGCAGCTCATCCGGGTCTACACCTTTGCCGTAATCCATAATATCGATTTGTAAATAACCGGAGGTTAGGTAAGTAACAACGGTTACCGCAGTATTTGCATATTTATAGGAGTTGCTAAGGATGTTGTCGAAAACCTGCTGCAGTCGCAGCGCATCCGCATAAATCATGCACTCCGGGATCGGGTCGTGAAATATCCGGTTATCCAGGTCGGCATTTTGCAGGATATCATCCAGGATACTGCTGTATTCCTCAGTTCCCTTAACTTTTAATTCCTGCAGCTCCTCCAGCGTCGCATGAAACATATCCGTTACCATAAGATCTATCTGCTCCGCTTTGGCGTTAATCATGTTCAGCTGCCGTATGTCCTTAGCGTCCATTGCGCGAAGCAGCATCAGTTCGCTGACCGCCTTAATCGAAGCAACTGGGGTTTTTATATCATGACTTAGGCTGGCCACCAGCTCTTTTTTACTGCGGTTGGCTTCATATTCGCTTTTCCTGGCCGCAGCAAGTTGTTCACGCATAATGTCAAAGCTTTCGGTAAAAACGCCGAACGGATTGTCTTTGTTCATGTTGAGCGGAACTTCCAGATTCCCCCGGGCCACGTTCCGTGCGAAACCCTGCAGTTTCTTGAAGGGTGAGATAAAGGCCCGCTGCAAATAAAAAACATAAAGCCCGCCCAATACCAGCATCATGAAAAAGCTGACCGTGATGACCGTCGCCAGCTGGTGCTTGTTCTGCTGGAGCTTTGTGCTGTAATCCTCCCGGATAATGAGCTTGCCTGCCGTCACTCCCTGCACCGTTACGTCAAGGATTGCATCCCTGTTGCGGATGGCATCTTTCAGCCCCGTGAACATTCCATCCGCCGTTTGGTAGCGCAACAGGCCCTCTTGATCCAATACAGCGAATTGCTGAGTGACGCCGCTGTAATCTCCTTGCTCAATCCGCTCCCAGTTCTTCTCAACGGTCTTCAGCACATCGTTGGCCATAACCATATCCAGCCTCATGTCAATGCTTTCCGGGATGATGGACAGCGAAAAAACAACTCCTGCAATAAAAACGGCGAGCATTGTCAGGAGCACTCCCCTGGACCTCATCGCGAACTATCCTCCAGCACATAGCCCTTTCCCCAAACGGTCTTGATATACTGCGGCCTGTTGGGATCGTATTCGATCTTTTCACGCAGATGGCGGATATGCACATTCAGCGTTCCATCACCGGTAAACGAATCTTCCCATACTTTGGCGAACAGTTCTTCCTTCGGCACCACCCGGTTCTTATGCTGTACCAAATAACAGAGCAGCTTGTACTCCATGGTTTTGAAACGGATCTCCTCTCCGTTTACGAGAACACGGGAGAGCTTGGTATCAATCCGCACCTGGCCGAACTCCAGCAGTTCCGCTTGATCCTTGTTACTGTAACGCTTCAGCACAGCCTTTACTTTTGCCAGCAGCACACTGAGTGTATAGGGTTTATGGATGTAATCGTCTCCGCCAATGTTGAGCGCAATAAGAATATCATCGTCGCTGGAACGGGCACTTATGAACAGAATCGGGATCTGCAGGGTCCCTCTTAGTTTTTTGCACAGATCAAAACCCGAGCTTCCACCCAAGTTAATATCCAGTAGAATAAGTGACGGTTCATGCTCCTGTACAAACTGCTCACATTCTGCCGCACTGGTTACATAAGCGGTCCGCACCTCGAACATATTCAGATATTCGCAGGTAGTTTCCGCAAGCACAGCCTCATCGTCGACAATTAAGACATCATATCTCATTTTGCATAATCTCCATCTGTATAGATTGAATTTAAGATTTTCCCATTTGGGCGAGGACGTAACTACGGTGAATATTTGGACTTCCGGCCGCTGTTGTCGTAAGAATTTCTTGATTTATCCCGCTATATGCGGTGGAAATCCGGTGACAAAGGCGGTCGCTATCGCTCCTACAGTTCCAAATTTCCCCTTTGCTACTTTTGCCCTTTTATGTAGTGATTAAGTTCATTTTATATATCATTAAAATTTACAAGCCTATAATTCTCTCTCTACGATACCATGAAAATAGAGTCAAAATAAATAAACCCGTCAATTCGACGGGTTCAGGATAGCACTGAGGCTTCAGTTGGTGATGGTCCGTGAGAAAGATTACAGATTCTCCGGAGGGTTCACCACATTCTGATAAACCGGGTAGGCCTGGGCATAAGGCTGCTGGTGATACTGCTGAACATAAGGCTGGCCATAATAGCCGGGACTGGCGTATGGCTGGTACCCGAAGGAGTGCGCTTGCGGGGCATGCGGAGCATGCATAGGCATGTGAGGAGCCATATTAGGGGCTGCGATATTTTCACCTGCCATCTTTGAAGGTTCACAGCAGTCCGCAGGCGGTCCGATAAAGGTACCCGGTTGAAGCGGAGCCAGTGCATCCTTCACTTTAGCTTCGTTAAGACAGTAAGTATGGGCAAGTACATTCGCCGGTGTGAGACTCAGAATGTCCGAACCCAGAATCACTTCCGGGACAGGCGCATTAAAGATAGCCAGCAGATGGGTGCAATCCATCGTTGCGACCTCATAATGCCACCACCCCTGCGGCACATTCGCTACTTGGCCGGGACAGATCGGGAAATGCAGCAGCTCATTCGTAAAGGGATTGATTATGGAAACCACTGCCGCACCGGAGATGCAATAGACCAGCTCCGCAGCATTTTGGTGATAATGCGGTTCGACGACATTGGATTTGCTGAGGAAAATATCAAGCAGAGACGTGTTATCCAGGGTGTTCAATTCCTTAATCGACAAGGTATTGATATAGTTGTTGGCATCCTTCTTAAACGTTGTATTGCTGTTTACATCAAAAGTAAACTGTGTATTGGGAGACTTGTAATCCATGTATGACGTCACTTTGCAATCCTTCCCTTCTGCTGACCGTTTTTTATTCGTTCTGCAGTAGGATATGTATTCGCCCAGGCCCAGGTGACGACTTTCTCACTCCAAGCCCAGGAATAAAATTGCCCCATGGATACAGCTTATTAAATTTCCGCAAAGATGCTGCGACCTTATTCACCGGCGATAATGGTCCGGTTTCTGCCTCTATTCTTGGCTGCATATAGCGCCCGGTCCGCCTGTCCAAGCAGTTCTTCCAGCGAAACGCCGTGAGTGGGATAATGGGCAATGCCCTGTGAGGAAGTTACCCGCATAGCCAGAGGAACATCGCTTTTCTCCAATGTCTTGCGGATTCTTTCGGCGACGATATAAGCATCTTCAGCCTTTGTCCTTGGAAGCAGCACTACAAACTCTTCTCCGCCGAAACGGCAGCATACATCTCCTGGACGGACATTGGCGCTGATAATTCCGGCTACCTGGCGCAGCACCTCATCACCAGTCAAATGGCCATACGTATCATTCACAAATTTGAACTTGTCCACATCCAGGACGATCAGGGAAAAAGGCATTCGCGCGGCGATCCACTGATTCATACTGATTTCCAGTGATCTGCGGTTCACAAGCCCCGTCAGCAGATCGGTCATCGCCTCCTGGGCCAGTTGATCATTCTGCTTCTGGATATCTTTCCAGGCCATAACGACTGCTTTGGTCAGCAGATCCGCTTCCCGGTTCCAATGAGGTTTCAGTTCAGGCACCTTCATATTGTCTTTGCCGATCCTGTTCACCAGGTCAGCTAGAAACACGAATGGCTTGGCCAACTGGTGGGCCAGCAGAAAAACAAAAATCAGCAAAATTACAAAAGGAATAATCGTATAAGCAAGAATCTTGCGCATATGGGCCATTAATTGTTCCTGAATGAAATCTACAGGTGAAACGACGACGATTCCCCAGCCATTCGCCGGAACGGCGGAAAAGCCGGCTAGCATGGACTGCCCCTTTACATTTAGCGCCTCCATTTGCCCGCTTTCACCTTTCATCAGCTTCTGTACCACCTTATTAGCGCTAACATCTTCATTCATCCGCTCTTTATCGGGATGGAACAGCACATGCCCTTCAGAGCTGACGATGTAGTAATAAGAGCCGGAATCATCTATGTTATTATTCCCGAAAATCATATTGAGGATATTGAAGTCCTGCAGATAGACGGTGCCTCCGAGCACTCCAAGATATCCTTTGTCTTCGCTGTACAGCGGCTCACTCATAAAGAAAAGCATTCTTCCGGTTGAGGTGGTGGTATACGGTGCGGATAAATATGAGTTTTTTAACCGCAGCGCTTCTTTGACCGGAGGAGAGACTATCGGTTTCCCCAGGATCCCCAGCGATGCAGGTGAATTGTTAAGAACCACGCCGTCAGCGTTTATCAGAATTATCGAATTAAAATAGTTGCTGCTGTTGCGCATTAGCTCTAAATAGCGGTCAATAGCTCCCGGCTGTGCTGTCTCATGCTTGGAAATCTGATCTGCGCTATACAGCAGACTGCTGCGCATGGAACGAAAAAGTGAATCTAAGTCTTGCTCATTCTCTCGGCATTGGACAGATTCAGATTAAGTGTAGTTTCCATCAGTGATTTTTTCTTAGATTCATATGAACCGATGAGTAAAATCGTTGTTGTGAGCAGAAACACGAGTGTTACCAGGGCAATAAGCAGCCAAGTCAGACTAAGCTTCTTTTTGGACCGGGCATCTGCTCCCCGTGGTAAAGGCATTCCTAAACCTCCTTGTATTCGCGAGCCTATTTGTACTAATTATAAACGATTGCGAAACAGAGTCTACCTGCATATTTTTTTCCATTTTCTGCACCTGCCGGCACATCTTTTGCCCGCCTACAGGGTATCCTTCTCATTGTGGGATGTATAAACCAACAGCAGGAGGTAAACGAAAATAATGTGGATAAAAAACAAACTCACCTTAAGCCTGACTGCGGTATTCCTGATCCTACTGGCACTTCAGCCGCTGTTGGCCGGACAAGCTGATGCTGCTGTTGTAAAAGGCAAGCCTGAAGCCAAGCAAAGTCTTACCTTCGTACTTGTGCACGGGGCATGGGTGGATGCCAGCTTCTGGGATGAGACGGCAGCAGAACTGCGCAAAATGGGACATACCGTGTATACGCCGGAATATGCCGGCCATGGCGGGGACAAGAATACGCAGGTTACTCATGAGCAAGTAACAAAGTCAGTGGCAGATTTCATCAAGCAGAAAGATTTGCATGAGATAATCCTGCTTGGGCATAGCTTTGGGGGCTCTGTGATCCAGAAAACCGCCGAGCAGGTTCCGGACCGGATTAAGCGGCTCGTATTTTTTGACGCCTTTGTGCCTCTGGACGGACAAAGCGTTGCGGACCAGTTCCCCGCTCCCGTCCAGGAGCTGTTCGGAAATCTGCTGAAAACATCAGGCAACAATACGATTATGCTGCCCTTTAGCCTGTTCCGCGACGTCTTCGTCAATACAGCCACACTTGAGCAGGCACAATCCCTATACCGGAAGGTTATTCCCGAGCCGGCAGGTCCGGCATTTCAGAAGCTTGATCTTAAGAAATTCTACAGCTTACAGCTGCCTAAAAGTTATCTGTTCCTGACGGAAGATGCCGTGCTGCCTCAAGGGACTTCCGGCTGGCATCCCGGCCAGTCCAGCCATTTGGGAATGTTCCGCTACATCGAAGGCACCGGCGATCATATGACAACCGTTCACACGGATCCTCGGCAAATTGCCGATAAAATCGTTCAAGCCAGCCGGGACTAAGACATCCGCGGCCGGACAAAATGAAAGAGCAGGCGGCGGGAAATATTCCCCGACCACTTGCTCTTTTTAATTAGGGGCGATTACCAGCCACTTCGAAGTACCAATGAGCTGATTTGAGCGGTATGATGACGGTTATGCCATACATATCTTTGGACTGCCGCATCCAGCGTCATTGTCCCGAGTCCCAGGCTTACAAAGGTTCGATTATAGTCCGCTTCGTTCATTGAATCCAGCAAAAGTGCAAATCTCCCGTTGAGGTGCTTCAGCAGCTGAAGAGAAGATTCAATGGGCTCCTCCAGGTAATCGCTTTGTTCCGCCCATAAGTCCTGCCGGTACGAAGGTATCTCGGGGGCATCCTCAGTCAATCCCCGCTTTAAACGCAGATAGGCATACATATTCGTATCTGCCAGATGATGCACCACTTGCCGTACGCTCCAGCCGCCTGGCCGGTAGGGTGTGTTCAGCTGCTCCAGTGTCAGCGGCTCTACTGCTTTGCTTAAGACATCCGCCAGCTGGCGGATATCTTGAACCGACTGATTCCGCGTTTCAATTGTCCGGCAATCTGCCGCTTCGAACCTTCCGATAGGGTAACACAAACGATCCAGTTCCTGATTTGCTGATGTATAGCTCTCCATAATTGTCCATCTCCTTCCGGAACGGCCTCTCTTTGACGTGCATAATTCGCGCAGCTTTATAGCAACTCGTAAAACTCATCCAAATTCTTCACCGTATAATCCGGCTTCACCTCATGGTTCCAGACCTCTTGATTCCGGTTAAGCCAGCAGGCCTTAATGCCTGCTCTTGCCGCTCCCAGCACATCTGAAACAGAATCACCAATATGGATAATCTGTCCGGGTTCTACACCATAATGCGCAATAACTTCGCCAAACATCCGGTTATGGCTGTCATTCTTATACGACAGGTACTCTTCTGAAGTAAACAGCCTGATAGGATAACTCTTGTAGAAATCGGGAAGCATCCCCACATCTGTATCGCTGACAATACACACTTGATAGTCTCCAGTGATCCGCTGCAAAAAATGCTCCGTCTCCTCATACAACTCTGACAAACGGTGTTCGGCAAATAAAACATCTACTGCCTGCAGGTAATCATACTCCATTGCCTCCTGCTGAAACACTTTCTGGAAGCTGTCGCTGTATATCTCTCTGCTGGTCCAGTAGACCCCGGAATCGCGGATTGTTGTCGCGGCCTTGTAATAGTGGCTTAACAGCAGCCCGCCAAGCTCTGCCGCCCGTTCCTCGCTATAGCGCTCCCGCAGGATCGGCCTCCACACATTACCCGTCCGGCCCTGGATATTTACCAGTGTCTGAAACATATCCAGGCTAATCACTTTGTATGGTTTCATGAACTTCCTCCTACAGATTAAAGCGTGCCGCTACGAACACTGCCGGTGAATTCCAGTAAATATATGTACATGCTATACGCATCAGCACTGCTTAGACTATGACTAATTCCCTAACAGCTTGATGAAATCGGCGGGCAGATGTAATTGCTGGTTGTTGAGGATGATCCGGCGCAATTCTTCAAAGGAATCGTCCTCCTGGGCGTCTTTAATTTCCTGAATCTCGCGGTGCAGGCGTTCCATTTGCAGATCAAGATCAGCTGCTTTATCAGCGGCTTGTTTGAGTTCGCGGGTCAGATGTTCAGGTACCGACTGGCTGTATTTATAGAAAATTTTGTGTTCAAGGCTAGCCCAGAAGTCCATCGCAATCGTACGGATCTGCACTTCAACACATACCAGCTCTGTGCAGTCCGACAGAAATACCGGAACCTCCACAAGCAGATGCAGGCTCTGGTACCCGTTTGGTTTCGGATTCTTAATATAGTCCTTAACCTCAAGCACCTTCAGATCATCCTGCTTCTGCAGCATTTCACTGACACTGTATATATCCGAGATAAACGAGCAGGTGATTCGCAGGCCGGCGATATCCTTGATGCTTGATTTCACGGCAGCCAGCGAAAGCTCGCTGTTCTTGCGCAGCATTTTACTCATAATGCTCTCCGGGGATTTGATCCGTGATTTGGTATGCTCTATCGGGCTGTAGTCATGAAGGATCTGAAACTCCTGTTTCAAAATTTCAATCTTGGTCTCCATTTCCTCCAGAGCGAATCTATAAATCATCATAAAGCGGGTCAATTCGTGTTTGATCTGTTTTAAATTCTCCATCTGGTTGTTGTCGACATTCATATTTAGTTCTCCTCTTCTAACTTCTATAAGTCCTGCATGTCCATTCGGCTGCCGATCCTTATAGTAATCTTTCATTCATCATAGCCAATCTACCGGCTGAATTCAAATCCGGCGGTACACAAAAAGGCTATCCGATGGGGTCTGCTACAGACCGGTCGGATAGCCTTTGCTATAAGCTGGCTTGGTGATACACCTATACCGTTTAGATAAATACCTCTTCAACCGACAGGCTGCGTTCCCGTGACAAATCTCTGAACGTTTCATTCACTTTTACCAGCGGCTTGAACAGATCCAGCGGATTATTCATCACGATAGTGCCTATTTCCCCGTTGCTGAGCCGGACATTCTTGCCTACGAAGCCTGGCAGCATATGTCCTGTAAGCGCCTGTACTACATTACCGTTCAGCTTGCCGAAGCCCATCTCATGCACTTGGCGCAGCACGGTAACCAACCCCTGTTTGGGCTGGTTCAGTCGCGAAGTTGTAAGTCCCATGTAAATGTTTGCTACAGTGACGATTTCGGTATACGGGTGAATTTCACCTTTACGGATCATGTTCGGATAACCTGAACCATCCTCAAACTCATGATGCTGCAGCGCTACGAGCGCTGTACCTTCATCCTTCATAGAACTGCGAATGATATCGTAGCCGTGGGAAGTATGGCGTCTCAGCTCGTCTTCCTCGATAGCGTTCAACAGTCCAACTTTATTCAGAATGGACAATGGCACCTGGCTCTTGCCGATATCATGCAGATAGCCGGCACGGCTGATCATGTACCGTTCCTCTTTGGAATAGCCAAGCCAGGAAGCAATATAATAAGACAGCATCCCTACCAGCAAAGAGTGTTGATAGGTGTCAATATCGTCCCGGTCAAGCAGGAGCAGCAGAGAAACCACATCTTTTTGCGCATCCAGTGTTTCCAGCAGCGGCCGCAGTGTGCCGTCCACCATGGACGGGCTAAAGCTTCCCTGAGCCAGCGCCTCCATAAAAATAGATTCGTAATTTTGTATCGCGAGATCAAAATCCTCATTCAAACCGTGGGTTAAATCCGCATCTTCCCCATCACGGGACAGCAAGCGCGCCTCAATATCCACATAATCTATTTTGTGCCGCATCAGGATGGTAATTTCCTCCCGTTCTACGACAGTTCCCTTAGGGAGAACATGCAGGCCCAGACTATTGAAAGTGTCCGTGATAAGGCAATCGCCATTTTTGAGATCTGTGACATGTACTTTCAAGTATCAGCACCCCTTCTTATGTACAGGAATCAATAAATTCCCAGAGCTTTACTTGATCATAGTCAAAAGTGCTCAAAGTAACAATATGGTGAAAGTCGCATTCACGCCGCCGGCATAGTTCAAATGAATCCCCTACTTTAGCCCCCACCGGTATGATTTTACATCCATTTTAAAAATCTTTTGTATTTTAGCTGGACCCCGTTTACTTCAGCCCAGCTGGTCAACCCTTTCATCGCCTGCTCCCGGTCATCCATAAATCTGAAGCATAGATTGACAGGTACGATACGTTTGCCTCTTGGCATGATACCGATTAAAGGACCATCAATCATAATCCACTTAATCTCTCCCGGCAACAGCCTTCTATTTCGGAGAAAGATGGACTCTCTCCCCCATTTAATTTCAGTTGTCTTCCGCAGCGCTTGAAACATGAAAAACAATAGTAACAAACCGCAGACGCAGAGCCAAGTTACTACGAAATAACTCAGTGCGGGGTGAGGATGAGCCGTGTTAGCTGAATTTATATGAATTATTTGAATTTCGATGACGATCGAGAAAACCATACCCAGCATTGATCTTAAAGCTAAGGGGAATTTGATGTTTGTTGCAAAAGTATCCGGCATAATATACTCCTTTCACGAGACCTGTGTTGTATACTGAAACTACACTCCACAAAACCAAGCGTTTGCTTCCAAAACAGTTTTGCGATGAAGTTAAACCATGGAGCGATTGCTCACAAAACTAAGCGTATGCTTCCGAAGCAGTTTTGTGATGATGTTAAACAAAGGAGCATTGCTCACAAAACTTTCAGGAGGTTGTAAAATGTTCGAGCATCTTGTTATATTTAAATTCAATGAGCATTATGAACCACAAAAAGAAGCGCTGCTGGTGCAGACACTTCTGGGTTTAAAGGACCAAATACCAGGAATCGTAGACCTTACGGCAGGTGTGAATGTCACGGAAGAGACTGAGAATATGCATGGATACACACTAGGGCTTCGCGTGACCTTTGCAGATCAGGAAGCCCTCCGCCAATACGGGCCGCATCCGGCACACCGCCATTTTGTTGAACTGTTAGAGGGGATTATTGAAAATGTCGTAGTTGTTGATTATCCCATCACGAAGTAACGGGTTAGAACAGATCACTGATGTCGACGAGCATCTTGCCGATCAGCTTATCCTTGGCCACAAAAGGCGTCGGCCACAAATGGGCATCATAGCTGACATTCCGGTTGTCACCAAGGAAAAAGTAGTGGTCCGCAGGGACGGTGACCGGCCCGAAAATATAGTTCATCGTTTCCTTAAGATACGGCTCGTCGAGCTTCTCCCCGTTTCTGAACAAAGCTCCATCTTTAATCTCAATAGTGTCTCCCGGCAATCCCATCAGCCGTTTGACGTATTTTTTCTGCACGCCCTCTACTGGCGGAATAAACACAACAATATCGCCATGTTTCAGCGTGGTCAGCCAGAGCATTTTCTCTACGACAAGACGGTCGTTAACCTCGATCGTTGGATCCATTGAATCGGTAGGCACGCGCATCGCCTCGGCAACATAAGTACGGATAAATAAGGACAGGACAACCCCGATAAGGATGCTAGGCACCCATTGCTTCAGAAACTTTTTCATTTGCCACCTCAGTTGATTAGTTTAGAGTTCAAATCGTTCAATAATTCTGGCCATTTCGCCTTCGACATCAATCCCAGAGTTATGGGGCATATGGATGACAAGCAAACCGCCGAAGATCTGCTCCGTTATCCCCTCGTCGTCCTCGATGCGCTGCTTCATATCCCGGATCTCCTTCGAGCTTGCCGCCTCCTTGCTGAGCAGCCAGGCATATCTTCTGAACCCGGATTTTTCCACCGTCTCCACGTAATATGAAATGCCCTGCTTCTCTTTCACTCTGATAATGTCGCCTAACGCGATGCCCGGGTTAAAGATCGGTGTCTCTTCAATGCGGTATTTATCCCGCGCTACGGGGGTCACATCAAGGATCTCAATCTCACGGCCAAGCTCGTCGAAGCATATGTGCAGCCCCACAGTATCCGGCATGGTCACACCTCAATTCTTATGAAGTAAAGTTTATTTCAGTTTTGCGAGCGACCGGGCGATGATGCGCTCCAGCGTTTTCCAGGGCAACAGCGTTTTACCGAGAATCAGCGTTCTTGTCCCTTTCCCAACGGGATAGCGGAGCTTCGGTGCGGACATTGCGGCAATACGCCCAATCAGCTCAGCCACCTGCCGGGGATCGGGAGCCGTCTCAGCGGTTCTCCGGGAATAGCGCAGCACCTCTTCCAGCTTCTCCTTGTACGGTGAATCGGCCAGGCTCTGAATTCCCGCTATCCCTTTGCCCCAGATAGACGTACGGAAAGATCCGGGCTCCACCAGCACAACCCTTATGCCAAATGACAACAATTCCTGGCGCAAGCTCTCGCTGAAGCCCTCAACCGCGAACTTTGAAGCGGCATATGGCGCATAACCGGGAAATCCGAACAGTCCGCTCACGCTGCTGACATTTATAATAGTGCCCGTCTGCTGCTTGCGCATCAGGGGAATGATGTTCTTGGTGACCTCCACCAGACCAAAAAAGTTGGTATCCATCTGCCGGCGCCACTCCTCCATACTTACTTCCTCCATAAAGCCGCCGACAGCAAAACCTGCATTGTTAACCAAAACATCGACCCTGCCGTACTTCTCAATGATCTCCGAGACAGCCGACTCTATGGATGCCGTATCTGTCACATCCATCGTCACTAGATGAATTTGCCCTAGAACTCCAGCTTGCTCAGCCTGTTGCACCAGCTCGTCTTTGCGGCTTAAATCCCGCATAGAAGCGATAACCTGATACCCTTTCTCCGCAAGGGTAAGTACGCTGAGCATCCCAAACCCGCTGGAGGTTCCAGTGATAAGCGCTATTTTGTCATAGGGTTGTTTGTTATTGTGAATCACATGTACCTCCTTCTGTTCAATGTTGATCAAGCTTCAGTATACGGTAATTATTCTTTATGTATAGATAACCCGAATAGACAGTCAGGACAAGCGCACAGTACATTAGCATCTGATCAATGCGGATAGCCGTGATGAAGCTGAATGGCCAATTGTTTAACAGGACTGCGAAGAACGCCGCCACTTGAAATACCATTTTCAGTTTTCCGGACTTATCGGCCTGCAGGGCGATTTTTTGCGCGGATGCCGTCATTCTGATCCCTGTTATAATGAACTCTCTGCCGATAATAATAATGGCAACCCAGGCAGCGATATCGTGCCGGCCCGCCATTAAGATCAATGCTGCCGAGATCAGCAGTTTGTCGGCCAACGGATCCAGCAGCTTGCCAAGGTTCGTAATCTGATTATATTTTCTTGCAATATAACCGTCCAGTTTATCTGTAACCGAGGCCAGAATAAATACAGCGGCAGCATAATAAACTCCATACTCATCAATATGCTGCAGAAGAGCTGATTTGCTGACTAACCAATCCGGATATATAGGAAACAGCATTACAAAAACCGGAATCATTAATATGCGCGTTACGGTTATCTTATTTGCCAGATTCATCGACGTCCTCCTTGTATATTCTTTCACTCATCATATCATAGAATAGGTTATATCTGGAAATGTAGTTAAGCAAGCAGAAACGGCTTCGCCGTCCTCAAAAGGACGGTATCCGTTTCAGCGAGAAATAGAAGGATAATATATAGCGTGAAGCATATAAATTCATATATTTTCAATAAAACGAACTGGCGTTCCACTTCGCTCTTGACTATCCATTAATTTCAAGCTATAGTGAGTAACAAATATATACGTTGAGCGGGCGAAGCACCTCGCAGGACAGGCATTTATGCCTTTCTTGGGGGTGCTTTTTTTGTGCGCTTTAACGCAATTCAGACAGGAGATGAAGAAGATGATTTATTCGGCAGGCAAGGAAAGTTCCAGGAACAGAAAGGCTGTGCCCGTTTATTTCAGAAGATTGGCTGGTTTGCTAATTGTATTAGTGCTCCTTACGGGCAATAGTCCGCTGGCCGCAGCAGCAGGAGACTGGGACTCCGCGCTGGAAGAATTTCATGATTTATATGAAGATTACACCGGACTGCAGGTTACGCTTAAAGCTGAAATTTCGAGGAATCAGACGCTGCGCAAACAAAATACCAGCGATCTTTCCGCGATTAATTCGCAGCTTCAGTCCATTAACCAGACTCTCCTCAACAGACTGAAATCCGAGGCTGAAGCGATGCAGAAGAAGCATGCACCGTTGCTGGAACAGTACACGACACTCGGCAAGCAGGCCTCAGCCGCCCGTAAAGCCAATAATCAGAAGTCTGCCGCTTCCTTGAATCTGAAGCGCAACAAACTGAAGGCCTCTGCAACCGCTGCCCGTGCGGAGATCAAAGTGAAGACTACAGCCCTTGCTGAAGCGCGGAAGTCTACCGCTGCCAAAATCAAACCAACAAAGGATGCTCTTGTACCGGTTTCTGCTCTCCGGAAGCAAATTACCGCAGAGAACAAAAAAGTAAGCGAGCTGCTAGCTATACGTTCTGAAGCTGACAAACGTTATAAAGCCGCTGTCAAAGCAGGAGACGCTGTTGCAGCCGCTGCGGGGATGAAGCTGTCTTATGCCAAGATGAGCGAAATACGCGTCATGGTTCAGCAGATGTACAGCTGGGAGCAGAAGATATCTGCTGCGCTCCGGACAGCGGAATCCAAGATTCCGAAGTAAAGCTGCTGCCCAAAGAAACAGCCACACTGCAACGCCTGTTTCGGCGCAGTGTGGCCTGTGCATTATATCAGCTGTACCAGCCAGCTGATGAAATAAGAAGCCGGCTCGAGCACAAGCTGGCCCAGCAAGGTTCCGAGGAAACGTGCGCCCATCAGCAGCACATAGATTTTTCCCAACTGGTCGCGATATTCCAAATGCTCCGTAGCCTTGTGCGTGATAATGCCAAGCTGCGGGTCGATGAAGATGGTCAGCAGGATTGTAGCCAGCCCGTTGATAAGTCCTGAAGCTTGAGAGGCAGTTGTGCTGAATTCTGGCGATAAATGCGCTGCGTACAATGAGGAGAGCACCCCTACGGTATAGAACGCAGTAACAAAGATATTCATGATAATAAAACGTTTGGGAATGCCGAGATATCTGAAGCTGGGCAGTTTTATTTTCGGTTTTTTGATATATTTCCGCGTGTTCTTAAGCTGGCCGATGGTGACGCTGGTCAGCAGCTTCGGAATAGAGCCTTCCACCTCCAGCTTGGAAATCACTCTTCCAAACAGGCCCACGAAGGTAGGGAATATAGCAATCGCTATCAAAGTGCCAAGCGATGAAGCCAGCATGATGATCCGCAAATAATTGATTAAGGGAAATTCAGGGTGTGTTTTGGCAAAGTCAACAAATTTGGCGGTAAGCGGTGCTTGGATCATATTAGCCGTTCTGGATACTAGTACAATAATTCCGGTCAACGATAATGCTATGGCGATCTTGTTCAGCTTCACTCCGGCAAAGCGAACGGAATACGACAGGGTTTCTGCCGTATGAATGATCATTGTCAGCAGGCATACCACGATTAGACTGTTTGTCATTTGTCGAAATCATCTCCATTTATAAATTTATCTAGATCAATCTGCTTCCTCCTGAAGTGTTTGGAATTACGCAAGAAAACGAGAGCCCGGGTGGATCGTTTCGTCCATCCCCAAGTTCTCGTACCTCTTGAACAAGCTTACTTTGTCTTTATGATACTTTCATTTTCTTTGAAAAAATGAGCATTAATCCAAAGATATAATAGATGATGCATACGGTTATAGCGCCTTTAACAGTCACCCAGATCGTAGTAGGAGCCCATACTTTTATAAATGCCCAAGGCAATCCTCCAAGTAAAATTTTCGGAAACATAATCATTAATGTCAAACCTGCCGCAATGATCAATGTATGTAGTAGTAGCAACAGGATCCTTTTTACATTTAACTTTGTCCAAATCCGTTGTTTTCGAGCGAGTTTCACCATAACTCTTATTATCAAAGATATGAATAATACACCGAAACAGCCGACGACTATACATACGATTGTCACGATTCGGTCTAAATTTTGGTAGCTGTCAGAGTGACTGTTGGTTACGTCCTTCCCCTCCCACAGATCCATAACTCCTTGACCTATCGCAGTTGTAAAACTCGTTTTCATATTGGTCAATATCGCTACCCCCAACTGTTCATCGGGCTGCATGATGAAATACGAAGTATATGTCGGATTCTCTCCGGCATGAAGTATATATTGTTTATCTTTTTTGGTCTGGATTCCCCATCCGCTAGCATAGTAAGTATCCACATCAAAAGGCTCCACAGTTTGGTCAGGAACATGTGATTCTTTTATTAACTGTTTATCCATAGCATTGCTCGGATCAGTTCCTAGCTGCAGATTCATCCATTTCGCTATATCGTTCGCATTGCTGATAATATATCCAGCTGGTATATTCCCTCGATATATAGGTGATGAGTAGGCTTGTGCTTTCATAAATCCTATTTTATATCCGGTAGCCAGCTCTTTGGACTGGGATTGATGCAGCCCAACAAACGAATCCTTCATTCCGGCCGGTTCTAAAATATGCTGTTTCATATAAATATCATAAGGCATCTTCGTTACAATCTCGATCACGAGTCCCAATACATCATAATTGATTGTTGCATATTCGAAGGAGCTTCCCGGTTTACGATCTAGCTGCTGATCCAGTAATGTTTTAACGGTTAGTTCTAACGCTTCATTTGTATTATCTTCAGGAATGTGGGCTATGGTATTCGATGCTATTCCGCTAGTATGATGAAGGAGCTGATTTAGAGTGATCGTTTGCGGCTCACCATTATAAGTTAATTCCAACCACGGTATATACTTCTTGACATCATCGGTTAGTTTTAACACCCCCTCTTTTTCCAATTTCAAAATGGCTAGACCTGTGAAAGCTTTCGTTGTTGAGCCTATTTCAAATAAAGTATCACCGGTCACTGGTTTTTTCGTCTTTACATCCGCATAACCGAAACCTTTCTGATATATCGTTTTTCCCTTCTCTACAATGACTAGCGAGATTCCCGGAGTTTTACTCTTACTTCTTTGTTCTTCAACAAAGCGTTCGATCCTCTGTATTTTTTTATTTGAGTCGCCTGAGTCAGCGTTAGCAGTAATCTGTGAATAACCGCTAGTCGACAGAATAATAGCGATCATTAAAATAACTATTTTTAATGAAGATTTCATAACTGATGCTCCTTGGTCAAATTAATGATTTTCATATAGCTGCTGCAGGCAACTAGGAAATAAATCGTCTGCATGGCCATATAAATGCCGATAATGACGAACGAATAGACCCAATTGGATACCATAAGCAGGTTGTCCAGTGCTTTGAGCGCGACTAGCGCATGAACGATGCCAACGAGACAGGGCACGAAGAATAGAATACCAGTCTGCGTAACAACAATTCTCCGAAGCTCGCCTGAAGACATCCCGATTCGGGTCAGCGCCTTATACTGCGCCTGATTTTCCTGCAGTTCCGTAAACAGTTTAAAGTAAATCAAGCTGCCGGAGGCTATGATAAACAGCAAACTGATGAACACCCCAATAAACATCGTTAGTGATATCACTCCTTGGGCATCATCATACTGCGTCTTGATATCGTCCAGTTGCACCGCAAGTCCAAGCATATAAATCGTACCGGAGGCCGTTAATATAACCGCACTTAAAATTGATACAATAAACAGCATTCGTGCATTCCCCTTCAGCTTTTGGTCAAGCTGAGCGAATACGATCAGATTCGTTCGGTTGTAGTATATGGCTGTACAACTTTGGATAAATCGAAGCAGCAATCCACTAAACTGCGTAAATAACAGGTAAGTTCCAGGCAAAATGGTAAGCAAAATATACAGCGCCAGCATGTTGAAGTTCTTTACATTTAACATTAGAGCCATAGTATATGCGGCTGCTATGCATACGACCGAAAGCACAGCAAGCCATGGCGAATAAACGAGTTTCTCTTTCGAGCCGCCCGCTGCATTAAGCAAAACAACAATTTCCGTACGTCTCGCCCGCATCGCCGTTCCCAAGGAAATGAGTGTGAACAGCATGAAGAAACTACTAGCCGTCATGCATACCGAACGTAGCGGTATGGCAACCGGGATCGGGTCTTTCAACCCTAACAGCACAGCGAGTGCCATAAAGAATGGCTTGCTGAAAAAAATGCCCAAGCCAATACCAGCCCCAATGGCCGTAATCGTTATAACTGTACTTTCTAAAATAATAAGTATAAGAAGCTGCCGATGCGTCATTCCAAACAAAGAAAGAAGACCGAATTCCTTCCTCCTCGACTTCAAAAACGCCGAACTGGAATAAAGTACAAACAGAAACGAGAAAACAACGATAATGTATTGGCAGAACAACATCCCCTGTTTTACTTGCACAGACCCTAAGATATGGCCACTCGCGAGGTCGGGATGAGCAAGAAACGCTGCATACATGTAAAAGATCATTACAGAGAACACACAACTCATAAAAAATGCGCTGTACGACCGCCAGTTGCCGCGAATGTTGCTAAGCGCGAGCGAACGGAACGTCATTAAAATTCCCTCCGAGCACGCTCAGGGCGTCCAATATTTGTTGGAAAAACGTTTGCCGATTGGAGCCCCGCCGAATTTCCGAGAAGATTCTTCCGTCCTTAATAAATACAATACGCTGGCAATAGCTTGCTGAGAACGGGTCGTGAGTCACCATTAACACCGTTGCCTTCCATCGTTCGTTCAACTCCTTCAACGAATCCATCACATCCTTCGCCGACTTCGAATCCAGATTGCCGGTCAGCTCATCTGCAAGCATTAACGACGGTTCATTAATGAAGGCACGTGCAATAGCCGCTCGCTGCTTCTGACCACCAGACACCTCATACGTACGTTTGTTCAACAGTTTGGCAATTTCTAACCGCTCGGCTAGCATATACAATCTATGTTCGATTAACTTAGGGGCCACCCCTTCCAGTACAAGCGGCAAGATAATGTTTTCTTTGATGGACAGCGAGTCCAGCAAATTGAAATCCTGAAAGATGAAACCAAGCTCGCGCCTTCTGAAAAACGCCAAATTTTTATTGCTGAGCTTACTCGGATCAATACCATTAATTTCTATGTATCCGGCCGTTGGACGATCAATTGCTGCGAGCAGATTTAGCAACGTTGTCTTGCCACTTCCGGATGGCCCCATAACACCGACAAATTCGCCGCTTTCTACACGTAAATCAATGTCATGTAAAGCTGTACAAACAACATTGCCTTTGGAACTGTAAGTTTTACTCAACCCCTGCGCTTCAAGTAAAGTCATTATTCAATTTTCCTCCCCCCGTTTCAGTCTGCATAGTCTGTATGTCTTAACAAAATTTAGTATAGCTGGCCATGCACGCTGAACCCATCGATTTATATTACAAAATCACACTTCACACATAACAAAGTTGTCACATAGCCTACATGCTTTTTCCTGTTTTGCCGCCTAGTATATGTATACTCCCAGGTTGAAAAGTGATTGTAAAAGTCGTACCCATGCCTAGTTCCGACGTTACCGATAGTATGTGACCTAGTCTGCCGCACACCTGCTTCGCCAAATACAATCCCATTCCCGTCGATTCTCCTGCAGATTGTCCATTCTCACCGGTAAAGAAAGGATCAAATATTCGTGGTAGATCGTGCGTTGCTATGCCGCTCCCCTCATCTGTTATGCTAATTTTACAACCTGTTTCTGTATTCTGCTCTAAGTGAAAAACAAGGCTTTTCATGCCTTGTTTGTGTTTGCTGTATTTAATTGCATTGCTTACTACTTGATTTAGTACGACTGTTATCCACTTCTCATCCGTTTCCGGCCATGCCTCACCATCAATTTGCGGGATTACGGCATGACGGATACAAAGCCGCTTGTGTGCAATCAGAACTTCACGAATTACGTTGTGCAGCGGCACTTTTTTGAGATGAATATCCATTTCGAACTTATCGAGACGCGCGGTATACAGTAGCATCTCCAGACCTCTCGTCATTCGATCAGCCTCTTCATGCAGACTGAGAATAAGCTCTTTCTGCTCCTCTTCAGAAGAAGGCATCTGCTTCAGGCTTTCTTGCAAGAGTATATCTATAACCGATAAAGGGGTCTTCATATGATGCACCCACTGCAGAACAAAATGGTTGTGGAGCTCTTGCTGGCGGCGATATGCGCCAAGTTTATTCAAATAAGCGCTGTTTTGCCGGTCCAACAAGCGTATGACCATCTGCTGCTCTGCCGTAACGGCTGACTGCACGATCGCTGCCGCCTGCAATTCATCAGATCCTTCAACCGCATTTCTGAGCTGTTTGTGATATTCACGATTTCGAATATAGTCAATAAGCAATCCAAGTACCCCAATAAAAGCAGCTGCAGCCACAAAATAAAAAATCGTGCTCTTATCCATCATTCCAGGATAACGCGCATTTTCCAGCAGCATTAAGCAGGCACCAACCCCAATAATTGCAAACGTTGATAATACAAAAATTAGCCGATCACGAAAAAATAAAGCAACCGATCGCAATCTCATGAGCCAAGCTCCCCCTGCTCCTCGCCCAGGGCCAGTTTATAACCCATACCACGAACCGTCGTGATCGCATTAGGCAGACCAAGTTCCTCCAGCTTCTTCCGCAACCTTGTCACGTTGACCGTTAACGTGTTGTCATCGATAAACTGTGCATTGTCCCATAACTTTCCCAGAAGTTGATCCCGCGAGACGGTTCTTCCGTATTGCTGCATGAAGCATTCAGCTAACAACTGCTCATTCTTTGTAATCTGGGTTTTCTGATCTTGCCATATAAGTTCATTACGGCTTAGATTCAGTCGTAAGCCATGTGCATTAAATTCACTGTCGGGCAGCAAGACATTCCCGTTAGAAGCCGCATAATCCCCGTAAACTCTCCTTAGAATACTTTTTACCTTCGCGATTAAAAGGTCTAAATGAATTGGCTTCGTAATGTAATCATCACCGCCGTTCTCTATGGCCATTACCTGATCCATCTCACTCGCCCGCGCCGATATGAAGATGATCGGCAGGTTGGAGCGTGTACGTATTTGTCTGCACCAATAATAGCCATCAAAGTACGGCAGATTAATATCAAGCATCACCAAATGTGGATCATACGCCTCAAATTCAGTAATTATTTCGCGAAATTGCGTTACACAAGATGCTTCAAATCCGTATTTCTCCATATTCCTTTTTAGAAGGGCACTAATTTTACTATCATCCTCCACAATGAAAATCCGGTACATATGATTCCTCCTTCAAGCTTTCCGTGTATGCCAACTATTAGTATAGCAAAATGTTGAAACACACAAGAATACAGAGTATTCCCCCCTTCAGAAACACATGCGTTAACAATCGCTCAGGGTTAAGTGGCTCCGTTTCTTGTGATATCACCCGTCCAGTTGGCAGGAGTATCAAGATTTCAGCTTGGAGAAGCTTCTACTGAATATTGGTAGGATGGCTATGATTGAACAGTACTCTACCCTATCCTTTCCTATTAGCACGAATTCTTGCGAAGCCAAAGCGGTCCGCCACATAAGAGAACAAAATCCCTGCTGAATATCTGATCAAATCAATCCAGAGGAAACCTTTGCCGAGAATTAATCCTCCCAATAAAGTGGCACGCAGCTCATTAATCCATATTTCTTGGTAGAGCTGGCTAAACTCGATGCCAAAGCTGAAGCCGAAACTCAGCACTACCGAAATCCACCGTTGTTGCCGGGTAAGCAATACGCGAAAGGCAAAGTAAATCATGGCCGCCCACAGCGCATCTCCAAAATGCCTGGAGATAAACAGCGGCAGCTGGTCTGCAAATGCTCTGGAACCGAATCCGAGCACCATCATCAATAGCATAGCGATGCTGTAAGCAAATTTTCCTCTCATGTTGTCCCTTTCCGGATCCCCGTTCTATTCAAATATCGCATCCCCGTTACCGGAATCCTGCATAAAAATCTCCCGGGGGTAAGGGATGGCAATTTCGGGCAGCTCCTGTTCCTTGAAAAATTTAAATTCTTCCGCCTCTCCGTCCATGCTTCTCGGCGTGCCTTTGACGATCGAGCATTCAAACACTATTACCGAATACTCAACCATGTCCCCATTACTGTACTGGTATGCATACTTTTCGCCGCCGAATACCCCAATGATCCGCCCGGGTGTCACCATCAGCCCTGTCTCTTCAAAGACCTCTCTGCGCAGCGCCCTGGATGGAGTTTCACCGGGTTCAACCGCTCCGGCAGGCAAGCCCCACAACTGCTCTTTTCCTTTACGAATAAAGAGAATCTCCTCGTCGTCATTTCTGATTACTGCCGCTACAGATGGCACCATCAGCAGCCCGGAGCCTATCTTCTCACGCAAAGCACGGTAGTATTCCGAGATTGGCATGTTCATTTCCCCCTTTATGTAACCTTGCCAGAGTAAGTCTACAGCTCATCCTTGTGGAAGGAAATAATGTTGATCTTTTCTTCCTTAGGATAGCCGCTGCACTTTGACAAGTTTACTCTATAATAATCAGTGGTATTTTCAAGCCCGATCTCCTTGCATACATATTCGGTCTTCCCTGTGCCGGAACTCATGCTGTCCCGTGTATTGTCCAATGTCCAGTGCAGCTCCCGCCCATCATTATAGAAATCATGGATAAATGGCCCGCTGTCTATCCCCCAATTCAGCAGAGTAAGATTGTCACCCTTGCCATCCTCAAACCGCTGAATCATTTCTTTGATCCTGTCCAAATCCATCTGGTCAAAATGTGTAATTAAATTCGGCTGATCGTTTGACCTGGACGGCCGCTCAATGAAATTAAGGATCAATAAAGCTGCCAACACAGCTATAATGACTGCTTCCAAAAGCATAATAGTTCTACTGTATTTCATGATTCCTTTCATAATTCCTCCTGTCAGGATGTAATTTCATCATCCTCTGTCTCTATATTTGACACAACTGCCAGAGATTCCTTGTCTGAAAACAAGAAAGAAACGGCTTGACCTTCCTGATAGGAAGATAGCCGTTTCTGAGAGAAACATGATTCAAATGTTCATTTCTAACCTTCCCCGAGTTCCAGCCCCTTCAACCCCCGCCGCCGGACCCGGCAAGTCCAAAGTAAATCAGCAAGAAACAACAGGGCAGCCATCGGCAGCACCATTCCCCATAACGGTTCAATGACCGTATACAATCCTTCCATAACTGGCTGGAGGAGGTATATGCATGCTGTAGCCAGCCCCCACCAGTATAAGGAGAACTTCAGGCAGATATGCCCGTGCAGCTGGTACGGCAGCTCCTTATAATCCCACCATTGCCTGTGAAAAGCCGCTTTCAGCAGCCACCCGCTTGCATACTCCACTGCTGAAGGAATGATCAGCGCAAGCACAAGCAATAGCGGAACCGGCAGCTGCAAATCCTTGGCGGCCAGCAGGAGCAGCGGAGCGCAGCCATACATCGGCTTAAAAGGCCCCTTCAGAAACCCCTCTTTACGAAAGGTTCCCTGACTGTAGAGATTATACGATCCTTCCAGCACCCAGCCCAGAAAGGAATAGACCATAAAGTAAAAGAAATATTCTCCCGCAACTGCAACAGCTGCATAGCTGTCCAGCGGTAGCACCGGTGTAATCACGATCTGTTCCGCCCCCTGCCTGTGAGGATTACCACACATATATTCGGGAGCTAGTATGCCATTCTAGAACTGTTGTTATGCAAAAAAACATAACCCTCGCGGGTTATGTCCAGAAACCAAATATGACCCCGGCGCTCCGCCGGTTTATTCTTTAAGATTCTTAACATGCTGTTCCTTGAGCATTGGTGTCAGCGACTCGCCATCCGTCTGTCTTCTTAGTGTCTCCAGCTTCATATCGCTGCGTACACCAAAGTCCGAACCGTACTTTTTCTCAAGGTTGCCTGCCTGCGCTTCCCCGCGTTTCTGCCGATACCGGCCGTTCTCGTTCCGACTACGCATTTCATTTCCTCCCCGCAATTGAAATTGCTTGAGACCCTAGAAATCTGCGATGATCTTACGTTACCCCTCCCTGATATTCCGTTTCATCCTGACGTACATTCCTGCCTTCTGCCTTGGCCTGTTCTAGCAGCTCAGCCGCATCATCCTGAGGCTTGTATCCAAGCAGTTCCTCCAGATACCCGATGGTATAATAGTTGTCAGTATTCGCAGAGGTCCCATACAGATTCAAATATTTCAGTTCCTCATCCGCCTCAATGCAGCATTCTACTAATTGCAGCAAATCGCGTTCAGAGATCCAGATATGTCCTGCCCGTTCCGAATGGGGGCGGTCGTCCCCGGGGAAGTTGCCGATCCTGATATTCAGCGAAGAGATTTTGCCTTGGTCTGAGTATAGGCGGCCGAGCAGCTCGATATAACATTTGCTTAACCCGTAAAAGCTGTCCGGCCGGTAAGGGTCGCTTGGACCTGTTTTCTCATCGGTCTTGTAATATCCAGTCGCATGATTGGAGCTGGCGAATACAATGCGCCGCACACCGTTCTGTACAGCCGCCTCAAATAATTTATACGCACTCCCTACATTGCCTTGAAGCACCTTACCGAGAAAATCGTCATTATCCTTAATCCAGGCAAAATGGAGTACCGTGTCGACACCCTTGGTAAGCTCTGCCAGCCGAGCTTCATCAGCGATATCCATCTGAACGATCCCTTGCTCTTCGTCCGCTTGAATATCCGCTCCTACAACATCATATCTGCCGCTTTCTTTCAGCCCCTTGAAGAGTGCATTGCCAATTCTTCCAGCCGCTCCTGTTAGCAAGAGTTTGCGTTTCATTAATTACAAGCCCCTTTCCAGCCTACTATCCTATGCATTATTAACCGCTGGAGAGGAAAAGATTACAAATGACTCAAATTTGCGGGCTGGCCAGACCCATTTTCAGGTAGAAGCCATTTGAATGCCAACAGCACTGTTACAACACAAAAAAGCAATGCCCGTTCCCGGAACTACCGGAAACGGATGCTGCTTTTTAAGAAGATAAGAATTATTATGCTTCGCGCAATAAATTATCCTTATCTTTATCTCGTTTTGTATATTTGCTACTCCAGATACCCTTTAACCAAACCCAGCGGCAGCAGCTTCGGCTGCTCGCAGCTGGTGGACAGCTCCGCATAGCGCTTGGTATCGGAGCTTGTATGGAACGCATGCATAATTTCAAGCACATGATTGGCCAGCTCGCCGTTTGCGCGCGGGGTGTCTCCTGTCCCGATGCAGCGGGCCATATCCGCCACGCCAATGCCTCTACTGTTCCCGGCATAATTGTAGATCAGCGGAATCTCCTGGAATTCCGTGCTGTGAGCCGGACGCAGCAGGATCGGACCGCCGAAGGTGTTAGGGTCCGGTACGATCAATGTGCCTTGCGATCCGTAGATTTCGATCCGCGGCAATGTGCTGTGCCAGACATCGAAGCTGGTAATCATTGTTGCCACGGCGCCGCTGACGAACTCAATGGTTCCGGCGACATGTGTAGGTACTTCTACATCAACCACTTTGCCGAACTTCTTCTCACTGGTGATCGTCCGTGTGGCAAAAGAGGTTTTGGTGATGCCGCATACCGTTTTGGCCGGGCCAAGTAAAGATACCAGAGCCGTAAGATAATAAGGGCCCATATCAAACATTGGGCCGCCTCCGGCTTGATAGTAGAATTCAGGGTCCGGATGCCAGCTCTCATGACCATGGCAGAGCATGAAGGCCGTTGCTGCTACCGGCTCTCCGATATAGCCGTCCGCAATCAGCTTGGCGCAGGTTTGCAGACCGCCTCCGAGGAAGGTGTCCGGCGCGCAGCCGATGAACAGATTCTTTTCCTGCGCCAGACGGACAAGCTCTGTTCCATTCTCAAGCGTTAGCGACAGCGGCTTCTCGACATACACATGCTTACCGGCTAATAAAGCTTGCTTACACACATCGAAATGAAAATTAGGCGTGGTCAGATTAACGACAATCTCAATCTCATCCGAAGCAAGCAATTCCTCTGTCGTCCATACATGAGGAACTCCGTATTTCTCCGCTGCCTGCTGTGCCCTCCCCAGATCCAGATCAGAACAGGCATAGACCTCCGTGTTCACAAAAGTTCCGGTCAAATTCTCAAAATAAATGCCGCTGATATTCCCGCAGCCGACGATGCCCACCTTCACTTTACGCACAATGATTCTCCCCTTATCACGGTTTTAGTTGGCAGCCCACAAAAAGCCTTTACGCATCAGTTCCTTGGCTTCCGGAATATCAAAAACATCCGCATGATGTCCAAGTGAATTATAGAATACCTTGCCCTTGCCCCATTTCTTCGTGTATACCACTGGCATGGTGATGACACCGTTCGCCGAATGCTCCCCTTCGCTCAGCACAAAAGTTGTTGTAGCCAATACGTCTACCGCTGGATCTACATGCAGATAATACTGTTCTGACTTCACCATGAAATCCGGGATGCCTTCCACAATCGGACTGGAGCCGGATCTCACAATATTCACTTCATAATCCACTCCATCGTTGAAGGGATGTGCCACCCACTGCGATCCGGTCAAAAATTGCCATTCTGTATTATTACGGAAGGAATCGCACATCCCGCCATGACAACCGGCAATGCCTACCCCGGAAGCCACAGCTGCAAGAACGGAAGACACCTGTTCACCCGCGATTTCACCCATTGTCCACACCGGCACAATCAGACTTAATTCCTTAAGCGCCTCGGCGTTATTGAAGCTGTCCAGCGTATCCGATACCTCAACCTCGAACCCTTCGGCCTCCAGAATGCCCGCAAAAATCGCTGCAACCTCATTCGGTTCATGACCATCCCATCCGCCTTTTACAATCAATGCTTTCTTCGCCATATCAAGTTCTCCTTTTTGTCCTGGAATCAATAACTGTGTCTACCCTGAAGAAATTGTAATCCAAAAGGGTACCGGCTGCTCGCCATTTTGCTTGAATGACTGGTCATTTTTTGCTAAGTTTATGTGTAAATAGCGGAAGATCAGAACAGGAGAAATTATGAGAGCTTTTCACGAGAACCGAACGTATGGATCAGCTTTTCCCTTCACTGCATTTGTGAGTGCAAATATAGATTTTCTGGCCCACTGGCATAACGATCTGGAGATTATCTATGTACTGGAGGGTTCAATCCGGATGGGGATCAACTCGGAAACACGGGTACTTCTGGCAGGCGATCTGGCCGTTTGCAGCAGCGGAGATATTCACTACTATGACAGCAAGGACAACAAATCCAAGCTTATCTTTGTTATCTTTAACCCTTCACTGATCGGGTTTCCTGCAGGCTGGCCCCTGAATATGCGGCTCACTTCCCCTTTTAGGGAGAACCGTCCAGCCACACCGGAAGATGAGGTCATTAACAGCCGCCTGTCTGCGATCATGCAGGAACTGCTGCAGGAACATGTTCAGAAGCTTCCGCATCATGAACAGCTTATGATCGGCTTGCTGCACGAGCTGTGCGCATTGATTCTACGGAATATGCCTCTGGACATAGTCAATCCTCATAAGGATAAGCGGCGCATTACGAATATGAAGATCATGCAGGAGGTCCTTGAATACCTCGACGTCAATTACATGCATCCCATCACACTTGCCGACGCAGCACGTCACGCCAACATGAGCCTGTTCTATTTCTCCCGTTTCTTCAAAAGCATCTCGGGCATGAGTTACATCGCGTACCTCAATAGTATCCGGGTCAATCAGGCAGAACGGCTGCTGCTGAGCACGGACAAAAGCATTCTGGATATCGCGCTGGAATGCGGTTTCTCCAATATCCGTACCTTCAACCGTGTATTTAAACAGGTCAAGCTGCGGACACCGAGCGAACTGCGTTAGCGCTGCGTTACATCGCTATCCTCATGTTTTCAAGTTCAATCCATATAATAATGTCTTGCTTCTTCGCAGAATAGTAACTACAATACACTTGTTAAAACTCTTTTAAAAAATAGCATGATAATCAATATCCCGAAGGAGGGTTCCTAGATGTCACAACCATCCCACAACACACAGCTGGTGAAGAAAATAAATGTTGAATTGGTTAAAAACATGCTGCGCACGTCCGGCACAGGCACGAAAGCATCCATTGCAGAGCAGACCAGATTGAGCGTGGCCACATGCGGCACGATCTTGAATGAACTGGTCCGGACCGGTGAAATCCTGGAACTTGGATGGGAGGAATCCAGCGGCGGCAGACCGGCGAGAAAGTATCAGTTCAACGCGGATTATTCCTTCATGATCTGTATGATCGTGCGTTCCGAGGGCGGCGTACAATCCATTTCCTATGTGCTCGCGAATCTAAACGGTGAAGTGATCGAGGAGACCGCTAAGGTATTCGATCAGATTACTCTGGGCACCCTCGAAGACTGGCTGGATCAGATCATAGAGGCTCATCCGAATGTGCAGGCGATTGGCATCGGCATACCGGGGGTAGTTCAGCATGACCGTATTGGAATATGTGATGTGCCGGCGCTGGCAGATCAGCCCCTCGGTATCCTTCTGAAGGAACGCTATGAAGAGGTAGAAATCATCATTGAGAATGATATGAATCTGACGGTTTACGGCTTGTATCAGAAGCTGTTCCTGGATGAAGAGAGTCATTTTGCCGTGCTGACTTTCCCTAAGAACCATTACCCCGGAGCCGGTTTCATGGTGAATGGACGTTTGCTTAACGGAAACAGCTATTTCAGCGGTGAGGTGTCGTACCTGCCTTACGGCATTTCCAGAGAGGAGCAGCTGCGGCTGGTCCAGGGTTCTGGAGACCCCGGCAGGCTGGCAATTCATGCACTGGTATCTATTATCAGCATTATCAATCCTGCTACGATCGTGATCACCGGTGACAATATATCGCCAGGGATGCTGGACGATCTGCGCAGCGGCTGCCAGGAGATCATTCCGCCCGAGCATATGCCTGAGCTGATCATCCAGAATGATACCCGGCAGGAATACATGACTGGACTGATTACAACAACCATGGAAAGCCTGACCTACCGGTTCCAACTGGTTGAACGGAAATAAAATACGCATCATCTCAAACTCAGGAGGCTATTTAATGTGAAGGCTCAAGCAAGCAATTCCAAAAGCAAACCTAACACTATCTATATCATGCAGCTCGTAACCATCTTTCTAGGCTTTGTTGTATTCGGGATCTCGGAAAATATTAAAGGCCCGGCGATTCCGCGGATTCAATTTGATTTCAACCTGGATGAGCAACAGCTCGGTACGCTGCTCTCTCTGAATGCACTGGGCTATCTGATCGCCTGTTCTTTCACAGCTATTCTCGTCCGCAAATGGGGCATCAAGGCGGTCAGCATTATTGCATTCGCCTCGATGGTCATCTCGGGTGTGTTGATCTTTCTGTCGCATACCTATCCGCTGTTTGCTTCCTCTTACTTTCTGATGTACATCGGGAACGGGATGCTGGAGATTGGGCTGGCGATTCTGGGGGCACGCATTTTCGTAAAAAATACGGGGATGATGATGAATTTATCCCACTTCTTCTATGGACTGAGTTCGACCGCAGCGCCGCTGCTGGCTACAGGAGTGATGTCGTTAAGTGTGTTTGGACATCTGCTGGATTGGCGGGGGATGTACCTGGTAATGTTGTCGCTCTGTCTGCTGCCGATTCTGTCCGCACTGCGCAGCACCTTTCCCGGCGATGAACTGCCACACGAGGACCGCACTTCCTTCCGGACCCTGATGCATGATCCTGCGCTCTGGATGATGGTCATGATCCTGTCCTTTGGCGTCGTTTCCGAATTGGCAGTAGGCGGCTGGCTGGTTAACTTTCTGGAGAAAGCGTATGCCTGGGATACCGCCCAGGCCGCCGGCATGCTGTCGGCATTCTTCCTGTTGTTCTCACTCGGACGACTCTTGCTCGGTCCGCTGACGGACCGTATCGGATTTGTGCTCTCCCTGATTATATTCTCATGCTTCTCGGCAGTCTGTACCTTCATAGCTCTGGCTGGCGGGGAGAGCTTTGCATTTCTGTTCGCTTTATCGGGGGCAGGAATCGCCATCATCTATCCTACCGTTATGGCCTTTATTGCGCGCCGCTACCCCAATGGAAGTGATATAGCCATTACCTTTGTTGTGACCTTAATGGGCCTCGGAAGTGTTGTGGGAAACTACCTGATCGGCTGGGTAATTGAAACCGTCAAAGCTATGTATGGCAGTACAACGGAGCTTGGCCTGCTTCGCGGTCTGCAGGCGGGATATGGTTTCATCGGATTATGTGCTGCGGTCTGCTCCGTGTCGGGAATTGTGCTGTATCTGTATTTGAAGCGGAGACAGGAACTGATCTGACGGCTTTACGCTGTATAATTTCCTAAGCTAAAAAACAGACTATCCCCGAAAGGATAGTCTGCTTTGGCAGCTCACTTGGATTAATTTTTGGGGAGCGGGTCTGGATGAGCCGATTCTGCAGGTTTAGCCACCCAGTCATCAGCCTCCGGTTCAATATCGACGCCGTTCTCCATCTTTTTGCGCTCGGCGAGAGAATCACCGTCTTTGTTTTCTTTATTGCGGAGATCCGCTTCGTTTTGCGTGTGATCTGACATGTGTATCCTCCTAGACTTTTTTTGGGCCACATAGTTATAGTTACCCGTTGACCTGGTTTGCAAACATTTTGCAGGATAGTCCTGAAATACTGCACATCGGCTATTCGTAATATACCCGGAAGACAATGTCCTGCTCATAATTCCCGAACCCGCGGCCAAACAGGGTTAAGCCGCCCCGCCTTCGGGTGGTGTCCTCCGCAGTAAGCCGGAAGATCCAGTGATCCTGCTCCCAACCCACATCATCAAGGGTGACCGCAGAGATCTGCTGTCCGTCCACATACGTACCGCCTTTATTAATCCTTAGGACCTTGAGCAGTCCATATTGATTGACATCCGAGTTCCACCAGGCCGGAGTAAGGCGTCCTCTCATCACCCCGAAGTCACCGGGACTGGTCCATTTCCCCAGCTCCATACCATTCAAGGTAAAGCTGATGTCCGAAGGCCATTTCTCGTTCACATGCGGTGCCTCTGAGCCGATTTCCATAGAGATCTCGATCTCCTGAACCGTCTGGTCCATAAAAAGATAATTAGGAACCTTGTACTCGGCGTAACCTTTGGCGAACCATAAAATCCCCGCATCCACCCGTTCCGGATCGAGAAAATAACGCGGATCATCATAATACCCGATCAGCTTTTCTGTTGTGGCAATGCCGCAGGTCGGCGAAGCTTGCAGATCTGTATAATGTCCCACAGGCACCGACACCTCGACCACTTTTCTGGCGATACCCTTTGATCCCGACAGCTTAATCTGCAGGAAATTGGCCGACAGCGAACAGAACTTGTAGGTCCCTCCGTCGATTCTCTTCATTTGCGAGCTTACAATTCCTGCCTTTTGGAGCTTGGCGACATGGGAGCTCACGATTGCACTGCTGAGATAAAGTCTGGCTGCCAGCTCTTTGATATGCATTTCCTGCGTGCCAAGCAGTTCAATAATCCGCAGTCTGACCTCACTGGCCAGCGCTTCATAGACCTTAAGGGATTCTGAATCGGTTGTTAAATACATATCCTATCCTCCATTACCCGTAATTGAATTAACATTTTTATTAATCCTTAATATTTATATTGCTTAGTATAGCTTGACGTACGTATTATGTAATCAGTTATTACTTTAACGGATTAATATATTCATTAATCCTATACGAAGGAGCAGATAATTCATGACGATACAATCCTCGATGATTGTCGATAAGGATTTTAAGCTGGCTGAGGTGGACCCGCGGGTCTACGGTTCTTTCATTGAACATCTGGGACGGGCTGTCTATGGCGGTATTTACGAACCGGGACATCCAACGGCAGATGAGAACGGCTTCCGCGGAGATGCCCTGCAGGCCATCCGCACGCTGAATGTCCCAATTATCCGTTATCCCGGCGGAAATTTCGTCTCAGGCTACAACTGGGAAGATGGGGTTGGTCCCAAGGCTGAGCGTAAGCGCTCTCTTGAACTCGCCTGGTGGACGACCGAAACCAATCAAATGGGTACTAATGAATTCGCAGAGTGGGCTAAGCTGGCAGGTTCCGAAGTCATGATGGCCGTCAATCTCGGTACCCGGGGGATCGATGCGGCCAGAAATCTGGTCGAGTATTGCAATCATCCCTCCGGCTCTTACTGGAGTGATCTGCGGATCTCCCACGGTTATGCAGCCCCCCATGCCTTCAAAACCTGGTGTCTCGGCAATGAAATGGATGGTCCATGGCAGATCGGGGCCAAGACGGCAGTTGAATACGGGCGCCTAGCCAATGAAACAGCCAAAGCCATGCGCTGGGTGGATCCTTCACTTGAGCTTGTCGCCTGCGGCAGCTCAGGCAGCGGGATGAACACCTTCGCCGAGTGGGAAGCTACTGTGCTGGATCTCACCTACGATAATGTGGATTTCTTGTCTTTGCATACGTACTACAATAACAATGAAGACGATACCCCTAATTTCCTGGCCCGCTCCCTGGATATGGACCAGTTTATCGACAGTGTAGCCGCTGTATGCGATTATATCAAGGCCAAGAAAAAGAGCAGGAAAAAGATTTATCTCTCCATGGATGAATGGAATGTGTGGAAGTCCCAGGGTTCGAGCCGCGCCGAGCAGCATTGGCAGGTCGCCCCGCCGGAATTCGAGGATGTGTACACGCTGGAGGATGCGCTTGTTGTGGGTTGCTGTCTAATCTCCCTGCTGAAGCACGCGGACCGGGTGAAGATGGCCTGCATTGCCCAGCTTATTAATGTCATTGCACCAATTATGACTGAAAACGGCGGCCCGCTCTGGCTGCAGACCACGTACTATCCTTATATGCAAGCTTCTGTCTATGGCCGCGGGACTGTTTTGCACCCGCTCATTTCCAGTCCGAAATATGATTCCAAGGATTTCACCGATGTTCCCTATCTGGAAGCAATCAGTGTATACAACGAAGAGCTGAACGAGGTAACTGTGTTTGCCGTTAACCGCCATCTGGCAGAAGGCTTGGAGCTAGCTGTGGACCTGCGCAGCTTCGGGGCTGTTACCGTGCTCCAGCATACCGTACTGGAACATGAGGATATTCATGCAACGAACACCCGAAGCAACCCGGGGACGGTCCTGCCGCATGACCGCGGCACTGCCACGGCAGACGGCGGACGAGTAAGCGCCCTGCTTCCCAAGGCTTCCTGGAATGTGATCCGGCTGCAGGTGAACGGCTAGGCCAGAGGTATTAATGATACATGATCCAGGCCACAAGCGGTCCGATAATGGAGCCGACGATTGCGCACACCGTCATCGCTACGGAACTCATGGAGACGGACTGCTCGCCGTATTCCAAGGCTTTTGCCGTACCAAGTGCATGTGAAGCTGTGCCCAGACCGATCCCGATGCCGGACTCGCCCCGGATGCGGAACAGCTTGATGATGTAAGGACCGCCGATGGCTCCGGTGAATCCGGCAATCATCACAAATACGGAAGTCAGCGAGGAATCCCCGCCCAGATTGCTGGAGATTTGAATCGCTACAGCGGTCGTAATCGATTTCGGCAGGACTGAAAGAACATACAATTTGGAAAATCCCATTCCTGCCGCCATCAGCAGGCCGCTGAACATCCCGACCAGAAGTCCGGTTACCGTACCCCCAAGCACTGCGGGGAGGTTCTGCCACAACACATGACGCTGTTTGTACAACGGATAAGCGAGAGAGACAACTGCAGGTCCAAGCAGCTTGTTGATCCACTCACCGCCAATCATATAAGTGTCGTAGGAAATATGAAAGCCCATCAGCAGCACAACTACTGTAAAGGTTGCCGTCAGGGCCGGCAGGAGTACGGGGAAACGATAACGTTTGTAAAGCATGGACATCAGGAGATAAATTCCCACATTAAGCAGGATAAAACCAACTGCGAGCAAAAATCTCATGCTTCCTTCCCCTTCTCTCTAAGGCTTCCAGTGCGGTAGCTGTTTCTGCGTCTGGCGCTGCGGCTGGTGAACCACTGGCTGGAATGGGCCGTTACGACCATGGTCAGCACACTGCTCACCACGAGAATGGCAATCAGCAGGAGTCCTCTGCCGCTGAAAATATCAAGGTGGTTCATAATCCCGGCAGTCGCCGGAATGAAGAACATCGGAAGATAGGCCAGAATAAAGGATGAGCCATTCTCAATCAGCTTGAGCGGCACGATTTTGCAGAGCAGTAATATAAACAGAAGCAGAAGCCCGACAATACTGCCCGGAACCGGGAGATGCAGCAGCTTTTGCAGATAGTCTCCGGCCAGATAGAATGCGTACAATATTCCAACCTCGGCAATAATGCGGATGATTTTCATGATGCAGGAATCCCTTCAGTCTTAAAATGAATATCCTATGTAAAAATACTGACTATATTAGAGTAGCAGAACTTTCAGTAAATTTTCAATTATTTTTCGAAGCTTCTATGTATTTTCATGAGTGTAAAACAAAATAAATCCTTACATCCTAAAAAGAAACCTCTCCAGAACGGGATCGTGTTCTCACACTGCCCGCTCACATGGAGAGGTTTCTTCCATTTACATTACTCTTCTTTACATTACACCTCTTTACATTACACCCACTGAATCACTTGCCGGGCAGTTTGCCGAGTTTTCCCGCGCGGCTCGTTGATCCGGTAACCAAAGGCCACCATGCAGGATATCCCAAAATGCTCAGGGTCCATAATACCTTCAGCAGCCAGCACCTCTTCAATCTTCGCCTTGTCGAAGCCTTCTATCGGGCAGGAATCGATGCCGATCATCGCTGCGGCGGTCATCATATTGCCGAGAGCCAAATACGTCTGGCGGGCCCCCCACTCGAACATGGCCCGTTCATTGTCTTTCAGACCAAAGTCGACTTTCAAGAAAGTATCGTAAGTCTGCTGTTTGCCTTCAGCAGCTTCGGACGGGAGGTTCTGCACCTGTTCCATCATATGCCGGATATGATCCGATCCGGCGGCCATGTCTCCGGGTTGTCTGGACAAAATCAGCACAAAATGGCTGGCGGTTGGCAATTGTCCTTGGGCCCCCCAGGCAAAGGGGCGCAGCTTCTCGCGGATTTCCGGGTTCTGTACCACAACAAACCGCCAGGGCTCAAACCCGAAGGAACTTGGAGACAACCGTCCCGTCTCCAGAATAAACTGAAAATCATCCTCGCTGATTTTCCGGCTGCTGTCAAACACTTTCGTCGCATGTCTGAATTCAAAGGCGGATAGGATTTCATGCTTGGCTGCTGCTGTCGCACTGGCTTCCATCTTACATACTCCCTTTCTATAACTGGACAAGTTTAGTTTGACTGATTATGGCTTACAAACATAATATTAAAGTATATATAATGGATTTTGTAGTACGCACATTTTTGTTATGTAGTATACAAATTGATACTGTAGGAGTGATCCCCGAATGCGAAATCGAAAAGGCGGATTTGGCCAATGCCCGGACGGCAACGAAACAGCGTGCCCCGTAGAATTTACGCTCGACGTTATTGGCGGCAAATGGAAGGGTGTGCTTCTATACCATCTAATGGACGACAAGAAACGGTTCAATGAATTCCGCCGCATCTGTCCCGGCATTACCCAGCGGATGCTGACCTTGCAGCTCCGTGAGCTGGAGGAAGACGGAGTGGTTCACCGCGAGGTCTACCATCAAGTGCCGCCAAAGGTCGAGTATTCCCTGACCGAATTCGGCCGGACACTGATCCCGATCATTATGCTGATGAGGGATTGGGGCGAAGAATACAAAATAAAACAGCTTTCCAAAGAAAGCTGCCCTAGTTAATTCAGAAACAGGGGTGTAGGCTTGATGCCGCACCTTTTTTTGTATGAACTGCTTTATTTATCACCGTTGAAGAAAACCTCTGACTTCTCCCGGTGTTCGTCCGTTACCTGTCCGGCAATTGCCCGAATGCCTGCCGCAATAATAGCCGCGTCATCCGTCAGCCCCAGACCAAGCAAGGCATCAGGAATAGCATCAATCGGAGAAATGAAATAGGCTAGCGCTCCGAAGGCAATACCTTTTGCCCACAATGGAGTTTTGGCGTCAATGGCGCAATAATACATCGCAATCGCATCTTTGGTAAAAGGAATTTTGCCGGCGAATTTCCTGGTTTTGCTCCAGAAGCTCTTCTGCACCAGCCTCTCGTTCTCTTTGCTGTATTTGAAATTGTCCACTACGAGTTCTGCGGGAAGCTTGTTTCCGTCCTTCTCCATTAGCGATCCCTCCTGTGATTGTAGACTAATCCTTAATAAGTTCTAAAGCTCCCTCATTATAACATATACACCGTACCCCTTCGGGCAACGCGCCCTAGCTAAAATTAAAACCCTTGACCTGGTGTTACTCCAGATCAAGGGTATAAAAATTACCTAAAGCTGCTGCGCTGCCTCCAAATGCCGCTGAAAAAATATCGCCTTCTGACGGTTATGGAACTCGCCGACCTCATGTCCGGAGAATGGGTAATCCCAGATTTCTTTGGGTGCCGCAATGCGGTTATACGCCGCATAGATCGTTTCCGGCATACATACCGTGTCCTTCCAGCCGACAGACATCATTACAGGTGCAGTAAAGCGGTGCGCCAGATTCACAATATCGAAATAGGCAAGATTATGCAGAATGCGTTCCAGATGCTCCGGGTACCGCTTGATGTAATCAGCGATCTCTGTCAAAGAGCTGGTTGAATTCAGCACCCCGAAATCCAGCCGGCAAAGATTCGGAATGTCGGCAGCGACTGCAGCGACACGCGGGTTCAGCGCGCCTGCCAGCAGGGAAAGTCCGCCTCCCTGGCTGCCGCCGGTAACAGCGATGCGTGAGGGATCTATGCCGGGCAGCTGCGCGGCGGTATCCACGGCCCGGACGGCATCCATCGCCGCAGCCATGTAGTAGGAGTGTTCCTTCTCCAGGATCCCCTGGGTGATCCAGCCTTTGGCAACGCCGCTGCTCTGGGGCAGCAGGTTACCCGTCTCACCCAGCTGGCCCCGCACATCTACAGCCAGAACAGCATAGCCGAGAAGCACCCATGAGGCATAACGTTCCGGGTATCCCCGGTCTCCGGTATAACCCGGAAATGTAACGATACAGGGCAGCACCTGCCGGGCTTCTGCATTCCAGGACGGCTGAATATGCCAGGCATGCACCGTGGTTTCATCAAATCCCTTGAAGCTGACTTTGTTAACCTCCATGCCCGGATAGGGTGTTTCTTCGGGAACAGTGGTAATGTGCAGCGGCTTCTGTTCATATTCCGCAAGGATTCCATCCCAGTAATTGTCGGCTGACTGTGCATCAAGTGTCGGTTCAGGACGGCAGTTTTCCAGTTCCTGCTTACGCAGTTCAATAGTATTCATAGCATAATCTCCTAAACATAGTCTTTGTTATTGCAAGTTCTTGTAAGCGTTATTAATATTAATAGTAATAATAATATAAATCCAGAGAATTCAAAAGGAGATGTTCATCATTCGATACGGAACTTTGGCGCATTCTGCAGGTTGTCTGCCGCTCCAGACTTTAACCTCCACACTGCAGACCCACGATATCAGCTTCGTGCAGCTCGCCCTGTCCAAGGCTATACAGGATATCGACACTTCCCCCGGCAAACTGAGTCCCGGCTTGGCCAATTATATCGGCGAGCAATTCGACAAGGCAGGGATCCGTATCGGTGTTCTCGGCTGCTACATCAATCCCGTTCATCCGGACCCGGTGGTCCGCAGGGCAGAAATCGACCGTTTCAAGGAACACTTGCAGTTTGCCAGACAGTTCGGAGCACCGATGGTAGCTACAGAAACCGGGGACCTGCATACGTTTAAAGAGATCGAGCCTTACCGTTACGAGGAGATCGGTTGGGAAACGCTGCGGACTACGGTGGAAGAATTGGCCGAGGAAGCGGAGAAATGGGGCGTATTTCTGGGGATCGAAGGCGTCAGCACCCACACCTTATCCACCCCGCAAAAAATGCGCCGCCTATTGGATGAGGTGCCTTCCAGCTCCATAGGCGTCGTGTTCGACCCCTGCAATTGGATCGGTGACGATGTGTCCCGGCAGGATGAAATTGTGGACAGCGCCTTCAGTCTGCTGGGTGACCGGATGATCCTGGCCCACTTGAAGGATATCTACCGCGAAGGGAACCATGTCCGTCACGGAAAAGCGGGCCAGGGGCTGTTCCACACTGCAGAATTCCTGCAAAAGCTTCAGACCTTCAAGCCTATGATTGATGTCTCCCTGGAGGAAATCACTCTTCCTGAAATTCGGGAAACAGTTGCCTTGCTGACCGCTCTCGGGAAATGATTAATTGTAATGCTTCCAGTTCAAAAGATGCGCGTCTTCCTCCTGCAGCCACTTCGCTGCATACACAATCTGCCCGGTGTGATAGGAATAATGCTCTGCCGCACAGATCAGTATCTTCTGGATGCTCCACTGGTAGCTCTCCATGCCGGAATTCTCCGGGTAGGTAATGGTAACTACCCGCTCCAAATCTGCAGCCGTGAGCTTCCGGACAACGGACCAGCTCTCGGCTCTTACCGATCTTAGCAGAGTGAGCAATTCTTCCCGGCTATGTCCGCCTGTCTCCAGAAGCTCACCCGGTCTGTCCCTGATCACCGGCTGATTGCCAATTCCGCTGACCAGATGCTGGTATTCGCTGCCTGCGATATGAAGGCAAAGGTTGCCGATCGCATTCATTTTCGTTCGGGGACGGAACCATATCTTCTCTTCCGGCAGCTTGCCGACAGCTTTCTCCACATACTCCAGGGATTGATCCAGCCTTCTCATACACTCCGCAATCATTTCACTCATCCTCTTTGCCTCCTGTTCGCTAGTCCCGATTTTGATTAATGACCGGATACCCGGTACTTTTCCTATCCTTCTGAATAAAATAGTATACAAAAAGCATCATGTCTGTCTGATGCTGCATTCTCTAGAAGGGAAGCGATCATCGATGAGGTTCACATTCCCGATTCTCACCTTATGCCATGGCGGGGCGCAACGGATGCTGGTGGAGCTCACCAATGGTCTGACAGCTTTGGGCCACCAGGTTGTGATTCTCATGCCGCTGGAGGGCGACATTTCCTATGAGATCCACTCCACCCTGCTCCGCACCGACCACACGGTGCTGCGAGAAACCGACTTTCCGGCCAGCGATGTCATTGTTTCCAATTTCTATACCACTGTGCCTGTAGCCGAAGCCGCCAGCAAGAATGGTAAGGGAGTTCATGTACGCCTGTCCTTATGTTACGAGCCGCTGTTTTTGCCGGAAAATGATGTATCCTTTCCTAGTTATCATACCACCGGAAAGCTGATAGTTTTATCACAATGGCAGAAGGAATTGATTGAATTAAATCATGGGATTTCAGGAAGTATTGTGCCTGTCGGCATCAGCTCCTCCTTTAATAATATGCGTATCCGCCACAAACTGCAGGAGCAGTTGAACATTACCGCCATTCTGCGCAAGGTTGAGAACGGCTTCTCCTGGCATCGCGAACAGGATTATCTGGTGCAGCAGCTGGATATCGTCAAACAGAATCTTCCCGGTGTAAACATCAACTTCATCAGTCCGCCGGATGAATTCTATACCTCGGATTCCCTGCAGCAGATGAAGGCCAGCGGCAAATACCGCTTCTTCACACCGCAGAATGATGAAGAGCTCTGCTATCACTACAATGGGGCGGATATTTTTGTCAGCTCCAGCATTTTTGATACCGGGTCCCTTCCGGGACTGGAAGCCATGCGCTGCGGAGCGGCGCTCGTCTCCGTGTACTCCGGCGGCAATCTCGAATATGCCCGTCATGAAGAGAATTGTCTGCTCTCCTACCGGTACGAGAACCGGCTCGCCGAGGATGTTATCCGCCTGAGCCAGGATCATCTGCTCAGAGCCCGTTTAGCCATGCAGGGAGAAAACGATTCTGCCGGATGGACCTGGGAGAACAGCGTCAGAATCATGGAACGGAGTATCAAAAATTTCCTCCAAGGCACACCTGTCGACATTCAGCCCAAGTCCGCACTGGTACGCAGGATGAACAGCTTCAGGGCAGGCAGGAAATAACGATTGCCTCAAAAGCAAAATAGCAGCGCAACTGCCGGATTTTGGCGTTGAGCTGCTGTTTATGCTGTTGCAGCGTACATACATTTGTTCAATTCCCGAAAATAACATCCTGCTTTCCAAGCCGCGTGTCGTTCCATACAGCTCCCAGTGTATCCGGGAAGATCGTTGCCGCCGTAATGTAATCACCGATGAGCGGAACCGGTGTAGGTGAATTCCCGTTCGGATTCGTGGACACATCAGTTACTCTCCGGTTCACAAAGGACAAGCCGCTGTTGATGGATTCCGCCACGAAGACATCCAGCAGGAAACCATCCAGACGGTTCGTATAATAAATTACCCGCACCGTTCCGTTGGAAGGTGACACCGTAATCGATGGTGAAAAATTCTGCGAGCCTGGCGGCGCCCCCGTAATGCTAACAGGCTGGGACCAGAGTAAGCCATCTTGCGACCGTGAGAAAAAGATGTCTGCATACCCCAGCCGAAAATCATTCCAGACCGCATACACAAACCCGCCAAAGGGTCCGGCTGAGATATCAGTTCCCAGGCTGAGATTCGTCTGCACACGGAAAGCATAATTCGGTACGGGCAGCGGACTTGGCACAGGCACTGTATTGGCAATAAATGTAGCTCCACGGGTAACCGGAGGATTAAAAGTGACTCCGCCATCCAGTGAAACCCGGATATAGGCGTATTTGGGTGCCGGCCCAAGCTGAATATAACCGACGTACACCTCACCAGCGAGGCCGACTGCCAGAGCGGCACGCTCAAGCCTCCCTCTCGGGTCAGATATCCGCTGCGGAGGTTCCCAGCTTAACCCCTGGTCCAGAGAGCGCTGAAAGAAGATTGCTGCATTCTGCGCAAGATCATAAAGCGGTGTATAGCCTACATAGGCATTTCCCAGGTGCGGACTGGAGGGTGAGCGGTCCACGGCAAGAAAAGGCTCATCATTGTGGATATAGAGACCAAAACCCCGCCGGACAATAACAGGGGGATTAAAGGTCACGCCGTTGTCGAAAGAGGTATAGGTTGCAATGGTTCCATCATTAAACTCATTAAAAAAATGAACAGCAACAATAAAGGTATTAGGAAACGTATAGTCTATGGTGGGTGCTTCAGCACTCATATAACCCGGTGCCTGCGGCAGAATTGTAGCCGACCATGTCTGCCCCCCGTCAATAGATCTGTAGAATCCGGTCAAAGCTGTACCAGTGCTGTCATCCACCGCCACCGCGCACAGAATATTCGGACTCAACGTATTTACTGCGATTGAAGGTTCAATATGATTGCCCGGAAGCCCGGCGGTAACATTGACATTCACCAATTCGTATCACCCCATTTTCAAGTAGAGAGAATTGTTAAGCGATCGATGTATGTAAGCTCCGGTTGAAGAATGTTTTCCAGGACATTCCCTGCGGTGTCCAAAGCAAACACATTCACGACAGTATTAACGGCACTGTAGAAATTGATTTGAGCTTCATAGTAGTCAGCGAGGCTCACAGAAAAAGTCTGAACTACAAGCTGCTGGGGATTGACCTGAAATAAGGCCTCGCCCACCGGGACACGGGTGAAATTGTTGCCCCGAAAATGAAAGATCTGCAAATTGATATTAATTGAGGCAACAATCGAATCATTCAGGCACGAAATCTGAATTCGGTCGATATGGTTGAGTCCGGCCGGCGGATTGTAAACCGCCCCCGTTGTAAAGGGCATATTTTCTGAACTCCTTTCCGTCTGCTGCAAGCAGAGAGTTTCCCGCAGGACAACGCGCAGCTCACCTCCTACGCAATCAGGTATAAAACAATTCCATTCATATGTATGTGGTTATTATTTGTCCAATGAGAGAAAACTTTGCCCAACCGGTGAGAAAACGGAAAATAATAGTAATGGTACAGGTACAGGCCTGGAGCATAAAAAAAACTGCCAGGAGCATAATTGCTCCGGCAGCCACCAATAATTATAGTATGGAAAGCCCCGAGAATAAAAGCGGACCGATAATAACCGGCGGGTTCACCGTACCAATTGAAGAAGCGGTTAAAGCATATCCATAATATCCGGCAGGGATTCCGCTATCTGCAAAGGAGAAATGAACGGCTTCAAAGTCGTTTACTGCCAGCCCGCTGGATCGAATGGTGAAGATCTGCACCGCATTGCGCGAGATCGTAAAAATAATGTCGGAGCTGTTTGGTCCGCTGCTTTGCAGGCCAATGGTGGCTTGAAGTAAAACTGAGCCGTTAGCGCCTACAGCTAAACCGAATTGTCCCAGAATAGTGCTGTTTGGCAAGCTGTTTACGGGTAATGATGCGGACTGGCTGAAGCTCGACGGAATGCTTTTTCCGAAATCAATGAGTTGTGTCATGGCGTCACACCAACGATAGTCCTGAGAAATCCACAGGACCTACCAGATTTGCAGAATTAAGCGCAGCATTGTTAACAATCGAGACTGTCAGCGTATAGGCAAAATATCCGGCAGGCACATTGGCATCCACGTAGGAGAAACTGATCGGGTCAAATTGTCCGGCGTTCAGCGCACTTGCGCGAATTGAGAAAATAGCGGCTGCCCCGCGCAAAATCGTGAACAGCAGGTCCGGATTTCCAAGTGTGTTTTGAACGCCAACCGTAGCATTGAGCAGGACACTGCCTCCCTGCGCTGTCGCGAGCCCAAACTGGGTCAGTGTATTGCTTGAAGGAGCGCCAAGGATTGGCACGGCAATCGTCTGACTGAAGCTGGATATTGAGCTTTTACTGAAATCAACAACCTGGGTCATTACAAAACGCCTCCTTGTCACAAATTTAACTCTATATAGGATATGGCATTATTTAAGAAGTGACTGGACCTCTTCAGCCCCTAAATCCATGACATATATGCATAGGCAATCCTTGCGTGAATGGTTTACACTAAGATTAAGTACAATATAGCTATCGGAGGTGAGGCTAGTCATATGAACGTATCGGACAAACAAACTGCCGTGCCCCAGTTTAAATATATGGTGAGCGGCGATTCCATCTCCAAAGGGGTGGTCTATGATGAAGCGAGAAGCAAATATGTCATTCTGGAAGAAAATTACGTGTCGCTGCTTCAGGGCAATCTGAAGGGAGCGCTGCGCAATACGGCCAGATTCGGCAACACACTGCTCAAGGGCTTCGGCAATCTGAAACGGGATGTGCTGAAGGAGAAACCGGATGTGGTACTGATCGAATATGGGGGAAATGACTGCGACTTCCATTGGGAGGAAATTATGAATAATCCTGAGGCAGAGCATAATCCCAAGACCGATTTCACGGCTTTCGAAAAAATGCTGCTGGATATGATTGATTTCCTGAAAAGCCAGAGGATTATGCCTATTCTGATGAGTCTCCCTCCGCTGGATGCGGACAGCTATTTCAAATGGGTCAGCGGAAACAACCCGGCGTCGGAAGTGAATATTCTGAAATGGCTCGGCAGCATCACTAAAATCTACTGGTGGCAGGAAAGATACAATTCCACGATTATCAAGGTCGCCGAGAGCACCCGAACCAAAATCATTGATGTCCGGGGCGCTTTTCTCCAACAGCCGGATTTCACCAAATTCATCTGCCGGGACGGGATTCATCCCAATAAAGAAGGACACCGCATCATCTTTGATAAGGTGCTGGATTTCATCCGAAGCAGTGAACCCCAGCTGCTGGTGGACAGCACCGGACAGGCTGCACACAGTCATTAAAGTCTAAAAGGCCTGCTGCATATGATAGATGCAGCGGGCCTTTTGCCGCCTGTTCAGGGATTATGGGATGGAAACTACCGCAGGCAGCTGGCGGAACAGATGGTTCTGTCTCCTGCATTCAGAAATTGTTGTTCCAGTAAACTGGCTTATTATGTTTGCTGCGTCTACCGGACTCAGGAGCCGCTATCTTACCTGGAACGTGCTGTATTCCTTACCGGCGGACTGCATGCCGTTATTCTCGCCAAAAGACGGCCATTTATCGCCAAATGTAGAGCATAACGCACATGAGGTCCGATTCCTCGCTGGATGATGCTGTTTATCCAAAATAGCTGCATTGGAGTCCGGATGCAGCCGCAAAGTGCAAGTCGGTCTGCTCAAAAGCCCCTTATTCAAAGAGCAAAGCGGCCAAGGAGCTGGGCGGGCAACGTGTTATTCCGCTTCCTTTTCGCCAGCTTCCCGTGAATGCAGCTCTACATAATTGTCTCCGAGCACATTTTTGAAATAATTGCGGTTGTAGAGCATACTGGGATGGACGGGATGATAGAGCAAAGCGGCTTCATTGAATAGATTAGCTTTCTCGCGCTGGCCCAGCCGGTCATAACATAAAGCAAGCTGAAGATTCGGCACCCAGGTGGCAAACGCCTCGTTCTTCACACCCATAGAATCATTATTCCGCGGGAGTTTAATCGCAAGCTCATACCAGTAGACAGCCGGGAGCAGCTGGCCTTTCTCTACATGCCAGGCACCTAGCCGGCAGCAAAACTCCGCCCGGGGGGTATCATACTGCAGCGTGCGGCATAATGACTGGAAGGCTCCCCCCCTGTCTCCCAGCCGCTCCCGGCATTCAGCCAGCCTAAGACAGGCCTGGTAATTATCTTCAACCCAGCCCAAACCTCCGTCGAGGAACAGCTCATAATAGCGGCAGGCTTCCTCATAAATTCCATGGTCGCGCAGCTCGTTGGCATAATAATACTGGTCACGCGGCGAGAATACCTCACCCTCCGCCACCCGCTTCTGATAGATCCGCAAATTGCGGTCCGTGTATACTTTGTCTTTTTCATGAGTGATACAGACATCACTGCTGTATGCGGGCCCGTAGACCTCCAGATACTCGTGCACCGGACCTATCCACTTGAAATTGCAGCTTCTGCGGACTAGCCGGTTGCGGCGCAAAGAGGTGACGACTCTCCCCTCTTCGTCAAAAGCCAGATTGTACTGCATGTTCACACTGTCCACACCGTCTGGCAAGCTGTGCTTCAGCTCCCTGAACCGTGCATGATCCACGTCCTTCAGGTAATCATCGGCATCCAGCCAGAAGATATATTCCTTGGTAGCTTTGCTGAAAGCAAAATTGCGGGCGGCTGAGAAATCATCAATCCAGGTAAAGTCATAAATAACCGCCCCATAGGACAAGGCGATTTCTTTGGTGTTGTCCGTTGACCCGGTATCCACAATGATGATTTCATCAGCAATCGCCCCTACCGAAGACAGGCAGCGGGGCAGGCTATTCTCCTCGTTGCGGACAATCATGCATAAGCTGATTTCTATCATGGTACCCTCCTCAAAGTTTTGTGAGCACACGCTTTTCTCCTATATTGATATGCACCGCAGCAGGAATGGAACCCTTGCTCCTACCTATGACATTTCCGCATTCACCACTGTCCCTAAGGAGAAAGCCCGGAGTGAAACAAGCGCAGTGTGCTTTTTTGAGGACGCTGGCGGTGTTTTTTGTTATAATATCGGAGAGTTTAAAATGATTCCCTCTGAATCAGGCTTTAGAATTTCATATACAAGAAGGAGACGTTACCTTGTCAAAGATCATAAAAACCCTAACCATTGCCGGCAGTGACTCCAGTGGAGGCGCAGGCATTCAAGCTGATTTAAAAACCTTTGAGGAGTATGGCACCTATGGCTTCAGCGCTTTAACGACCATTGTCACTATGGACCCGGATAACGGCTGGCACCATAATGTCTACCCGATTGACTCTTCCATCGTGGCGGAGCAACTGAAAACTATCTTTGCTGGTGGACCTGTGGACGCGATGAAGACAGGGATGTTGGGCAGTGTGGATATTGTGCTTGTTGCGGAAAAAGCGATCAAGGAAAACCTCCAGACCAATGTGGTCATTGACCCGGTTATGGTCTGCAAAGGTGAAGACGAGGTGCTGAATCCGGAGAGCGCAAATGCCATCCGTGATTTGCTGCTGCCGCTGGCTACCGTAGCCACTCCCAACCTGTTTGAAGCAGGGGTGCTCTCAGGACTGGGCAAGCTCACAACCATTGAAGAAATGAAAGAGGCTGCGCGCCTGATCCATTTGCTGGGAACCCAAAATGTCGTTGTCAAAGGCGGCAAAGCGCTAGGTGGAGACCTTGCGATTGACGTCTTCTTCGACGGCTCCGAATATACTGTACTTGAGACCGCCAAGATTGAACCTGCGTACAATCACGGAGCAGGCTGCACGTTTGCAGCTGCCATTACCGGCGGCCTGGCGAACGGCCTGTCCGTGCATGACGCAGTAGTCAAAGCGAAGGATTTCGTCTCCGCAGCCATCCGCAGCGGTTACGCCTTCAATCAATATGTCGGTCCTGTATTTCATGGCGGTTACCGCCTGGAACAGTAGGACAAGCCGGGGCTGTAGGACTGCACAGGCAGGGCTGTAATTCCCTGACTGGATATGCGTCCCTCAACCTGCTACCTGCTTGCTATACGCATAACAAAACCGTGCCCCGTATAAGGTGGCACGGTTTTTGTTAGCCTATTGTAAAAAAACCGTTATCGCGCTGCGCAAAGCAGCATGATAACGGTTTGTTCTATACAATCGAAGCTTCAGAGAACCTCAAGGCTTATTTTTGAGCGGCTGACTTCCCGGCGATCTTCTCGATGAACGAAATGAGCTTGTCCTTGTCTTCATCTTCACCAAGGACCCCAATGATGACGTTTTTGGAATTATGGTTGAGTGGAAGCGCGGACACAAACGGTGAGTCTGTGATGTCTACTCCGTACAGCTCCTCCTGTCCGCTTTCTTCGTTCTTCCCCCATTTCAGGCGTGAATCGTCTTTGGCAATTGCCCCGTCTGCTACGATGGCCTCTAGATTCCCGAAGCCATCCTGCCCTCCGATCCATTCCAGGGTTGCTTCATCCAGAATGAGAACATCCGGCTGATTCGCCGCCAGTTCTACAACGGCCTTCTGCATATAGTTCATATCAAACGTATCCGAACCGGGTCCTGTTTGAGGGAGATAAACGATACTGGCCTCTACCCGCTTCCAATCAGGGTATTGGGCGATAACTGCCTTTTCCAGATCATCCGTCTTACCATCCGGGTCCTGAACCCCGAAATTGCCCAGGAACATGATTTCCGCATCAACCGGCGGCAGAGAGGCGAGGTATTTCTTATGCTGCCAATTATTATAGAGCGCGTTCCCGCCTACAGCCAGTACAATAACGATAATAATGGATACTATTACATGTGTCTTGTACAGCCGCATAAACCGTTCCCATTTACTCGCAAAACCGGAAAGCTTGCCGTATTTCGCCAGTCTCTGCTCTTCGGCTTCCTGAATCTCCTGCTGGTCCAGACTATCCAGAATAAACTTGAAGGCCTGAAAATCCTCCTCCGGCGCCGACCTTTCGTCATCGGAAGCTTTGGAACGCCGCCGTTTAAGCAGCAGATCAAACCGTTTATTTATCTCATCTCTGGATACGTTTTCAGACAACCCCACTCGTTCATATGCCTTCTTCAGCTTCTCATTCACATTAAATTTCTCCTTTGGTATGTATGATGCCCGCCCTGCTTCGCCGCTGCCTTCTCTGTTCTTCGCTGCGTCTACTCTTTCATTATATATTTTACTGACACTCGACACAATTTCTCTCTGAATGTTCTGACATCTGTTTACGAATAACTGAATGCGTCCACTCAGAATTCCGGATGAATCCCCTCTTGCTTTCATCTCCGCTACTAACTTATTATCTGTTAACCTCAGGTATATTTCTCACTTGACCCTTAAAATAAAATGTTTTATTCTATCCTTTAACTGATCTATTATATGTTTTGGGAGAGTGCGAAATTGATACAGCTAAAGAGATGCGGTTATAATGTCATCCATCCCGAAGGGTTTACGATAGACCGTCCCCATGGCTCGGGGGATTATCTGTTTTTAATGTTCCGCAGTACCATGGAGATACAGCTACAGGGCCAAACGATCATCGCCGACAAAAACACCTACATTATCTACAAGAAAAGCAGCCTTCAGTTCTACCGGGGGGCCGGATGTCCGATGATCCATGATTGGTTCCACTTTGAGATGGAGGATGCCGAGGATTTCTTCAGTCAGCTGAATCTTCCGTTTGACACGCTGATCCGGGCGCATGACCCGTTCTATATTTCCAGAAAAGTGAATGATATTCAATTGGAGCATCTGCAAACCGGCTCGTTCCGCAGCGAAATTATTGATTACACGATCCGTTGTTTTTTTATGAAGCTGAGCGATATCCGCAATCATGTGGAAAATCACGAGCAAATCAGCAAATACTACGATCAGTTTCTGGCTCTGCGCAATGAAGTCTATAACTCGCCCTGGATTTGGTTTACCGTGGATCAGCTTGCAGAGAAGCTGCGGCTCAGCCGGTCGCATTTCCAGCATATGTACAAGCAGATCTTCGGAATCCCGGTCATGGTTGACGTCATCCACAACAGGCTCGGGTACGCTTCGTATTTGCTGGAGAACACTTCCTACCCGGTAAGCCATATTGCTTCCGCTTGCGGCTATGAGAACAGCGTGCATTTTATGCGGCAGTTTAAGAAGTTCGTCGGGCTTACCCCAAGCCAGTTTCGGGTGAAATCCGCAGGGCCCGTCCCCTAACACCAGCGCAAAAGAGCGGATAAAACAGCAGAAAGCGCCTGCTTCCCGGGAAGCCAAGCGCTTATGTCTATTCTCAGCTATGTCTTTCGCTGGTGTGTTAAAAGATGCCTTCTCGCTGGGTACGATCTATAGCGGAGCAGGATTATTATTTCTTCTTGGCGCACTGGTCATGTTGCCGATCATGAACCAAAAAGCACCGGATCACGCACATACCGCACAAAAGACATAATATCGAGACCACCTCTATAAGGTTTAAATGAAGAAGAACCGGCCATCAAAAAGTGGCCGCTTCTTCTTCATTATGGATAAACCTAAGAAGCAGGTGAATCTTGCGGGAATAGCGTTTCAAAATCAATAGAACCGTCCGGTAAAAGCCGGGTCAACAGGATTTTGTAAAGAATTGCGGCTTCTTCTTGATGATTTAACGTCTCTTGTGATTGAAAATCAATGGAACCATCCGGCAAAATTTCGCCCTGGGGACCATAGTAGCCGAGCGCGACCATCAGCTTAACGGCGGGAATAGCGAATTCATCTGTAATTCCGGACAACTTAACCTTCGAATAAAGTGATTCTTGATTGGCGGTGGGGGAGATATTTCTCCACACTATAAGCGCGGCTTCTTGACGCGTTATAGGTTTGTCAGGATGATACAATCCGTTCCCGTCACCTAACACAAATCCCGCTTCTGCCGCGAGTTGAATATACTTCCCATATGGATGGTTAACTGCATCTTGGAACATGACCGGATTGTTACTTCCGTGTATCCCAAACAGAGCAAAGAAATCACGAATGAATTCTCCGCGGGTGACAAGCCGTTCCAGTTGAAACGAAAGTGCAGCATCATTTTCATAAAAACCGACCGACTGCAGTCCTCTAACATATTCAGAATAAGAATGATCCGCAGCAACATCGATGAATCCTTGTGCCTTAGCACCAACCACATAATTATCGGTAAGGCCACTATACTTTAAGTAGTCTTTTCCGTTCTTTCCTTGTTTAAAAGCTGCAAACTTGCCTTGCTCGTCCGTAAATATTCCAGCGGCAGTTTGCTTTAATTTTTGTTTCGGTAGTGCCATACACTCCAACCAATAATCACCATCTCCTGCTTGAGAAATTTTGGTTATAAATGCCGCAACCCGGGGGTCTATATAAATACCACTGTAATCGATGTCTTGATTTCCAGCACTGTCAGAGTCAAATTTAGCGGCTTCACCATACTTTGGGAAAAAGTGGTTCATAAATGCAGGATAAAAAACATCACGGATAACCCCCAGTTGATTGTGAACGACAAAAACGGCTGTGTCCTGTTCGGGGATAAACCAGATATAGGCACCATATCCATCCATACCGCCTTCTTTTGCAAAGATATGCGAGCTTGCACCAGCACCTGGCAACTGGGGAGGGGCTTCAAAGCCATAAGCGCTGTCAGGCAGCAATGGGTGGATATAAGAACGATATTGCATCATCTCCTGGATCGTATGGGCAGAGAGGAATTGCCCGGAACCCGTTTTGCCGCCATTCAGAAAAGCTAGCATAAATACGCCGAAATCACTGGCAGTAGATAACATACCGCCTTGGGGCATTATGGTAGGGTAATAGGCATAATCAGGAACCGGATTTCCATCTATGCCATAGCCCGTAGCGAGCGCTTCTCTTAACTTGCCTTGGAACTCAAAACTGCTGTTATTCATCCCGAGCGGTTGGAAGATGGTCTGTTCGACGTAAGTCTGAAAGGGGATGCCGCTTATCTTCTCTACGATATATCCTTGCAGCATAGAGGCAAAGTTATCATACATATAAGTAGTTCCAGGTTCCCGGACAACCGGTGGCAAGGTTAGGCGGACATAATCATCCAGCTCCACTCTGGTGTCGTAATCGGTGTGCGTATCTTCTGGCCGTACTTCGCGGACCTCAAATCCGGTCGTATGGGTCAGCAATTGCTCAATCGTAACCGGATTCGGATAAGGATTATCCTGTTTGAGATCACCCAGATAGTTGGAGATATCATCCTGCAAACCAACTTTTCCTTGCTCTACCAGTTGCATTAAGGCAATTGCCGTAAACAATTTACTAACAGAAGCGACCCGAAATACCGTGCTATTCGGATCTACCTTTTGCTGCTTTTCCTTATTGGCATACCCGTACCCTTGTTCCAGAATGATCTGGCCCTCTTTGACGATCACCACTGCTGCTCCTGCATAATGCTCTTTGATCTCTTTCCGTTCAAATAATTCGTCCATAAAAGCTTGAGCGTTAGTTGGTGTCAGATCTGCAGCAGCTCCAGCTACAGCTTGGCGTTTGTTCACGGCTTCAGCACTGTTACCTGTGATATTCATTTGACTGTCCTCCATATGCTTTTTTGATTATTGGCGGCTATAACTCTTGTAGTTTATCAAGAGATTTCAAACCGAATGTAAACGGAATCTTTCGTGAATCTTACATTATTATTGAGCTTCATAAGGATTCAACGCTCAAACAAATAGACCACCCTTGGGCGGTCTATTTGTTGTTCCAAACCTCTATTTCTTCATACTAATCTGAAAAACATCTCCTGCCTCGCCGCCGAAAACAATCATCCCGTCTTTTGGGAGGGCGACTGGCTTATCTTTATTAAAGATAGAGGAGTACACAAGCATTCCTTTCTCATCGTAAACGACGAATCCTCCGGTTGCCGGAGCATCAACGCTCATCATTTTAGCAGCCGAATTGTCACCGATTTTGAACCATACGGCATGACCGCTATCCTCAATCGTGCAGATCGACGTTTTTCCGCCGTAGATCGAATTAACAGCATCCTCACTAAGATAAGACTGCCCATCTATCGTCAAATACTCTTTGTTGTTCACGGTATGGAAGCTCAAATTGAAGGCATCCCTTCCGTTCATAACCGGAATTTCAACGGCATTTACAGCTGTATGCTCATCAACAATTTTAGTGCCTGATGCATAGCCATTTTCACTATCCACAGCTATATTTTTGACTAAGATGGCAGGGGAGAGATAGAACAGAGAATTGATCTTTTCTCCCAACTCATAGTAATTTTTACCGTTTCTTTTTTCCCATGCGGCTTTGGTTGCTGGCTGCAGAGGATTGGCATCAAGCTTCTGGTATTCATAGGTGACCATAATCGTTTGCCCGATTCCAGGGATATCCACATAAGAATTAAGCTTAATATAAGTATTTCCATTCGATTGTTTGTCAAAGCTTATCGACACATTGCCGTCGTTGTTTTTGAATTGTCCTTTGCCTGTATACACATAGGTTACAGTCAGTGGCCTATCTCAGCTGTTATCGCGGCGTGCGTACATGGAAAATTTATAATTATCGCCTTCTTTTACCGGGATGCCGCTGTTAAAGCCCAGATTCATGATGCCGACTCCGCCGCCCTCCGACACAATGTCGATGACAGCATAATGGAGATTCCGGGCATTTAAAGCTTCTTTGTCTTCCATAGTGATTACAGCTTGCCCGTCACCGCGTATCACCGGTTCCCAGGCAGTCAGCGCATGGTAGTCAGCCTTGTCTATGGGATCAAATTCAAAGGACCGGTTCTGGACCAGTTCAGCATACAATCCGCCGTCCGCTGCATGGTTGAGATCCTCGAAGAAGATGCCGAACAAATCGCTGAGTTCCGCCCCGCCCCGCCCCGTATGGACTGTTAATGTTCCTTCTGTTTTCATTTTTTCACCGCTTTTCTTTTGATTAATGATTATATTAATTAGTTAGTTATTATATAAATAATTATAGTCAGTACTCTTCCTATCCGTCAACCGTTCAGCAGCGGCAATGGCAGATGCCCCAAGGCCAATGATATAATTTATAAATCATGAAAAATGAAGAAGACGAGGTAACATCAACGTGTATAAATATCTGAAAAGCTTCCTGCAGGCATGGGCGGACTATCCGCTGGAGAAAGGCAATTTTATCGGGAAGCGGTACAGAATTATAGCGCAGATTGGCGTTGGCAGCTACGGAATTACCTACCGGTGTATGGACGAACAGGAGCAGCAGATTGTAGCTGTGAAGCAGGCCAAGCCGAGCAAGAAAGGAATCGGGCAAAAGATGCTGGCCTGGGAACGGGAGGTCATTTCACAGCTGGAGCATCCCTTCATCCCGGCCTGCCGCGATTATTTCAGCGAGAACCGCTCCTATTGGCTGGTGACCGATTATGTGGAGGGCAAAACGTTAGAGGATCTGATCTTTGCAGACAGCCGGACTTTCGGAGAGCAGGACACGGTGAAGTGGACACTGGCGCTTATGGAACGTGTGCAATATGTTCACTCAAAGGGTTTTGTTCATCTGGATATCCGCATTCCAAATGTAATTATGCGGGGTGAAGATCTCTATTTGATCGACTTCGGATTAGCTGCGCCGATCGGCGGCAATGACACAGCAGCCCGGCAGCAAACAAAAACAGGCTTCAACAGCGTAACGCCGTCGAAGCCTGCAACCATACAAGGTGATCTATTTGATATCGGACATCTGATGCTGTTCATGCTCTACTCCCGTTACAGCCCCACATCCGGTGCAGCTGAAGGCAGCTGGATGGAGGAGCTTGAGCTCTCACCACAGCTGGAGCCTATTCTCATCAGGCTGCTCGGTGAAGGCGCACCTTATCAGAGCACCTCCGAGTTTGTCTCCGAACTATCGGCAAGCCTCCCCGGGCTGAAGTCTTAACCGCTCAGCTCGAGTGGCTGCCGTATCTATTCTTATAATATTTATGCCCTTTATGACCGCTGCCATGACGGTAGTCCGAAGAAGAACCTCCCCGGGATCTCGGTCTGTCACTGCTGGAATGACGGGAATACTGTATTTTCTTATCGGAGCTGGAATGACGGGCATACCCTTGCCTTCCCCGTTTGCTGCTGGAGTGTTTATGCTGGGAATGCTCAACGGAATGAATCACCTTTTTCAGCAATTTCTTAAACATACCATCGCCTCCTCTGTAAATTGGCAAGACCACTTATGTTCGTATCAGGATACTACATGTATATGCAACAAAAAAGCTAGGGTTTAGAATATACTTAAAATTAGAACATATTTTTTGCTCTAGTGCAAATTTGCAGGGATTTGATCGGTTCGGTATCAGCTTGGACACTCCATCAACAAGAACATCATCTCTTGTTCTCCATTGTTATTTACGAACTCCCCTGCCGGCTTAAAGGCGCTTCATATCACCATTTCACGATTTCCCGCGTATCCTGCTCTTCCATGAGCCGGATTGTATAATGCAGCATCTCATCTCTCCTTTACAATAAACAGTCACTTATCCTCTACCTGAGTTTACACGGTTTACGGTACAGAAATAAACCGGCGAGAACATTCTCTCGCCGGTCGCTCCCTTAGGATCCGATAGGATCCAGCTTCTGCTCGCTTATTCCACGCTGCTGCTGATCAGGATGGACAAGGCACTCTTCGACTCTAGACGGAAGGTTAGCACCTCTGTTCCCTGCAGCTTCACAGCAACATTCTCCGCCTTCCCGCTGTCATTGAACAGCACGGCAGCAATGGACTGGTCCGTATTCTTGAAGGCAACGGAACGAATCACCTCGTTGCCCGAAGCGGATGCAATACGTACAGCCTGCGGGCGGATAATTTTGCTGAAATGAGCCAGTGCGTAATAATCCAGCGTATACACCAGCTCCCGGGTCTGCTGGTTGACCTGCACGATTCCACGGCAGGTGCTTGTGCCAAAGCCTGGGACCGTAGGGCCGTTATGTTCATCCAGTGCCATATTCCACAGGATAAACGATTTGCTGTGATTGTTGAGAATTTCAATCCCGGTCCGCATGACATTCGAGAAGGCCTGCTCAAACGGCGGAATCCATTCTCCCCCGGAGCCTTCGGTAAAATGCACCTCTTTGCCGGCAAAGGCTTCAAAAACCTCGGATTGGGCCGACGGTTTCCCGCCGTACCAGTGCCAGGCCACACCGTCTACCTCTTCATTCGCCTGCTCTAATACTGTCAGCGGATAGTCGGGGCGATCCCAGTTGTGATCATAGCTAAGAATTTTGGTCTCCAGCTGATGCGCTATAAATGCGGGTTTTAAATGATTTTTAATAAAATCGATTTGCACCTCGGGTTGCATCAGCATGCTTGGATAATGAGTCGGTTCGTATAAGGGCTCATTTTGCGGAGTGACCGCATAAATTGGCAGCCCTTTGTCACCGTAGGCCTGAATGTAACGCACGAAATAGTTCGCATAGGTGCCGTAGTGTTCTTTTTTCAATTGTCCGGCTTTCATCGATCCATTCGTTTTCATCCAGCCGGGAGCACTCCAAGGTGAAGCAAACAGCTTGATCGCCGGATTCAGCTTCAAGGCCTGCTGCAATAAAGGGATGATGTCCCCTTCATCATGAGCCACTGAAAAACGGGTCAGCTCCGGATCGGTTTCCTGTTCGGGCAGATCGTTATAGCTGTATAAGGTTCGGGCATAATCGGATGCCCCCATCGGATTTCTTAATACAGACAGGCCAATTCCGTCCTGCGGATCGAACAGCTTGGTCATGACCTCTGCTTGCTGCTCCGCATCCAGCACCTGATGGATCAGATAAGCAGCCGAATCCGTAAAGGAAGCACCGAAGCCATCCATCTGCTGGTAGGTTAGGTTGTCATCAAGGGCAACTACACTAATCTCCGCTCCCGAATCAACAGGTATCAGCTGCTCCGGAGACTGTTTCTGGAACAGCTCGCCTTCTCCTTTAGACTGGTAAATCAATAGCTCACGCATGTGTTTCCCTCCAGTTTCTATATTTTGGACTCATGCTTGTTCACAGATTATTTGATGCCCAATTTTTCTTTGTTCAGCTTCATCTTTTCACTGCGGATTTCCACGATCTTATCCCAACTGTTGGCATCCAGGAAGGATTTGTAGCCGGCAAGGGTATTGTCGAACTCGGCTTCGCTCTTGGACCGGATCATGCTTACCAGCGCTGTGTTCCAGTTCGTATTGATTGCTGTTAATGCCCGTGCTTCCGGGGTACCTTGGTCAGGGTTAATGTTCTCAAGAATGAAATGCGGTTTCAGCTTGCCTTTGCCCCATTCCTGCATTTGTTTAATAGATTCAGGGAATGCGTCGTCGCTGATAGATTTATGACGGTCATGCCCGAAGAACATAAATTCACCCATCCGATAGTCTTTCTTGAATTTATCCGCATTGTTGAGCTGCAGGTCTTTAATGGCAGGCAGCAATTCCACCTTGCCCTGATCGTTTTTCTTATAGGTTTCGCCTTCAATACCGTAGTTCATCAGCATCTGGCCTTCTTCGCTGAGCAGGTAGGTGAACAGCTGAATGGCTTTGGCCGGGTCCTTGCTGTCTTTTGTAATGTAGCTGATCATCCAGCCGGTAATCCCGGACTGATTCAGGGTTGGCTGATTTCCAACAGTGCTTTGCGGACCGTCAATGGCAATATACTCCTTGCCCGGGTTGCCGCTCATGAAGATTTGCAGATTGCCCCCTTGCTGAGGTGTGCCGTCAAGGAAAATGGTAGCGTATTTGCCGGATTTCACTTTTTCCTCAAAAGCTGTTCCGTCATCGGCAAAGCTGTCATCGCTGATATTCCCGTCCCGGTAGACGGCATTAAGTGTTCTCAGCCAAGCCAGATAATCTTCATCCAAATTGCGGTTGTAGAATCCGCCATTGCTGTCTTCCAGCGGCACCCCGATAAAGTCCTGCAGTACATCGCCCAGGGATCCGCTGCCTTCACCGATAGAGTTGAAGCCGAAAGGAATCATGTCCGGGAACTGTGTTTTGATTTTGCCCAGTACACTTTTGAATTCTTCCGGGGTTCCCATGCTTGGCTTTCCAAGTGCTTCGTATACATCCTTGCGCACAATAAATGCTGTTTTGGCCGGGATGTTACCGCTGTCATAATCGGCTTGTGTATTGGAATAGTTCGGATAGCCATAAGTTTTTCCATCCTTCAACTGGAACCAGTTCAACGTGTCCTGGGCAGCAACCTTATTGAAATACGGATCATATTTTTCAGCCAGATCATTTAACGGAACCGCCCAATTTGCGGCTTTTTGCACGATTTGGGAGTTCGAGTCAAAGATGGTCAACAGGTCCGGCATTTTGCCCCCGGCAAAAAATGTGTTTAATTTGGTATCGTCACCGGTAATGAATTTAATATTAATATTCAGATCCTCTTTGATCTTCTTGGTCACTACATCCTTGCCGAAATCGGTATTCCACCAGTCTGCATTCACATACCAGGTAAGCTCAGTGGTTTCTTCCTTTTTGTCCAGCGTCCATGCCGGTTTTTCCGGGTCCGGTGTGTAACGGTCTTCTATGGATACCATGTTATTTTTAGATCCGCTTTTGGAATTGCCGCCTGATCCGCAGCCGCTGACCACCAGCATGACAGCCATCAGTGAAATACACAGCTTGAGCCCTTTTGTAGCGAATGTTCTGTTCATCTTTTTGTCCATTGTGTAACCTCCCATTTTTTGTAAACGCTTACTTGATACTTCACACCTGTCTGCTTTTTCTCTACAGCTCTGCAAGTGACCTCTACTCTTTTACCGCCCCCATCATCATGCCAGAGATAAAGTACCTTTGTAGCAATGGATACATTACAACAATCGGCAAGGTGGTAATGACAATTGTCGCAAGTTGAACCCCTTTGGTGGTCGTTTCGATCACAGCTGATCCTCCGATATTCTGCATGGATTGCGTTTGAGACTGCACAATAATTTCATACAGCTTCATTTGCAGCGGATATAAGTTTTGATCGGTAATATATAGTTTGGTAGTCATAAAGTCGTTCCATTGTCCGACACCGTTGAATAAGGCAATCGTAGCCATGGCTGGCATGGACAGCGGGATGAATATTTTGAGAAAAACACGCCAATCGCCAGCACCGTCGATCTTGGCTGATTCTTCAAGCGAATCCGGCACATTTCTGAAGAAATTCATCAGTATGACAACATCGTAATAGCTGAAGAGTGCGGGAATAATGTAGACCCAGAAGCTGTCGAGCATTCCCAGGGATTTGATCAGCAGGTAGGTTGGAATCATCCCGCCCGAGAAAAACATGGTGATGACGCCCATAGCCACGTACAGCTTGCGGCCGCGTAAATATTTTTTGCTGAGTGCATAACCGACCATCGCACAGAAAAATACATGGGTAATGACGCCGATCAGCGTTTTGGACACCGAGATAAAAAACGATTGCCAGATGCTGCTGTCCCGGAAGACGGCGCGGTAATTTTCCAGTGAGAACTCTTTGGACCAGAATATAAATCCGCCTTCCGCCAGCGCCCGGCCTGAACTGAGTGAAGAAATAATGACATTCCACAAAGGGACTAGAATAACAACGGTAACAAGCACTAGCAGCGTTATATTAATGGCATCGAAGATTCGGCTGTCGAGATCTTCCTTAACCGCCTTTCGATTCATGGGAAGGCCTCCTTCTATAGGACTGATTGATTGTCATTCAATTTGCTGGTAATCTGGTTGGCGGTCAGCAGCAGAATCACCGATACAATGGATACGCCCAGCCCAACGGCGGTAGCATAGGAGAAATCACCCTGTGTCATCCCCATACGGTACACGTAGGAGTTGATGACTTCCGCTTTAACCCGGTTTTGCGAATTCATGAGTACGAGCGTTTGATCCAGGTTTGATCCCAATAAACCGCTTACAGTTAAGATCAGATTTAAACTGATAATCGGCTTCATGTTAGGCAAGGTAATATTCCAGATTTGTCTCATCCGGCCTGCGCCATCAATTTTGGCTGCTTCATAATAGGTAGGATCGATCTTGGACATGATGGCCAAATACAGAATCGTTCCCCAGCCTGCCTCTTTCCAGATATCCGACAAGGTGGCAATCCACCAGTACTTCCCGGCATCCAGCAGAATGTTCTGCGGCTTCGAGATAATTCCCAGATTAAGCAGCAGCTCATTGAACAGTCCGGTAGTCGAGAACCAGGTAATCAGCATGCCGCCGAGCACGATCCAGGACAAAAAGTGCGGCAGATAGGAGATGGTCTGTACCCATTTCTTGAAACGTCCCATGTTCAATTCATAAATCATAATGGATAGAATGATAGGAATAACAAAGCCGATGGCCAGCTTCAGAAAGCTGATTCCCAAAGTGTTGATGACCGCGTCCCAGAAGTATTTGTCGGATAGAATGATTTTGAAATTATCCAGTCCGACCCAAGGAGCAGTATCCAGCGTATCAATGACCGTGTAATTCTTAAAGGCAATGGACAAGCCATAAATCGGAATGTAGCAAAAAATAATCATAAAAATGATGCCCGGGAGAACCATGGACTGAATCTCCCATTGTCTCTTATAATCAACCACGAATTCTTTGATCTTTTGCCCCATTGATCTCTTCCCGGCTGACGGTATGGTGGCTAATTTATTCACATTCCGCACTCCCCTCGTATGAAAGTCCAAGCTATAAAAACGTTTTTATTTTTGACAGTAAAAACCCCCTAGCGCATAATTATAAAAATAGACCGGAATTGTTGCTCCCTTGTTGCCCTCTATCTCTGCTTAATTCCGGCCGATCTTCACTTGACTAGAACCCCGCACGACCAGTTCCCCGGCCAATTTCTGTGCCTGTCCCTGCTCTTTCTGCTGAATCATGCGGACCAGGTGGTCTATGGCCATAATTCCTTGTCTGGCGATCTGATTGCGCACCGTGGTAAGCGGTGGTGAATAATACGGAGCGATATCAATATCATCGAACCCTATTACGCTGATGTCCGAGGGGACTTCGTAGCCATAGGTCTTCAATGCCTGAATACATCCCATCGCACTCACGTCATTTCCGGCTAAAAAGGCATCGGGTATATCGTCAGGATTGAGGTGGAGATAGGATTTCACGGCAATATAAGTACTTTCTTCCTCAAAATAACCTTGCAGAATATACTCATCCTTAATCGGCAGCCGTGCCTCACGCAGGGCGGCCAGATATCCTTCCTTACGCTGAACACTGTCCAGCATCGTATCCACCCCGGATATGTAGGCAATTTTTTTGTGCCCGAGATTGATCAAGTACTTGGCAGCCTCATAGCCAGCGATATAGGAATCGAATATCACACTGCCCATCGTTTCGTTCTCGATCACCCGGTCCAGGAATACCGTCTTGATCTTGTCTTTCAGCATCACGTTGATGTCATCATCATCAATTTTGAGTTCTTCGTAAATAATGACCCCATCCACGCGCCGGCCCAGGATATTGCTCATGATTACTTGTTTATCCTTGGTAACAAACACATTCAGTCCGTATCCTAAACGGTCGCACTCACGGGCCATGGTTTCAACCAGCTTATAAAAATATGGACCCGTAACACTTGTAGTGAAGAACCCGAGCATCTTGGTCGTACCGGACTTTAACAGCTTGCCGTTCAGGTTGGGAATATAATTCAACCGCTGAGCAACCTTGAGCACATGGGATTTGGTCTCTGGACTCAGCACATCCACATCATTTAATGCGTTGGACACGGTAGAAATAGAAACGCCAGCCTCTCTGGCAACGTCCTTGATTGTTATCTTTGCCATGAAATTCGCCCTTTGCTATAAAAACGTTTTTATAAATTTAAATTATCATAAAACCGTTTTCATTTCAATAGTTAATTTGAAAACATTAACAGCCCTCCGGCAAACCGAAAGGCTTGGTGAAACCCTACTTCTCCACAAAAAGAAAGTACCTCTAAATAGAATTAGTTGCTTACAACGGCAGTCCATCCTCCAGCTTGCTCAGCGCTTCATCCAGCACTGCAGCGAAATCCGCTTCCGGGTGCTCTGCATAATGGAGCATGACCGAGATGTTCACACCGATGACCGCTCCCGCAAAAGTGCGAACTGCGAGATCATTCGGCTGACGGCCAACACGCCCCGCTACCATCTCCGCAATCAGCTGCATCATCTGCGTCATGCTGTTCATCATCGCTGACCACAGCTCGGGAATCGCAATCACAAGCTGATTCCGTTCGCGCATCGTATCCAGCTCATCTTCAGACATATCAAGCACCTCGGACATCATGGCGTTTTTGAGCGCGTGGAGCGGACTAAGTTCGGACGGCTGTGCCTCAAAGGCAGACACGAGCAGAGGATCATAATTATCACGGGTCAGCACATCCTCCTTGCTTGAGAAGTAACGAAAAAAAGTGCTGTAGGAAATTTCAGCAGCTTCGGCAATCTGTTCCACAGTGGTTGACTTATAGCCTTGCTCACGGAACAGCCGCAGGGCATGCCGTTGAACCTCTGCCATGGACTTCGCCTTTTTACGTTCACGCAATCCCATATTTCGTTTCCCGCCTGTAGGCATAGTACACACATCCTGTCCTGTTAAAATTAACTTGTAATGAATTTTCCCCTTATTTCCATATGTCAGTTCACAATAAGTTCTACTACTCCCTGTCCCCCGTCCACAATTACACGGTCGCCGGTCTTCAGCCTTACTGTCGCGCTGCCGCAGCCGACAACAGCCGGGATCCCCAATTCCCTGGCTACGATAGCCGCGTGCGACAACGGCGCACCGATATCGGTTATAATGGCCGCAGCTCTTGGAAACAGCGGTGTCCAGCCCATATTGATCGTCGAAGCCACCAGAATTTCACCAGCTTGAAACTGCTCTCCCTCTTCCGGTTTGGCCAGTACACGCACCCGCCCTTCAACCCTTCCTGCGGCACCGGCAGAACCCTTCAGCCTTTCGGCATAAGGGTATTCAGATAAGAGAATAGGTTGGGAAGCATCGTAGTAATCCAGCCGCCGGTGCGGATCCTTGGCCCACTTGAACGGTTCAAAACGTCCCCGGAGCATCGAGGGCAGCGGCGGCAATGACTGATACCTTACATACGTTTGCTTGCGTGCAGAAAAATATTGTACAGCAGTCAGATTGCCTGTGGCAAGCCAATCCAGAATCTCATCCAGATATAGAAAAAAGACATCCTCTCCAATTCCCGCAAGCTCACCCGCTTTAAGCGCAAATACGCGGTTCACCCGCATCGTTCGGGTCCATTCGGAACGTACGGCTTCCCGCAGCCGCGGGCCCTCCGAGGCTGCCTCTATCCGCCGGGCAATCCGCTTGGCCTGTGCCGGGTACTGCCGTTCGAACGCCTTCAAGGCTTCTCTGCTCCGGACCCGCTGTCTCTGCAGGATGTCCTCCACGTCCATAGGGGCCTTGCGGAACTCAGCGATCTGCTTGTCCAGCCACGCGTCATCTTCTCCCGGGTCAGGATACGATAATTCCATTTCATTTGGTCCCCGGTGGCCATACTTCACAAGGTATTCCTTCCGGCTCATTTCTCCCTTTATTACTCTGGATATTCCGATCAGCGGTCCCAGGCTTTCCAGCTGGGCGGCTTCTCCGGCGTTGGACAGCAGCATATTGGCCTTTTCTTCTCCGACTGCCTCGCTGAGCTGCTTATGCAGCTTCTCAAACTTCTGCATTTGGGCAGAGGGCGCTTCCAGCGCCGACCACAGCGCCGTGACATTCTGCGGCCACAGCTCCTGCCTCCAGAGCGACAGCAGTTCCTCGCGGGTTGTTGCAGCTTGGAGTCGGGTTGTCAGCCGTCTGCACCACTCCGGTGAATCTTCCAGGAACTGCGGAATGGTTCTAACGGTCTCGCGAGTTTGTTTCATACTGTGCATCATCTTGGGAAGCACTGTCTTGAGCAGCTCCCGTTTGGTAAATGGATATACCGGCAGAGCCATGCCTTCAGGAAGCTCTCCAAACACCCGGCTCATTTTCTTCCATATCGACTTGGTGTTCAGTCCAAATGCCGAGAACATTGATACGGAAAGACTAACATTAGTGTACACCCTTCCGCAAATATTGCCGGACATTACATAATGCCCCGGTATAATATTGTACTCTTCATCCAAGGAGCGCAGGATAGACCAGGTCAGAGGTGTTAAGACACCGGAGATGGATTCTCCCACATTGGTATTGGTCCAGAGAAAATCACCGGCCAGCGAGTCGTTGATCTCGAATGTATTGCGGTTTCCCGGGTTCAAGGTCGTAACCGGTCTCGTCTGCAGGAGATAGACCCGCCCCTTTGCGACCGCCCACTCGATATCTTGGGGAGCTCCCAGCTCCCTCTCCAGCCGGCATGCGTACCGGTATAACTTGGCTGCATACCGCTTGAAATCACCCGGGCCTTCATAATGTCCCCGGTTCCTTGCCAGTGTGAAAGAATAAGCGTTGCTCTCACCTGAAACTAACTGTTCTCCCAGTCCATAGACATAATTCCCCGGCAGAACCGTGCGGCTGCCTGTAATGGGGTCAGCGGTGAACAGGACTCCGGAGATTTCCGAGTGAATCATCAGCTGCACGACAATGGCAACCTTATGGGAGGAGTCCATGTCCTGCATGGAGCTGTAGACTTGAACCCGTTCGCTATCCTTTGATTGATACACCGTGTACATAGCTTCGCGAATCTGTTCGTCTGTCTCCACGTCCAGCACCGTTTCGAATTCCCCGGCAAAAGATGCCTCCGCCGAATCTTCACTTAAGGCCGAAGATCTGACTGCAAATCGTGCATTCTTATGTGACATGCGGATTTTTCGCAACCTGGCTGCACTTTCAGTCCAAACCTCTTCCTTTAATTTATCGCCCTCAAAGGCCGAAGGGAAGACAACAAATCCCTCCGGCACAGGATATCCCGCCTGAAGCATTCTGGAGAGCATCGCTCCCTTACCTCCTGCTTCGACATATTGCTCCGGGCTTAGCTCGGTGAATCCTCGGATCATCTGTCCCATATTCAATTGCTCCTTTTGATATATTTGAAACTTTATTTATTTTGATACTTAGTTTTTTCTAATACTTTATTCCATTATTGTGTTAACCGTCAAGCTTTACTTCATCTATCTAGAGCCTGTCTTCAAACTGGAAGAGCTTTGGGGAAGCAGGGATTTAGTATTGAAAGTAGGGTCCCTAAAAGCCCACAGCGGGTTCGTTTACTCGGACGGACTCAGGAGGCGCTATGGAGAGTAAAACACCTGTTTATTCTCTTTTGCGGACCCAGGCGACCTTATCTGCTCTGCATTCTATCTAAAAACGGCCAGCAGGGAGAAATAACTGCGCTGGAGTCCGTTGTCCTCCTGTAACAGGCTAAAAGCCCCAAATAAGTGCAACTCGGTCCGTTCGTGCTCAGAGCCAGGAATACACTTTCCGGACGCACACACACGCCTTCGGAAAAAGAGTGAAGTCTTTGAAACACCGAGCCGTAAGCCTCCACCGAAAAAACTACCTAGTGGCGAAACGCCTTTCTCCGCGTGTGATCAGAAAATGGTACTGTACCCATGATTCCATAGGGCATACAGCAGCAGGTTTTGGCGGGGAAGCGGTTTGAAGACACGCCCTAGTTGATTAATTTCGTCAACAAAAAGGGTGTTCTCAGCGGTTATGAAATAGCTGCTAAGAACACCCTCGTTTGGTGAACAGGATAGGCATGAGCACTTGGTGCGAATGGTCCGCGACCGGACCGTTGTTCCAATCACTGTGGTCCACACTATTTTGAACTTGTTTTGCAAAATATCAACGGTTTCGATAGAATAAAATTAATTTATTACATGCCATCAAATATTTTAAGATTGTAATATCTAGCCCATCGAGATATTAACATTCCAGAAGGAGGGTTGTCTTATGTCAAGTCATGAACAAGATCAACCTACGGAGCTGCAGGAACAACTCACCCTACTCATGCGTGGACTGGGAACCCGAACGGTAATCTATCAGCAAAACGTAGCCGCTTCCCTCGGGTTATACAATAATGATTTTTTATCCATAGACATCCTGCGCGAGAAAGGTCCCATTACGGCCGGGGAACTGGCCAAACTGACCGGGCTGACCACCGGCAGCGTTACCGCATTAATTGACCGGCTTGAAAAAAGCGGGTATGTCCGCAGGCAAAATGATCCCAATGACCGCCGCAAAGTGATTATTGTCCCGTTGTATGAGAATAAAGAAGAGGTAAGCAGCACCTACCTCAAGCTTCACTCGGAAATGCTGAACCTTGCTTCCTCGTATACGGCAGAAGAGCTTGAACTCATTACGCAATTTTTGGGCAAGGCAAGTATGGTTCTGGAAGACCAGATTTATCGGCTTAGCTCTGCTACACTCAGCAAGCCCTCTTCCTGAATCCTCTGCTGCCACAAGTGGAAACGGCTTCGCCGTCTTCAAAAGGACGATATCCAGCGGTCGAATGGCCCCGGGATATCGTCCTTTTTTTCACATGCGGGATTGCTGCAAAAGCCATCTTTGCTTATTAAAACGGCAGGCCGGCATAAGCATTATGACTCGGACTATCGTTGATATGCGAATTTTCGGACAGCTTAACTGCGAAGAATTTGCACCATGGATTCAAAGCCGCTGCTGGCCAGATGAGGATGTCTCAAGCAGGCTCTCCGGTATGTCTTGAGGATTTCGCCGTGAAGCGGATGTTCGGCCGGAACCCCTAACCGGGAGGCAAGCACTGCGCTTAAACCGGCAGTCCGAATTTCTTCCTGGAGAAGCACGGCTTCCTGATCATTAGGGTCGTCGAAGAGAAGTGCGGAAGTAATGGCTGACACCAGATACGAGGTCTCTAGACCAAGCTCATGGGCAAGCATGGCAGGCCGGAGCAACCGGTCATTTGGCGAAAGCTTGCGAAGCGGGGAACGGGCTACGCGCGATATTTTATCGTTGAAGTTCGGGTTGATGAACCGGTCCATGATCTTATTGATATATCTGTCGTGCGCCGCAGGATCAAAACCATATAAATGGACCAGCAGCGCGCCGGTCTCCTGCAGTACTCCGCGGACACGGTCCCTAATTCCGGGGTCGGACATCGCCTCCTGAATGCTGGAGCAGCCCTCCAGGTAACCAAAATACGCTGCGCTGCAATGCCCGGTATTCACCGTAAACAGCTTCCGTTCAAGATAGGAATCGAGGGAGTCTACATAATGGACGCCTTTGATTTCCGTATAATCAGCGATTAATTCGCTGCGGGGAATGACCCATTCACTGAACGGCTCCACTACGATTTCCAGCGGATCTTTATGCGTCTGTACTGGAACGATGCGATCCACCATAACATCGGGGAAGGCGACACAGCGGTCTGCACGCCCCTTTAAAGGCTGCTTTAAATGGCGGTAGACCAGATTTTTAAGCTTTTGGCTGCTCCCCACGCCATTCTCACAGGCAATAATATGAAGCGGCTTCGGATAGGCGTTGCTGTTTAGCCTGTTCTCGATACCCTGCGCGATGGCTCCGGCAATGTCTTTCAGCGCTGTTAGCCCGACCGCTGTCGTCACGATCTCAGCCTCTGCTACAGCTTGGGCCACCTGTTCCTGATCCTTCAGATGAAGGGCGGTTACATTCTCCACAATAAAGCGGTCCCGCTCATCATTGGCAAGGGTAACGGGATAGCGCCCCCGTTCCTGCAGCTGAGCGATTCTCAGCTTATTTCTTCCGACAAAACAAACCTCATAACCGGAGTCTGACAGCACTGGACCGATAAATCCCCGGCCAATATTGCCCGCTCCAAAATGTACGGCTCTCAAATCGGTGTCCCCCTTAAGTAATTTCAACTCTTTATAATTTCACGAATTATAGTTGTTATACGCAGAAATTAGTACACTGTAGTGTTTTATACCTGCACACCAGAGATTTCGAAGCAGCTCCGGGAAATTACGTGATCGAAGTCCAGAAGACTCAGACTTTCGGTCTGATGATGCGGCATATCAAATTCAAGAAAGCGGGTAATGGCATTCGGGATCACCACACAGAACATTCCGGCCGCAGCTGCAGCTCTTGCGCCGTTTGGCGAATCCTCGATAGCGACTGCCTCATGTGGTTTAATGTCAAGAGAGGACATGACCTGGTTATACAACTCCGGATCAGGCTTCACCTTCTCCACATGATCGGAGGTGCGGATGCTCTCGAAATAATCGCGTATGCCCAGCAGCTCCAAATGCCGTTCCACCCAGTCCATAGAGGAGCTGGAAGCAAGGCCAATCCGCAGTCCGGCGTCCTTGGCAGCATCCAGATATTGCTGAATTCCCGGCCGCATCTGTTCGAGCTCCATCAGCTTGCTATGCCTCTGCTGGACCGCTGTTCTGAATGCCCTCCGGTCAATAGGCAGCTTAAGGTCAGTCATCAAATATTCGTAGGGGTCAAAGCTGTTATCACTGGTGCCTATGCAGACAGAATACTGTTCCAGCGACAGGTCTACCCCATGCTCTCCATAGGCTTCTCTAAAAGCAGTAAACCAAGCCGTTTCCGTGTCGATAATTGTTCCGTCAAAATCAAATATAATCCCTTTGATCAAATCAACCATCTCCCTCGCAGTAGTCCGGTAAGCTAAGCTCACACAAAAGTGTGCAATTTGCCTCCAAAAATGCTTCCGGCTGGCGTCTGTCTGTAAAAACCATAACAAAGGTTTTCTGGCCGCGTCAACCGAGGCAGCTTATCTTCCATCATATGAGGACGGTTACAATTGTACAAAAACGAAACCGGGACAAGCCTAAAAAAAACGCTTTCCCGTTCGCTCCTGTTTGCACCAAAAAAACAAAAAAAACCTTTCTGTACAAGGGATTTCGCCTTTCTATGCCTTGCACCCGGGACTCTGCGTATGATGCGTTTCAAGAAGACCGGCAATCCCACAACAAAAAAATTTTCTACTCTGCTGATTTTGGCTTGGTCCCGTATGCCTTGCCGCGGGCAAGTTTAGCTTTGACTTTTCAAAACTTTCCGGGTTATACTTTATCTACGCTTAATTTCCAGCCTTTGGGCAGGAAAGCGGGGGAACCAGTCTTTTGGGGCGAATCATTCACAGAATGTAGGGTACCATCTTACCCGAGTCCGTCAGCTAACCTCGTCAGTAGTGGATGGGTCTGCTTTTTTAGGTATATTCATAACCAGAGACCCTTGCTAAGGGTCTCTTTTTTGTATTCTCATGACCCTGCTGGCAGCAGTTTGGCTATCGACCTCAAGGCTCCCTTTCTTCTCACACTATGAGACCAAGGAGAGATGCAAGTGCAAAAGGTAAGGTACATAACGGATATCAACAAGGTTGCCATGCTGTCTGAAACGGAGAAAGAAAAGCTGAAGGAGATCACCGACAAATTTGCCTTTCGGGTCAATGACTATTATCTGTCGCTCATCGACTGGGACGACCCGGGTGATCCGATCCGCAGGCTCGTCATTCCAAGTGAAGGTGAACTTGCGGAGTACGGCTGCTGGGATGCATCCGATGAGGGAATGAATTATGTAGTACCGGGATGTCAGCACAAATACAGAACAACGGCCCTTCTGATTGTCTCCGAGGTGTGTGGAGCTTACTGCCGCTACTGCTTCCGCAAGCGCCTGTTCCGCAATGATGTGAAGGAAGCACAAACCGATGTGGCTCCGGGCTTGGAATACATCAGGAATCATCCAGAGATCAATAATGTGCTGCTTACCGGCGGAGACAGCCTGATTCTCTCTACCTCCAAGCTGCGCTTCATCATCGAAAGTCTGAGATCCATTGACCATGTGAAGATTATCCGGCTGGGCTCCAAAATCCCCGTATTTAATCCCATGCGCATTTATCAGGACGAAGAACTGCTGGAACTAATCCGTACCTATTCATCGGAGGACAAACGCATTTACGTCATGGCGCATATTAATCATCCCAGAGAAATAACGCCCGAAGCCAAACAAGCATTCAGAGCACTCCATCATGCTGGGGCAATCGTGGTTAATCAAACGCCGGTGCTGAAAGGCATCAACGATGATCCGGCGGTACTCGGAGAACTGCTCGACCGGCTGTCCTGGGCCGGAGTCACTCCCTATTATTTCTTCGTGAACCGGCCCATTGCCGGCAACCGCGAGTTCGTTCTGCCGCTGGAGCGTGTCTACAACATTGTTGAGGAAGCCAAGGCCAGAACCTCAGGTCTGGGTAAAAGAGTCCGTCTATCCATGAGCCACTCCTCCGGTAAAATCGAGATACTGGCGATTGAAGACGGCAAGGCCTATCTGAAATACCATCAGTCCAGAGCGCAGGAGTACGGCAAATTTATGATCCTGGAATGTCCACCGGATGCGGAATGGTTCGATGATCTTCCCGGCAGCGAGAAGCACTGGACCCATCCTGCTTCCACTTCCCAGATCCCGCAGCTCCTATAAAAGCCAGCACAGTCCCCTTGTATCAGCATCGGGACTGTTTAGCGTGCTTACCGGTTTATTCCATCCCCTGTGAGAACAGCTTGCTGATGAGCGCTCTCCGGCTGGATACGCCAGTCTTTGAGAAGATCGATTTCAGGTGATCCTGTACGGTGTACGCAGAAATATGCAGCGACTCCGCCAGCTCCTTGGTAGATAATCCGCGGGAGAGCATTTCGGCCAGCTGCTTCTCCCTGGCGGTCAGCTGGCAGGCATCGGCCAGCAGCCGGAAGATCTCCGAGGACTTGGCATAGACAAAGGCAACGGCCAGCTCCGTCTTCCCGCCGCTTCCTTCAAGCCTGCTGGCCGTAACTGTCAAGTATGCCCCATCCTCGACACGCAGGCATAATTTCGCCTTCGAAGGTAACCCTCCTGGTTCCGTATTCTCGCCAAGTGCCCGCAGGCATACGGCGTTGACCGGCCGGGGAAGAACTCCGTGATCCAACCGTTCCAGCTGCTGCAGACGGTTCATCCAATATTGGGCCGCACTATTCGCGCTGACCGGAAGCAGCTGGTCCGTCAGAATCATGATTCCACTGTCCTCCGGTGCGGTATCCATCCGTCCCAGAGGGGGCTCAGAGGCATAGCTGCGGAGTGCGCCGGCAATCAACGGAACAACAGATGCGATCACCGCACACTCCCGCTCCTGAAAAGGAGGTTCGTGCTGTGACCGGAACAAGGTTAAGAACCCCCAGCAGCCACCGCCTTCAACCAGCGCAGCCCGGAGCTCGTCTCCCAGGCCCGCAGGCTGGAGTACGTTTCGGTAACGTTCACTCCGCTCGGGCTGCCCTTCCGTTACACCGCTTAAACAGGCGACCGGCACTGCCTCAGCGGCCAACTGCTCATATTTCATATAATCCTCATGCAGATATTCATATTCAAACAGCTGCGGGTGCAGATCCTCAAGACCCTGCTCTGTGATCGCCCCGGTGGACAGCAGCGTATGCGGGTCCACGGTAGTGCAGCAGGCAGCGGTAAACGGAATGTACTGCCGCAGCTTGGAGATTACCGCCTCCCTGTATTGCGGCGATGTCATTCTCATCTCCTGCCGGTTGATTTCCAGCATCCTCAAGCCTTTTAGAACCTCGCTCATCCTGATGTCCTTTCCAAATCCCACATATGTGGGATAGCCTATTCCGTGTTTAATCCTGATAATCAGTAATAATTCTTATTATATATCAGGAGAACTCACATTCAAGCTATAGAGACAGGAGCAGATATCATGCAAGAGAAACATTTACATCATGCCAGAGACTGGGAGCATCCCGATGTTCAGCATTACGAGACAACAATCGCTGCAAAAATACCGGGGTATCCACTGCTCTATGACATCATGGAGCAATTGCTGAGTGCACAACTCGGCGGTGAAACTCCGGCAGACCTGCTGATTGTCGGGGCCGGAGGCGGACAAGAATTGATAACCCTCGGCGCTCAGCATGAGCACTGGCGGCTCACTGGCATTGATCTGTCAACGGCAATGCTTGAGCTTGCCCGGCAGCGGATGCAGCGCACGGAGCTGGCCGCTGAAATCACTCTCCAGCAAAGCACGGTTGATGAACTGGACAAGAACAAGCTGTTTGACGCCGCCACATGCATGCTGGTGCTTCACTTTGTCAAGGAAACCCGACAGAAGCAGCGGATGCTGGAAGAAATCCATAGCCGGCTTCAGGAGGGAGCGATACTGGTTGTGGCAACCTTAAGCGGGGACGTCCGTTCTATCCCCGGGTCCTTGCCGCTAAATGCCTGGAAAAACCACATGCTGGCAGGCGGGATTTCCGGGCAGGAATGCGAATGGTTCGAGCATTCCATCGGTGAAACTTCCTTCCCCATTCCGGAACATGAACTTCTAGCGTTGCTGTCAAGCAGCGGGTTCTCCGGCGTCACCCGCTTTTTCAGCTCCTATCTGATTGATGGCTGGTTCGCTGTGAAGCACGGAAAAGAGGTTGCGAAATGAAAACAGATATAGTGGTTGTCGGCGGGTATGGCCATGTCGGCGCAGAAATTTGCCGGCTTCTGGGAGAACAGCATCCTGGAGTGGTATATGCGGCGGGACGAAGCCTGGAACGTGCGGAACAATTCTGCAGGACGACAGACGGCAAAGTGAAGCCGCTGCGGCTTAGTGTGGGAGAAGCGATAGATGGAGAACTTCTGAAGCGGACCAAGCTGGTGGTCATGTGCCTGGATCAGCAGGATACCTCGTTTGCGGAGGCTTGTCTGCGCAGCGGAACCCATTATGTCGATGTGTCGGCAAATGGGGAATACTTCCGGCTGCTTCAGAGCCTGGGAGACACAGCAGCCGGGCTCAAGGGTACAGCTGTTCTAAGCGTGGGGCTTGCCCCCGGCTTAACCAATCTGCTATCCCTCAAAGCGGTGAATGAACTGGATACACGTGAGCGCATCGACATCTCCATCATGCTGGGTCTGGGCGACAGTCACGGCCAAGCTGCCCTGGAATGGACGGTTGATAGTCTCGGTTCTGCCTTTGAGCGTGTGGAGCAAGGACGCAAGGTTGCCGCAAGAAGCTTCACGGAACGCAAGCAGGTGAATTTCGGAGGTACGCCGGGAACGCGCAAGACTTACCTTTTCCCTTTTTCCGATCAGCAGATCCTGCCCTATACCTTGAAAGTCCCTTCCGTCGCTACACGTTTATGCTTTGATTCCCGGGCGGCCACCTCCGGCATCGCTCTTATGCGGAAAATCGGCTTAACCGCCCTCTTCCGCAACAAAGTCATCCGCAAGTTCACGGTCCAGGCTTTCGGCAAACTTCGGCTGGGTTCAGAACAATATGCCGTCAAAGTCGATGCTTATGGTGTTCGGGGCGGTAAAGTTGTTGTCATGGAAGCCGGTATCGAAGGAATGCGGGAATCCGCAATCACCGCCAGAGTGGCCGCCGGGGTTGCACTGAGTGTATATGAGGAAACCCATCCGGCGGGAATACATCATATTGAACAGCTGTTCAAGCTTCAGGCAAACGGTACGCAGCTCTCCTTGAGTTCAGCAGCCGGGGCTTCCGGCAGAGCCGATTATCCCCTTGACGGGCTTACGTTCTGGTCCGGTGTCCGCTCGCAGTAAGAGGTTCCCGATCTTTATCCTCTTGGCAATTCAATGAGGAATGTCGAGCCCTGGCCCGGCTTGCTGCTCACAATAATCCGTCCCCCGCACAGGTCGACAATCCGTTTGGCCAAAGGCAGTCCGAGCCCGTTCCCGTAAGAAGCCCGTGCTTTATCGCCCTGGTAGAACTTTTCAAAGATATGCCGCTGCACCTCCGGGGTCATGCCGATTCCGGTATCGGTAATTTCAACACTCACGTTCTGGGGGGATTCGGTCAAGGTGACGGACAGGTTCCCGTATTCTCTTGAGAATTTCACCGCATTCCCCAGAATGTTAATCCACACCTGCATCAGCAGCTCTTCGCTGCCATAGAAGCCAGTCTCCGCCAACTGAATCTCCAGATCCAGCTGTTTGCCGCTCCACTGCGGCTCCAGGAGAAGAAGCGCCTGGCGGATCTGCTCATCCAGACTGAACTCTGTTTTTTCAATGATGATTTCCTGGTTCTCCAGCTTCGACAGCTTCAGAATATTGTTGGTCAGCATGGATAATTGCCTGGTGCTGCTAATGATCTTGCCCGCGTATTCCTCTCTTTCCTCGGCCGGAAGATCCGAATTCTGCAACAGTGCAGCATAGCCCTCAATGGCTGTGATAGGCGTCTTGAACTCATGGGATACATTCGTGACAAAATCGGTTCTTAGTGTTTCAATCCCTTGGAGCTCTTGAACCATCTTATTGAAATCCTTGGCCATCTCCCGGAATTCTTCAATCTTAATATTCTCATACAACTGAACATTAAAGTTGCCTTTGGCGACTTCCTTGGTTGCTTCTCTCAGTCTGCTGATGGGAAGCAATATTTTTTGCCCGATGACGGCAGTGATAAGCGTTCCAGTAAGGATCCCCGTAAGCAGTACCGCTGCCAGAAATCCGAAGGCGTGGAATTGGCCCGGCTCGATTATTGTGAACCTCTTTATAATGAATATAATAGTCATCATAAACACCGCAGAAGACAGCATGATCATAAATACCAGCATCACAAAGGCGAACCATAAATTGCTGAACCTCTTTTTCATATATGCTTCACCGCCTTATACCCGAGTCCCCGGACCGTTACAATCTCAAACTCCGTATATTCCCTGAAACGTTCCCGCAGCCGGTTGATATGCACATCCACTGTCCGGGCATCTGTCTCCGTGTCCATCCCCCAGATTTCATCCATCAGCTGCTGCCTGGTAAATATTTTGTTTGGATAAGCAATCAGCTTATATAGCAGGAAAAATTCTTTCTGCGGGAGAACCGTACTCTCCCCATCCCTGTAGACCGTTACAGAATCATAATCGAGGGTCACCCCGCCCACGGTCAGCTTGCGTTCATTGACAATCTGCGCCCGGCGCAGCAAAGCCCCCACCCGCAGTACCATCTCATTGATATCAATCGGCTTCACCATATAATCGTCCGTGCCGACAAGGAACCCTTTTTGCTTGTCCTGAAAGCTGTCTTTGGCAGTAATGATCAGCACAGGCAGATTGTTATTGGATTGCCTCAGATGCTCAATCAGCTCGTAACCGTCCACTTGAGGCATCATAATATCAGAAATAATCAAATCGATATATTCCGCTTCCAAAATATCCAGTGCACTCTGGCCATCCTCTGCTGCAAGCACCCTGTACCCATGTTTCCCAAGCACTGTACAGATCAGCTGGCGCAACGTCTCATTATCTTCCACAACTAGTATAGTAATCATGAAATCACCTGCATTCTTTAGCCTTTGAATAAATTATAGTCTTTCCCTGTAGCCGGAAGCCAGTTGATGTTCAGTTCATATTCGTATGATATGCTGTCAGCAATTCATCAAGCTAGCTTTATTTGAAAGGAAGGTTTACAGATATGCTTCAGCTAAAAAACATCAGCAAGAGCTACACGACAGGAGATTTCACACAGGTAGCGCTCGATAAGGTCAGCCTCAATTTACGGGAAAATGAATTTGTCGCCATCCTGGGTCCCAGCGGCTCGGGTAAAACCACCTGCCTGAACATCATCGGCGGTCTGGATCAATATGACAGCGGAGACCTGATCATTAACGGTAAATCCACACAGAACTTTCAGGACAGCGATTGGGATGCTTACCGTAATAATAGCGTTGGCTTCATCTTTCAAAGCTATAATCTGATTGCGCATCTGAGTATTATGGACAATGTCGAGCTGGGCATGACCCTCAGCGGTGTCCCCGCAGCCGAGAAACGGCACAAGGCAAAAGAGGTGCTGGAGAAGGTTGGCCTTAAAGATCACCTGCACAAGAAGCCGAACCAGCTGTCCGGCGGTCAAATGCAGCGTGTAGCCATCGCCCGGGCGCTCGCCAATGACCCCGACATTATTCTTGCCGACGAACCTACAGGAGCGTTGGATACCCAGACAAGTGAACAGATTATGGAGCTGATCAAGGAAATCGCCAAGGATAAGCTGGTCGTTATGGTTACGCATAACCCGGAACTGGCCCGGAAATACACAGACCGGACTGTGGAATTTAGAGACGGTAAAATCATTTCCGACACCGATCCGCTTCCCGACCAGAAAGTAAGCTCTGACTACAAGCTGAAAAAGACAGCAATGGGTTTCTCCACAGCGCTCAAATTGTCCTTCAAAAACATCATGACCAAAAAATGGAGAACGACCTTAACCGCTTTCGCCTCCAGTATCGGTATCATCGGGATTGCCTTAATCCTGGCGCTCTCCAACGGATTCAATAAACAAATCAACAACTATGAGGCGGGTGCGCTCTCTAATTTCCCGGTGTCGATCAGCCAGTCTGCGATGAGCTTTGACCGCTCGGAAACTGCGGCAGATGATGCAGCAACCAGCAAGGAGGAGTATAGCGACTCGCAGGAAATCTATCCATACGATCCGAGTGCCAATACCATTATGCACACCAATGTTCTGACCGAAAAATATCTGGACTTTGTGAAGCAGATTGATCCGTCCCTGATCGACGGCATCTCTTATGCCCGTAAAGTGAATATGAACATTCTAAAGTCTGATGGTAAAACGGCAACTGCCATCAATACAAGCTACTTCTCCTCATTCCCAAGTAAGGCCGGCGGTGCTCCCGGAAGTTATCTGGAGAACTATTATGACCTGCTCGCCGGTTCGTTTCCGTCCAAGGATACCGACCTTGTACTGATCGTGGATGAATACAACCAGCTGAATGTTGCTTCGGTGGAAGCACTCGGCCTGGATTATACTGCGGACAGCATCAAATTTGACGATATTGTCGGCCAAGAGTTTAAGCTGATCCCGAATGATCTATACTATGTAAAATCCGGTGACCATTTCGTGGTCAATGGAACGGCTGCCAACTTAAGCGATATGTATAACAGCACGGATGCCATTCCACTTCGGATTGCAGGAATTATCCGGGCACAGAAGGATTCTCCGATGTCCACTATGGCTGCCGGGATCGCCTATTCCGACGACCTGGCGCTCCGCTTCATTACCTCCGCTCAGGCTTCCAAGGTGGTAAAGGCCCAGGAGCAGGAAGATACCGTTAACCTTCTGACCGGCGATGTGTTTCCGAAAACCTCTGCTCAGACAGACATGATGCCTGGTGCACCCATGATGCCAGGTGGCGCAGGCAGCAATACGGCTCCTGTGAAAGAAGATGTTCTGGCTGCTCTGGGTGCAACAAGCATCCCGGCTTCGATCTCCATCTATCCGAAGGACTTTGATTCCAAGGAAGCCATCGTGGAGTATCTGGACAAATGGAATGAAGACCTGCCTGAGAGTGATATGATCGTATACACGGACATGGCGGCCATCGTTACCGGCCTGACCGGCGGGATTATGAATGCCATAACACTTGTACTGATTGCCTTTGCTTCGATCTCGCTCGTCGTTTCCATGATTATGATCGCAATTATCACTTATATTTCTGTACTGGAGCGGACTAAGGAGATCGGGGTGCTACGCGCATTAGGCGCACGCAAAAAAGATATCACGCGTGTCTTCAACGCAGAAACCTTTATCATCGGTGCCTTTTCCGGGGTTCTGGCGATAGGAATTACCTATCTGCTGACCATCCCGGCGAACATTATTATTAAGTCGCTCACGGATCTTTCCAATGTCGCCCAATTAAATCCGCTGCATGCCTTGCTGCTGATCCTCATTAACGTGGTGCTCACCATGCTCGGCGGATTCATTCCGGCCAAGCTTGCCGCCAAGAAGAATCCGGTAACGGCGCTGCGCAGCGAATAATCACAAACTACTAAGGGGTGCTCCGACAACCAGAAATGGTTACGGGGCGCCCCTTTTGAATTCACTATATTACTTGAGTCTTGTAAAAAACATGCTGACGAACAAATGAAATTAAAGTCAAACGGTTAGAACTTTTATCGAATAGGCAGACAGAAGAAGGACATCCAGCCTTGTTGGAGAAATTGTCGTTTACCAGACCACAATTTCCAGATAAAGGAGATGTCCCATTCATTGTGTATCAGCAAGCCCTGGAAAAGAAGCCTCTTTTCGACATTCTAAAATTGCTTCGACTCTCTGCCTAAAACAGCCGTATGGGGATTAAGCGGGGCGATAGATAAAGCGACAACCAAAGTAGAAGGCCCGTTTGTGGCGATCAATGAATGGACGGACAGTTCCGGGAATTCATCCGCTGGATACAAGCCGGAGGACGGCTTTCAAATAAGCGGTCAAACTGTAAAGCCCTTGTATAATATGTATGGCGCTGAAGGCGTAGATTCTAGAACGTTCACGTATACGTCTGAGGGGGAGACGATATTCTCGTTCTATAACGGAATCCCTGAACCAACCGATTATTCGGGAAGCATCCGTGTTACCCTCGATGGAAAAGAGATAATGACCGGCTCTGGAGAAGATCAGCGGAGTGATCCTGATCTATTCCCGTCGATATTCAAGATTCCTCTCGAGCCGGGGAACGAGCTGAAGATCACCATTGAGGGGAACCAAAAAGTATGGGATCTCGGGTATAAGCGGATGCAATATTTTTGGAACTAAGTTCATAGCCCAGACTGCAATTTGTTTCTTCTGGAAAGTCAAAAGGTAAGCTCCGCTGCAGGAGCTTACCTTTTGGCATTTCTATAGGGGCCAGGCTTACAGCTGAACCGCCACGTAGCTTCCGAATTCAACCATACCCGCTTTGTCCAACTTGGTTGCATCATATTGCTTGATGACCTCGGCGGTCTTCTGCATCAGCTCTGAACTGTCTGTATCGGCCAGAACGCGCAGGACCACCAGGGTCTCCCCATTCTTCAACTGTTCGGCCAATTTGGTCTTGTACGCTTCCAGGGAATCCACCTCAAGCCCTTGCGTCACATAATAATCATAGGCATTGCTGGTGGCCTGGAACAGGGACAGCTCATGGTCCAGCCAGTAAGCCTTGTCCATCACATACTCTACATCTGTGGCAGTGGCATCGCTGGAATTGTAGAGCAGATAGGGAAGTCCGCTATTGGTAGCATTATTGGTCGGATCGACATTGACCCATTCCGCGCCGATTTTCACTTTGTTCCAGGCGTGATTCACGCCGCTCATGGTTCCTGTGACCACCATCGAAGGGACCTGGGACAGGTCAGCGAGCAACTGGAAGGTGTGTGCATAGCTCATACATACGCCAACTTTTTTGACCAGAATGCCGTAGGTACTGAAGGAATCATTGAATTTGGCATCCACACTCTTGAACTGCTGCTCCTTGGCATTCTCCAGCGCGGCATCGTCATAGGCGGTATTGTCATTCAGATAATCGTAGATCGCCATCTGCTTCTCATCGGCGCTCATACCGTCCTTGAGTGTGGCGGCGATCACTTTATCTGCCTCTGTGAGGATCTCACGCTGTTTGGACGCAATGACCTCGGCTGAATCATCGTACTCCACATGCAGCGTCAGGTTCTGATAATCGTAGCCGTAGCTGCGGAATCCAAGAATGAGCGGGTTCTGATAGACTACTTTTTCCACTACATCGACCAGGGTTCGCGCATTCTGCGCCTCCGGGAAGGCCAGAAGCGAAATTTCGGTCTTTCCGCTGATCAGTGACAAGGCGAGATACTCTTCCAGCGCAGAATCGGCATGAATCAGGTCCGCCCGGATCGTTGAGGCAGGCACGGCCTGCTTGTTCCCCTCATCTACCTTGCTGCGGGTATTTTCCTTCTGCCGGTCAATGACATTATCGCCGGATTCGCCCGCATTGTCGTTGTCAATGATGGTCGGAACATCAGGGGCAGGCACATACTCCGTATTATTCTCCGGCTCCACATACCCTTGATTGGCCCCTTTGCTCTGGGCGGCTGCAAGACCTGCAATATCGGCATCCGTCAACTGCGTAACCTGTACGTACCCCTTGAGCGCTGTACCTTGAATGGAGTATGGCACATCGGTTGGACCGGACTGCTGAATCGTGATGGAATCCGTGTCATATATCACAGTCCCCGAGGCTTTGGAGCCGTCAATGAACTGGACAGGTACAGTCTTGGGCAATTCGGCAGCGTTCTTGAACAATTTCAGGTTGATATTATCCTCAGAAGCTACGGTGCGCGGCAGCAGCTTGGAAAGCGACACGGTATCCACCGAGCGGCTGAACCTGGACTCTTTGCCTCCCTGAACAGCGGTGACATAATATTCACCTTGTACATTGTTGTTCTGAAGGCTGGTGATGGTCTCATCCACAATGCCGAGCGCACCGCGCCCGTCCTTCATGAAGTCGTTATAAGAAGTGCCGGGCACCGTCGCAATCTTCAGCGGACGCTGATTCGCATATCCTTGCTCCGCCCCGTTCAGCGCCTCATTGGTATTCTCCATCGTGATATGCGAAGCGCTGTAAATATTGTAGCTCTCTGCGCCCGGCACCTCATTCCATACGAGAGTCAGTCTGCCGTCAGGGCTGATGTCGGCATCCAGAGTCGGTGTGGGCAGATCCGATTTCACCGTAAACGGAATGATAATCGGCTGCTTCAGCGGAGTAGGCGATTTGGCATCCAGGTCATAGTTGAGCCGGATGTAGTACACGGGGGCGTTCCCCCAGGAGCTGCCTCCGGCTTCGCGCAAGGAATCGGAAGGGAGTACGCCGAAGCCGAGCGGCTTGATGGAGTATACGCTTTTGCCACCTACAAGCTGTGAGTCTTCAAGGGTCCCTACCTTGCTCTCCGGCAGTGCCTTGATATCGGTATGTACGGACAGCGTCTTGCCAATTGCCTCTGAGCCAAGATCCGTATTGAATCTGAAGATAAATTCCATATCCTGCTCAACATTATACATAGGCATGATGCCCGGATTGTTGTCAGTATCGTATTTCTGTTTCAGATTATACACCGTCTGCGAAGCGTCCGGCGGAGGGTTCCCTGAAGGTTTCTTCGTTTCTGCAGCCGGACTGGCCGTCGGTGCGGGTGAAGGCGCTGGACCGGCTTCCTTGCCGCCCCCCATGCAGCCTGTTAGAATCATACACATGATGAGCATAATCATTGCCAATTGTTTCACTTTCACTAACGTCCTCTCCTGTCTGGGTTGTCTTAATGAGGGCAATGGTGCGTAATCCAAAATTACCCATTACAAAGCACAGGAGATATATAACCCATTTGGGAACGATTAAAACAAATTTGGGATATTTTATATTTAAGTTATATAAGCAGAGGGCTAACGAGGGGGCGCTGAGTATTCGCGTCAATTCATGTTAAGCATAGAAGGTTTTAACTCACATCTCTATTATTGACTTGAGTCTTGTAAAAAACATGCTGACGAACAAATGAAATTAAAGTCAAACGGTTAGAACTTTTATCGAATAGGCAGACAGAAGAAGGACATCCAGCCTTGTTGGAGAAATTGTCGTTTACCAGACCACAATTTCCAGATAAAGGAGATGTCCCATTCATTGTGTATCAGCAAGCCCTGGAAAAGAAGCCTCTTTTCGACATTCTAAAATTGCTTCGACTCTCTGCCTAAAACGCCTGAACGGCCTAACACACTACAGCTCTGTTTTTTTCAAAACATTCAAGTCGATTTCGCAACACTCAAGTATATTACAAAAAAATTAAAAAATGCCTGTAATTCTACTTTCACCCTTCAATAACGCCTTTTTTAAGAATGAGATTGCCATACAGCACTTCTTCCCCGGTTACTACAATCGCATAAGCGGATTTGGACCGTTCATAGAAGTTGAAGCGTTCCTCGTAACCAATCACCGCTTGAGGATCAACATCCCTAATAATCTCCTTATAAGTGTCCCAGATCACAGGAACGGCGGGATCACCTTGCACCACATCCATCAGAACGGCCTGATGCCCGGCGTAATGATCCAGCGGAAACAGCTCCAGAATAGCAGCCAGCAGCTGGGGAATTCCTATGCCATCGCATCTTGTCACCCGGGGATGCAGCGCATGTCCCGGAAAATTCGCATCCGCCAGCACCAGCTCATCCCCATGGCCCATTTCCATCATAATCCGCACGAGCTCAGGAGACAGCAGCTTGGGAATCTTTTTGAGCATCCTATAATCTCCTTTACATTCCGTAAAATGATCTAAGTGCTACCAGTTGCTTGATACGGTCTGCCGGCAGTTCACGCTCCCCTTGGATCATGCGGGTCAGAAAAGTGAGCTTTGCTGTATACTCCAATCTCTCCATATTCATGTAAGCCGCCATTACATCCTTCCCCCAGGACAAGGCCCCGTGGCTTTCCAGCAGCACAGCGGATTTCTTACCGAGGAAGGGCATAATCGAATCAGGAACCTCCTCAGTGGAAGGCGTACCGTACGGGGCCAGAGGAATCTCGCCCATGGCAATGACCGATTCCGGCATCATCATCTTATCCAGTGCTTCTCCCTTGATGGCAAAGGCGGTGGCAAATGGCGGATGTGCGTGAACGACACCATGGATGCCGGGAAGTTCCCGGTAGATCCGCAGATGCATTTTCACCTCTGTCGAAGGGCGGTAGCCTTCCTGTGCCTCCAGAATTTCACCCTGAAGATTAACTTTCACCAGAATATCCGGCTCCAGATATCCTTTGCTTACACCGGTAGGGGTGGCCAATACTTCGTGTTCGTTCAACCTTGCTGAAATATTGCCGTCATTGGCGGCAATATAATCTTTATTGAACAGGTTTCTCCCAATGTCGCAAATCTGCAGTCGTAATTTCCGTTCCATTTCATCCATTGTCATTTCTCCTCTTTGTATAGTCATTCTTGAACAGGCCGGTACACGGCAAGACTTCCGGAAGCGGCGGCCACTTCGCCCGCCCGGCTGTAATCCAGCAAGCCGAGTGCAGTAAGCTGCACGATAACGTTCCCGATCGCGCTTGCTTCGACCGGACCGGCGATCACTTCTTTCCCGGTCGCATCCGCCGTCAGCTGGCACAGCAGCCGGTTCTGAATACCGCCGCCAACCATATGCACGGTACGGATCGTTTTGCCGGTGAGCTCCTCAAGCTCCGCGATCGCCTTGCGGTACGCCTCGGCGAGGCTCACTAGAATGAGCCGGACGACTGCACCTTTGGTATCCGGCACAGGCTGTCCGGTGCTGCGGCAATATTCCGCAATACGTCCGGGAATATCTCCCGGAGTGCTGAACAGCGGATCACCCGGATTGATCAACCCTTGCACAGCCTGCTCGCTCTCGGCCAGCTCGACCATTTCCCCAAAGCTAAGGACCACACCGGCTTCCGCCCAGGCTCTTTGGGTTTCCTGCAGCAGCCAAAGACCCGTAATATTCTTCAGCAGCCGGTTGCCCCTGCCGTAGCAGCTCTCATTGGTGAAGCCGTAACGGTAGCAGCGCTCTGTAAGCACGGGCTGCTCCGTTTCCAATCCGACCAGCGACCAGGTGCCGCAGCTGATAAATGCTGCATGCTCCTTGTCACGATAAGGAATGGAAGCAACCGCTGAAGCCGTATCATGTGAAGCGCCGGCAATGATCTGCAGGGCACTGCCTCCGAATTCCTTGCGGAGGCCGGGAAGCAGGGAGCCGATAATTGTTCCGGCATCCACCCTGTCGGCAATCAGCGCCGGAGGAACTCCCAGTCTGCTGAACACCTCGGATGAGAGTTCTGCCGTGCCGGCCTTCATGAGGCCGCTGGTGCTGAGGATCGTCCTCTCGGCGGCGGCTGTTCCTGATAATAAATAATGAAATAAATCCGGCATCATTAAGATACGGCCAGCATTTGCCCGCAGTTCAGGATTCCGCTGAACATCAGCAAACAGCTGATACACTGTGTTGATGGGGTCCGGCTGGTTGCCGGTCAGGCGGAATTGTTCCTCCGGCGGCAGCAGCTCTTCCAGCTTGAGGCGGTATTCCTGCATCCGCTGATCTCTGTAATGGTGAGGCGGATACAGCAGCATTCCGTCCTGATCCAACACGCCATAATCCACTCCCCAGGTGTCCACACTGAGACTAAGCAGCTCCCCGTATTTGCTGCAGGCCAGCCTGATACCCTGCTTAATTTCCTGAAACAGCTCCAGCACGTTCCAGTGTAAATCCCCGCCGATGTGCAGCGGAGTATTGGCAAACCGGTGAAGCTCCTCGGTGATAATGCGGCTGCCGTCATAAGTTCCCAGAATCACTCTGCCGGAGCTGGCTCCAAGATCCACGGCCAGCACTCTTTTGAACTCGCTCATCGAAACCACCTGCCTAAGTTCTGTCAATGATACAGCGGACCGAAATTGCGGCATGCCCGGTAATCGGCATCCTCTAAGCTGTCTGTTCCAAACAGCGACCACACACGCGGTCTAAAAATCTGTGATTCGTCGACATTATGCATGCTGACTGGAATACGCAATATTGAAGCAAGTGTAATCAGATCGGCACCAATATGGCCGTAGCTGATGGCTCCATGATTGGCTCCCCAATTGTTCATCACATCATAGACCGATTTGAACGAGCCGGTTCCGGTAAGGATTGGAGCAAACCAGGTAGTCGGCCAGGTCGGATCGGTACGTTCATCCAGTTGGCGGTGAACCTCTCCGGGGAGCTCGGCGGTATACCCTTCCACCAGCTGCAGAACGGGTCCCAAGCCTTTGACGAGGTTAAGCCGCGCCATCGTGACAGGCATACCGCCTTTGGTCAAGTAGTCGGTAGAGAAACCGCCGCCGCGGAAATATTCCTGCGAGGCAGGGCGGAAGAAGGTCTCCTTAAGTGAAGTAGCCACTTCTTCATCCGTAATGTCCCAGAAGGGCTTGATCGCCGGCTTGCCTTCGAGGGATTGCTGCCCGGTTCCGTCTAGCGCGGCCGAACCGGAGTTGATCAAGTGAAGCAAGCCATTCGCAGCAGCGCCTTCCAGCTCGTAGCCGGTCACACGCTTCACGGCTGCCGGACTCCAGTACGTGCGGACATCAGCGAATATTTGCGCCGTATTCGTCAGCAGATAGTTAAACAGCATCGTCACGCCGTTTAGGCTGTCATTTTCGGTAGCCAGAATATAAGGAGCCCGTTTGCCGTTCCAGTCAAAGGAGGAATTCAGGATCGTCTCCATAAAGTCGCCATTCGGGAAATGGTCGGTCCACTGGCGTTGCCCTTGAAAGCCTGCAGCAATAGCGTTATGTCCCTGCGCTTCTTCTTCAAAGCCAAGCTCCGCAAGCACAGGATTGCCGATCATGAGGTCACGTCCGATCAGGGCCATCTTGACACAGGTCTCCCACTGCTTCTCCTTCTCTTCTTCGCTGACCTGCAGATGGGCAGGGTTGTTGTCAGGCCCTATCTGGCAGTTCTCCTTGGTCCATTTCAAGGCCCGCGCGAATTCCTCCGGATCGTAGATTTCCTCTTCGAAGCGGCGCACGAACTCGGACATGTCGATATATTCATTACGCATGCCCAAATACTCCTGGAAGAACTGGTCGTTCACGATGGAACCGGCGATTCCCATGGAAACGGAACCCATGGATAAATAGGAGCGGCTCTTCATAATGGCAGCAGCCAACGCCGATTTGGCAAACCGGAGCAATTTTGCCTGAACATCGGCCGGAATCTCCTCACTTCCGGAGTCCTGTACATCCTCCCCGTAGATCCCGAAGGCCGGAATCCCCTTCTGGGCGTACGCCGACAGAACTGCGGCAAGATAAACGGCACCGGGTCTTTCCGTGCCATTGAACCCCCATACCGCCTGGGGAATTGCCGCATCCATATCCATCGTTTCGGAGCCGTAGCACCAGCAAGGAGTTACTGTAATGGATACCCCCACATTTGCTCCGGAGAACTTCGAACGTGCAGCCGAAGCCTCACTGACCCCGCCAATGGTAGAATCCGCAATGACGCATTCCACGGGCGATCCATCAGGATAACGCAAATTCTCCTGCAAAAAATCAGCTACCCGTTGTGCCATTCCCATAGTCTGAAGCTCTAACGATTCGCGCACACCGCGCCTTCTGCCGTCGATCGTTGGACGAATGCCGATTGCCGGATACTTTACTGCCATACTGAACAACCTCCTCAAAGGTAAATGGGTTTATAATATAAATAAATCGCTTTCATCTGCTTCATCATAAAATCTGGGAAATGGAATGTCAACAAAAAACCACACGTTAATGTGACTTTTTGTGGATTTTATTTTGTTAATCGCTAATAAATGTGGAATATCCTTTTATTTCTGAAGTGAATTGTAGTACACTAACCTTATAGATGTTTTAATGCAGGAGGAACTACATGAGAGCCTTTGAACGCCGGGAATATATTATCAACAAGCTGCACCGCTATAAGAAAGTCCATGTTGCTGATCTGGCACAGCATTTCGGAGTTTCCGAAGAAACGATAAGAAGAGATCTCGACAAGCTGGATAAAGAAGGAATTGCCAAGAAGAGCTATGGCGGAGCGGTTCTGAATGTTCATACCAATGAAGACCCCGCCTACTCCCTCCGGCATTCAGTCCATCTTGACGAGAAGCGGATGATCGCCGACAACGTGCTGGGACTGATCAATGATGGCGACAGCCTGATGACAGACACCAGTTCGACCGCTTTTGAAGCCTTAAGGAAAATAACCGATGTTAAACAAAATCTGACGGTGATCACCAATTCACTAGTAGTCCTGTCCGAGTTCCAGCATTCCGGCCACAAGCTGATCTCTACTGGTGGTATGCTGGGTGCTGAGACGAACTCTTTTGTCGGACCAACTGCCTCCTATACTCTACAGAAGTACAATGTGGACGTCGCCTTGTTCAGCTGCAAAGCTCTGTCTATGACAGGCGGGCTGAGTGATTCCAATGAAGCAGAGAGCGAGCTTAAGGTTCTGATGCAGCAGCAGGCGAGCAAGGTGATCCTGCTTGTGGACCATTCGAAATTCGACCGTATTGCCTTCATCAAATTGTTCAGCTTTGACAAGGTGGATTACATTGTGACAGACCGCAAGCCTTCGGAGGAATGGATTGATTTTTTCAAGGAGCATCAGATTTCACTGGTCTATGGCCCCACAGAGTAGCCTGCAATCTCTACCCGGAAAGGGGGTGAACCCGCGAATGGTCTCAATAAATATAACTGGTGCAGCCGGTCCGCAGTGGCTCCCCTTTGTCCTCCTGGCTGTAGGCTTATGCTTGATTGGGCTGTTATGGGCTGTGTTCAAGAAAATGGACTGAAGATTTGTATGCGCTTTCTATTAATAATTCACCTTCCGTATTCTACCCGCTTAAAGCTTCTACTCAATTTTCAGGTCTATCAATCATAATCCAGATTCCCTTCTTCATACAAAAAATCGGGTGCAATCCCTCTTTGACGGAGGAATCACACCCGATTTTTTCCAAGTGGAAACGGCTTCGCCGTCCTCAAAAGGACGGTATCCGTTTCAGCGAGAAATAGAAGGATAATTTATAGCGTGAAGCATATAAATTATTATATTTTAAAAAACAAACTTCCATTCTAGCTGTCAATGCTACAGATCGCTTTCGCTCTGAGCCCGCCGGGCAAAGTCCACGAACTGAAACTTATCGAGCCGGTGCCGCGATTCGGTATACTGGAACAGCTTAGTGTCCACCAGATGCACATAGTTGCGGACTACGACAATATGCTGATAATCGTGCAAATCAAGCAAAAGCTTATCCTCCGGTGTAGCTTCTTCCACAGAGATCTCCTTTTTAGCGTAGCTGATAGTGAGATGAAGTTCTCCTTCCAAATACGCATAGATCGAATTCCCGGCGGTTTCAGCAGTGAGAGACGGTACATAGGAGGTTAGAAAATAATCCTTGTCCAGGATGATCTTCTCCCCATCAATCTCCCGGGCACGGACTACCTTCCAAAGCGGGCCCGGCTCCTTCATCTGAAGACGCCGTTCCTCCTCAGATGTACTGGGCACACAGCCGTTCTCATATACAATGGTACGTACGGAACGTCCCAGGTTCTTGGATACTTCCTTGAAGCTAACCAATCCGGAAACGGGGAAATTCATCCGCTGGGTATCGAGTACAAAGGAACCCTTCCCCTTAATCTTATGGATATAGCCGTTCTGAGAGAGCATAAGCAAAGCCTTGCGTACCGTCTCCCTTGAAGTTCCGTATGCTTCAGCAAGCTCGCTTTCCGAAGGCAGCTTCTTGCCGGCAGGGAGCTGCCCGGACTGAATCAGGGCCGAATAATCATTATAAATATGAAGATATATATTCTTATTCATCCTTAATCACCATGCCCATAGTACCACGATTGTTAACCTTTAAGATAGATCTTTAGAACAGGAACCGCTTGCCCCTGAACAGGATTTGAACTAGGGATCAGCTCCTCCACCCGTTCGATGATATCCTGCCCGTCAGGTACGATAACCGGTGAAGTCAGCGGGTATCCTGCTGCGGTTATAGCATCCCGGTCGAATTCAAGCAGCAGCTGACCCGCCTTGACTTGATCTCCGGTGGCGGCATGAGCCGTAAATCCGCTGCCTTTCATCGAAACGGTATTGATGCCGATATGAATCAGAATCTGCACTCCCGTAGCATGCTCCAGAATCATCGCATGCTTGCTCTTGATGACATGGACGACGGTGGCGTCAAATGGAGCATACACTTTTCCTTCGGACGGATTTACCGCCACTCCTTTACCCATTTGCCGCTCGGCGAAGGCCGGGTCCGGCACTTCTTCCAGCGGTACAATCTGTCCTCTCACCGGCGAGACGATTTCCAGAACATTCGCTGCTGATTCCTTGGTGCCAGCCTTCTCTTGAATCATCGGAGGAAGAGAAGCCGGAGTTGTGGCCTGGACGTTATCCGTCTTTGCGTTATTATCCGGTTCTTCGCCTCCCCGGCCGCGGATCTTGCCGAACAATACGGTAGCTCCGAAAGGAATGATTAATACGATGGCCATGCCGACAAAGAAGATTCCCCATTGATTCGGGAAGATGGACAGGAAGCCGGGAATCCCGCCGACCCCGATGGAGGACGCCAGCACATTGTTGAGTGCCAGCAGTATGCCCGCCAGACCCGAACCGATCATCCCGAAGATAAACGGATACTTATAACGGATGTTAACCCCGAAGATCGCCGGTTCTGTAACACCCAGGAAGGCAGAAATGGAAGAGGTCACGGCCAGACCTTTCGTTTTCTCCTGCTTGGCCACGAACAGCATCCCGAGTGCGGCTGCACCCTGTGCAATGTTGGACAACGCCAGCATCGGCCAGAGGAAGGTTCCTCCTTCGGAACCGATCAGCTGAATATCCACAGCAAGGAACGTATGGTGCATGCCGGTAATAACCAACAGTGCGTACAGCCCCCCATAAATGAGTCCTCCCAGCGCCGGGAAGGAGCCAAAGATGTTGACCAGCCCCGTTGTAATGGCGTTGGCAATCATGAATGTAACCGGACCGATAACCGTAAACGCCAGAAATCCTGTAATCAGCAGCGCTACCGGTGCAACGACCAGAAGCTTGATGGAATCATGCACCCGCTTGTTAAGCCAGCGCTCCAGCCGGGCGAGCAGATAAGCGGAGACCAGCACCGGGAGCACCTGTCCCTGATAGCCGATCTTATTAACCTCCCAGCCGAATAAATTCCAGACTGGAACCGTACCTTGCAGCTTGGCATCCGCATATCCGTATGCACTGAGCAGATCAGGATGAACCAGGATAAGACCGAGCACAATCCCCAGCAGCGGACTGCCGCCGAACCGGGTTACTGCCGACCATCCAATAAGTGCGGGCAGGAACGTAAAGGCCGTACTGGCAATCGTATTGATAATCGAAGCGATGTCTTTCCATTGCGGATACACATCCACCAGGGAACGTTCGTCGAAAAAGATGCCGGGACCCGTCAGAATGTTGTTGATCCCGAGCAGCAGACCTGCCATCACAATGGCCGGGAGGATCGGAATAAAGATATCCGCCAGTGTCTTGATTGCCTGCTGCAGCGGATTCTGGTGTTTGCTGGCCGCCGTCTTTACCTCGTCTTTCGAAGAACGGGCTCCGCCGGTAATGCCGATCATTTCTTCATATACTTTGTCCACCAGTCCCGGACCGATAATCACTTGAAATTGGCCTTGGGAAGAAAAATGCCCTTTCACCAGATCATTCCGCTCCAGCGCAGAGGTATCAACCTTGCCCTCGTCTTTCAGGGCAAATCTCAGCCTTGTGACACAGTGCGTGGCTGCTTCGATATTGTCTTTTCCGCCGATGGCCTGTACGATCTGCTCCACGTTTTGCCGGTTAATCGCCATGTTCTCACTCCTTAAGTTAGTTAGGTTATATTCGTGCTGTTATCGGATAATCCACATGTAGGATGCATAAGGTGATAGCTCAACCGTCTGGCCCCATGCCGGGGTCTGCGGGGTGTTTCCGATCAGCAGTTCTGCTTCCTTGCCCTTTACGGTCCCCCAGAACACTTCGGCAGCAGTAAATACTACATGTTCACCGCTGAAATTAGATACGACGACCAGTATTTCGGTTTCGTTAATCCGGGCATACGCGTAAATCTGAGGATGCGCCTCATCAAGCCGGACATAACGTCCGTTGGTAAGCACTTCTTCCTGCTTGCGCAGACGGATCAGCTTACGGTAATGAGCCAGGATGGAAGTCGGATCTCCAAGCTGCGCGCTAACGTTGATCTCCTTGTAACTCTCATCCACCTTCAGCCATGGGGTCCCGCTGGTAAATCCGGCATTCGCTGTCCCATCCCACTGCATCGGTGTCCGCGAATTATCGCGGGAGCGTTCCCGGATGATGGCGAGTGCTTCATCCGCTGACAGGCCTCTTTCCTGCAGGATCATGAACATATTGGTGGATTCGATATCATTGAACTCACCAATGTCCAGCCATTTCGGATTTGCCATTCCGATCTCTTCACCCTGGTACACATACGGTGTACCCTGCAGCCCGTGGAGCGTCGTCGCCAGCATCTTGGCACTCTCCACCCGGTAGATTCCGTCGTCCGCAAACCGGGACAAGGCCCGCGGCTGATCATGATTGTTCCAGAAGAGTGCGTTCCAGCCCCCTCCCCGCTGCATACCGGACTGCCATTTCGTGAACAGCTGCTTCAATTCCTCGAAATCGTAAGGCTTCAGTTCCCACTTCTGCCCATTCCGGTAGTCCACTTTCAGATGGTGAAAGTTGAAGGTCATGGAGAATTCCTTCTCCTCCGGATTGGAATAGCGGATGCAGTGCTCCAGAGTAGTTGAAGACATCTCTCCTACAGTTACAAGATTGTAGGGACCAAAGACCTTGGCATACAGCTCCTTGATGTATTCATGCACCCGCGGCCCGTCCGTATAGTAACGCCGTCCGTCGCCGGGTGAAATACTTCCGTCATCCTCCGGAAATCCCTGATCCTTAGAGATCAGGTTGATAACATCCATACGGAATCCGCTGACTCCCTTCTCCGCCCAAAAAATCATCAGGTCGGCCACTTCCTGCCGCACTTGCTCGTTCTCCCAGTTCAGATCGGCCTGTGTCTTATCAAACAGTGTCAAAAAATACTGGCCCGTTGTCTCTTCCCACTGCCATGCAGGTCCGCCAAACTTGGACTGCCAGTTGTTCGGAGGACCGCCGTCCGGTGCTGCATCTTTCCAGATATAATAATTGCGGTAAGCATTGTCCTTCGATTTGCGGGCTTCCTGAAACCAGGGATGCTCTGTAGAGGAATGGTTGACCACAATATCCGTCATCAGATGCATGCCGCGCTTCTTAAGCTCATGCATCAGCTCATCGAAGTCCTCCATCGTTCCGAAAGTCGGGTCAATCTGCCGGTAATCCGCGACATCGTAACCGTTATCATTTTGCGGGGATACATAAACCGGCTGCAGCCAAACGATATCAATGCCCAGGTCCTGCAAATAATCCAGCTTCTGGGTTAAACCTTTTATATCACCCGTTCCGCTCCCAGTCGTATCTTTGAAGCTTTTCGGATAGACCTGATACACCGTTGATTTCCGCCACCATTGTTGTTCAGGTGTATTTGCCATTTATTTGCCCCTCCTAGTTGTATGTAGCATTTTCCACCCATTATAGGTTTAGCTCACTTCTCTTCAACTTGTATATACAAGATGGATTGTACACCTGTATATACAGGTTGTCAAACCTGAAAATCCCTCTATTTCATCATGATGCAACACAGCGTGCATGCCACCATGAAATACAGCTATGTCACTTACTTAAACTAGATAGCTCATTTATTAACAAGTAATTGTCAATAATACATCCTGCCTGAACAGGAGAGACCGCATTTGGACTTCTTCATAGCAAAAAACCCCGCAAATAAGTATCCTCATTTGCGGGGCTTATACAGTTGCAGCCAATTTTGCCGAGTTTATTGAAGAATAGATGAAATGAACTTTTCCATCTCACTGCTAGTCTCATTCAGGCGCTCAATAAGCTCGCTGAACTGGGTGACCAATTCGGCCTGTGCAGAGGAAGAATCCGCAATGGCTTCAATTTCCTGTTCCATCTGCAGAATGGAATGCTGCACGGTGCTGAGTGAATCTTCGATCGTCTTCGTCGCTTCCTTTGTGTTGACGGAAAGCTTGCGCACTTCTGTAGCTACTACACCGAAACCTGCACCCTGCTCCCCTACGCGGGCCGCTTCAATCGCTGCGTTCAGGCCAAGCAGATTCGTCTGTTCCGAGATTTCACGGATAAAGCCGGCCACCTTGTTCACCTGCTTCGACTCCTCAACCGTCTTGCGCGAGTTCTCCAGAATTTGTGCCGTCGTAGCTGACAGCTCTTCGGATTGTGCCGCAACGTTCTGGACCATATCCATCAATTGACCGCTGATCTGGTTGATATTCTCAGTCAGCTGTTCCATCTTGTCTTCGTTCTCAAGCGTATAAGCAATCGCAAATGCCCCGATAATCTCCCCTTCATCGCCGTAAATCGGCACCGCTGAGGAGATTACAGTCGCCCCGTACAGCTCGGCAGACAGACGATTCGTCGTAGCACGTCCTGCAAGGGCGTTCCCGAGCGACGGGTCATCCTCTGGAACAGGACTTCCCTTGGTCAGGCCAAAATCGAGTACCTTGCTTGGTGCATAGTAATGAAAGATCTCCTTATCCGTAATGCCGATCATAATATCCTGTGCGTGAATTTGCTTAAACATTGGTGCAGCCAGTACTAGTGCGGTCAAATTATCCATGATGCATCTCCCTAAATGTGAATGTTTTTAATTATTATCGTCACATACAGTTCATAAATTAAGAAGAAATTATTCTGTTCTGTTTGCTGCGGATCAATCACTTTCCTTGTCCGTTTGTTTGATCAAGAAGTAAGCGATGTAGCCGATCATCCCCAGGAATAATCCGGTGCCAACGATGATGTAGACAATAGTAAAAGTTTTCCCTAAAGTGGTTTGCGGAACAAAGGTAGGATGTCCGATTGTACTAAGCGTGGCTACGCAAAAATAGATCGCGTCAATTACAGAGAGTCCTTCCTCTTTGACATAAAAAATGGTTCCGGAGGTCAGCGTGATGACCACCAATACGAGCAATGCCTGAAAATTCTTAAGCTTGAGCGCCCGCCATAAGCCGGTCACCAGACGCTTAAGCGTAAGCAAAAATGATAACATGGGCAGCACCTTTCAACTATTTCAGATTGTGAATTTTATAATTCAGTATAATCGGCTAGCTGAAGAAAGTATAGTTCTGCTTTCAAGGGCTGCTTTCACTAAATAATTCCTCTATATGAACTTTAGAATTACCGAGCCGGCATAGAACGCAACTGCGGTGAATGTTTGGACTTCCGGCCGCTGTTGTCTACAGATTTCTTGATGAATACCGCTTATAGCGGTAGAAATCCGCAGACAAAGGCGGTCGCTAGCGCTCCTACAGTTCCAAACTTCCCCTCCGCTGCTTTAGCCTCTAGGTGTTCTTTAGTTCAACTTATGTAGTTTGTATTTTCTAAAGATTCAAAAAATGCTCAGATGGATGGACAAACTGTTGTGATGGATACAAAACCTGAGAAACAATGACTTTGCAATAACTAATAGAAGCAATAACACATTTCAGCTCACCATAAATGCAACAAACATAACCGGTAAGAGTATTCCTAAGGGTAAGGCTGACATTCATCCACTTGTTTCTTTTGGGGCTGAGTATGGAGGCTTTGCTAGCGACTCTTATAGTCGTCCAGTTTATCCAGCAATTCGAGAAATTAATGTAAATGGTAATATATCTATATCACAAAACTTTCCTCAAAAAGAAGTTAACTATATTATTACGGTGGCAAGATTATTTACAGAATAGAATAAAAACAGCGCGTGCCAGTATCCATTGGCTCGCGCTGTTTTTGTTCTATCTACCTTATCATACATTCAATTAACCCCATGGCGTCGGCATAATATCGTTAAGTCTTGTATCGAGCGGTGAAAGCTGTATTACAGCAGAGCAAATTGCTCCCACCTTACTCAAGCTCGGTCCCAATCCCTTTCTCCCTGGCCTTCTTTACATAATATACCGCTGTTGCAATATCGAAGACAGCCATCCCCATCGGGCAGAAGAAGACCGGCTCATCTTCGGCGAATTCAGTCAGGCTGCTTCGGCAGACGACGTCGCTAATCTTACGGGTGCCGGTACGGGTCAGCCCCTGTTCCAGATGGAGCCGCTCGATGTCTGTATTCTCGCGGCACACTTCATCCCAATCGTCGACAATGACAGCTTTCACCGAAGCTAACGCCTCCGGCTTATAATCACGCAGAGAAACATTCAGCAGAAGACAACCTTTTGCAGGGGGAAGATCGATATACCGGTGATCGGATAGGGTACAGGTGATGAAGATATTGGACTTCAGATAGACGTCTGCCCACGTCTCTGCCACTTCAATCCTGTCCCTATAACAGGACGGAATTCCTGACAGATCGGCTCCCCTTAGATCGAAGATGCGGATACGTTCAATTCGATCACCGTACAGAGCCATTGCCATTTGAAAATGATGCTGCCCAATCGGCCCCCAGCCGATAATGCCGAGCTGAATCTCTTCCAGCGGCCGCGCCTGCATAAAGTGACGGATCATCAGCCCGCTGATGGAAGCTGTCCTGACGATGCTGGGCAGCGGCGAGTTCAGAACGGCTGAAGGCTGGCCCGTATTGGGATCATTCAATATGATGACGCTATGCGCGCGGGGAAGACCGGCCCCGATATTATCCGGGAAGCTGGAAATCCACTTGATCCCTGCTGCATTCACGTCTCCTCCTACATACGCGGGCATTGCAATAATCCGGTTCTGAGGATGGTTATACCTTAGATAAGGCTTAACTGGCTGTGCGTAATCACCGGAATCAAGAATGCGCACCACAGATTCTGCCGACTCCACAAGGTCAGGCCACTCAAGGCCTATCGCCTGGATATCCCGGTCATTTAAGTACAGCATGCCACTCCCTCCTTTGGCTTTTAGGTAGGGACATCTCCGTCTTCAGACGAGAGATCCCGGCCGAACTGGTTCTGAATCCATGAGTCCGAATATACGGTATCGAGGTAACGTTCTCCCTTGTCATGCAGAATGACCGCGCAGTGGGATCCCGGAGTTATTTCTTGCTGCATACGCTTGACGGCGGCAATAATCCCTCCGGAGGATGCACCGGCCAGGATCGATTCATTCTGCGAGAGCGCCCGGCAGCCTTTTACGATCTCCCAGTCCGAAACATACACGATATGGTCGATTAGGTCTTTTCTGCAGAAAGGCGGCACAATGCCGGCACCCAGTCCGGGGAAACGCCGACTGCCCTTATTTCCGCCAAAAATAACGCTGCCCTCCGCGTCGACAGCCACGATCTTGGTCTTTAGCCCATGATCCCTTGCGTATTCCGCCAGCCCCCTGATCGTGCCGCATGTACTGACACTGCAAAACAAATAATCCACCCGGCCAAGTTCGGTCACGATCTCTTTCATGGTCGTATGGTAGTGTGCCAGATAATTATTTGCATTTCCATATTGATTCGGCCAAAAGCTGCCGGGTATTTCTGCCAATAGCTGCTGTACACGTGTGAGCCTCGCAGGTAGAAACTCGCCTGTTTCCGGGTCTGGTTCGGCGACATAGTCGATTTTTGCATCCAATGCCTTCAGGATCTGAATATTCGTTTCGGTTGTTCGGGGGTCGATAACGCTGATAAACCGCAGCCCCAAATATTTGCAAATCATTGCCAGGCTGATCGCCATATTCCCCGAACTCGATTCAATAATGACAGTTCCAGGCCTTATTCTACCTTCCTTCCAAGCCTCTTGGATCATCCGCAGGGCAGGACGGTCTTTCGCACTTCCGCCCGGATTCAGCAGCTCCATTTTGGCGTAGACCTCAAAACTACTGTTCTGGAACAGGTTGCTCAGCTTGATTAAGGGCGTATTTCCGATGGTCGACAGTATGCCGCCACTCAAGTTCATCTCTGCCCTGTCTTTATCTTTTTGGTAATATAGCTTTTTGTTCTTTACCTGCCCGCTCTCCAGCGTCTCGCCATTGGCTACTATAAAGACTTCAATATCGTCAAGCAGATGATTCCGAATCATCATGCCGATTTCCGGAATGCACTCCCTGATTTCCTCCCTGATTGCCGGAGCCGTGGAGTTAACTGCAGATTTACTTTTGATATAAATGGTCAGCGCATTGTTCCTTACCTTCACCCGGATGATCGCATCTTCTATATGACGGTATACAACCTGTTCAATATCGTACAGGCTGATTTTTTCCCCATGCTTCAGTTCCCGGCCCACCCGTTTAACGATTGAGGCAAAACTCTGCTTTTCCACACCGCCTATCATCACAGGTCTGAAATCCCTTACCACATCATAGGTAACAAAACGAATGGCTGGCATCATCTTGCGGACGGTTGAAGTAAGAACCAGAATACTTTCATTTTTACCCAGCGGCCTTAAATCCCCGCCTAACGCCTCCGTCCCGAGCCCTTCCGCAAAAATTCCATCGGCAAAGATGTATCTGCCTAGCTCATGAGAGTAATAAGCGATCGTGCCCATTTCAATGGAGCCATACGTATCTACAATGTCTCGTGGATCAAGACCGAACAGGCGCGCCATATTCCGCTGCCATCCCAGTGTGGCGATTTCCCCGACCAGAATAATTTTGCGGATGCCGAAGTCGCGCGGATTTCCGGCGGCATATACGATATGGTCAAGGATGGAAGGCATCGTATACAGCAGCTCAGGCTTAAAGGCTTGCAGCCGTTCAATGTGCTGTTCGATGGGAAGATCAAAGGGTATTGAACTCTTTTCGAGTCCCAGCCGCTCAAATATGGACAAGGCTGTGTTCGCTGCATGTCCGGTACCCATGTCCGCCAAAGCTCTTGTGCAGCCGCTTCCCGCAAGCAGCTCACCGAACAGCTTTGTTTTGATATCAATGTAGTTTTTATCGTCTTCCTCTGAGTAGAATATCGCTTTTCGGCGGCCCGTGCTTGTGCCCGAGGTCCGGTATACGGCCAGAGAAGGGTCACTAAATTGGGTATAATAATGGGTATCCAGAATCTCAGACGTCATAAGCGGAAGGTTCTGTAGGCTATAACTCGTCTTCTCCCCGCCGATCAGCCTCTTGTACCAAGGAAAAACCCCGGTGACTTCTAGCACCTTATCCTGCAAATTGCCGAGCAGCATCTTCGCCGCCTCCTATTGGCCGCATACTGTAGCCTCATTAGATAAACACCTGCAATAATCTTATGTAGAATTCTCCGGGTGTGTTCTATTGCTGTGTGGATGCCCAATCAAAAACTGAATATTTCCGTAATATAGCCTATGGAACTATAGAGACGGAGGGACAAAATGAAGAAGCAAATAAGGCATATATCCAATAAGCTGACGAAGACAAAGGTGATGGCCCGAAGCCAAGAATTAAGGACATACATCCCGGTAACGAGAAAAATGGATCAAAGCACTCTACATGAGATGCTGCAAAAATATAATATGGTCTACATTAAGCCATGCTGTGGATCCTTGGGGAAAGGTGTGATGCGGATTGAAAAGACCGTCCGGAAGGAACGGATTCAATACAGCTATCAGGCGGGTATGCATGTACGCAGCTTCCCGGATTACGACACGGCTTATCGCGCAATCTTAAGTGAGACTCAGGGAAAGTCCTATTTAGTGCAGAAAGGGATCCGGCTTTTGGTTTATGAGGGCCGCCCCTTCGATATCCGGGTGATGGTGCAGCGAAATCTTAAGGGTGGGTGGGAAGCTACTGGGGTTGCAGGACGCGTAGCGCATCCCCGCAAGGTTGTTACAAACGGGAGCCAGGGGGGGACGATTTATCCGGTTGAAGTATTGTTGAAAGCCTACACCAGCCTGGAGAAGCGTAAAGCATTGATCTCGGCCCTGAAGGAAATGGGTGTGAAGTCCGCCAAGCAGCTAAGCACAACCTTTCCCGCCCTCCAGGAAATTGGCGTGGATATTGCCTTGGACCGGCGCCTCAAGCCCTGGATTCTGGAAGTGAATACTTCCCCCGATCCTTGTCCGTTTACCAAGCTGAAGAACAAAAGCATGATTGCCCGAATCGTCAAATACGCTAACGCCTATGGCCGCACATATAATCTGAAGTGTATGAAATCTAAACAGGGTGTGGTGTAAACTGCGGGGTTGTCTGCGGAACAACGCAGCCGGAAGCGGCGAATTGTGGAGTTGTTCTTCCACAGCTCGCCTGCTACTGTCAGCGATCTTGCTCTACAGACAGCGCCTGATCCTCTTCCATGGAGGGCTTCAGGTCATCCTGAATGCTGCCTTCCCATAATGGGACTCCCGACCGGTAGGCTGATCTGCCGTTTAAATGGCCTGCTACCGGAGAGGTAATGAATACAAAGACGATAGCAAGCAGCAGCTTATAGCTGACCATTCCATCGTGAAACAGGAAGTAGACAAACGCTCCGCTCAGCACACAGAGCACCCCAAGTGTCGCGCTTTTGGTAGCAGCGTGTGAACGCAGGTACACATCGGGCAGCCGGACCAACCCGAATGCGCTCAAACCGCAGAATACAGCGCCTAGCAGCACCAGAATCGAACTGAACAACTCACCGGTCATGCCTGTCACCTCCCTCTTCAAATACAACGCCCCGTTCAATATATCTGGCCAGCGCCGTCGTTCCTATAAAAGTAAGAATGCCTATCACCAGAATAATCTCAAGAAAATCCTGTGTATTCAGCAGCATAGAGACTACCGCAATCATGGCCAGCACATGGATGCCTATCGTATCCAGTGCGGCAACCCGGTCAGAACGGGTCGGTCCTTTAAGCAGACGGTACAGACAGGCCAGCATAGACACCGATAATATAATCAGCCCTGCAGTTAACAAAGTCAGACTCATCAGCGGGTCACCTCCATAATGGCTTGCTCAAAAGTACCTCTGATCTGCTCGGTAAGCAGCTGTGCATCTTCAATATCAATGGCATGGATGTACAGGATCTTTCCATCTCCCGAAACATCAAGGGTCAGTGTTCCCGGTGTCAGACAAATCAAACAGGATAATAAAGTGACTTCCCACGCGGATGTTAAGGCAGTCTCGTAAGCAAAAATACCGGGACGTATAGCCAGTTTTGGACGAACGATATGACCGATCACCACAAAGCTCGATACCAGCAGCTCGCGGATAAATATCAGCAGCAGCTTCAGCATTGCCCATACTCGTTTGAGATAAAAGGGCTGCGTCCAGGATTTCCGCAGGATCAGCAGAATGAACACTCCAAGCACAAACCCCACGATAAAGCTTGAGCCCGAACTGTTGTTATTCAGCAGCATCCACATGAAAGCAATCATCAGGTTGAACAGTATTTGCAAAGCCATCTCCTCTACTCCTTCATTACAGCTTCAATATAAAGCCCGGGTGAGACCAAGAGATCTCCAGCCTGCGATACATAGGCGTATACCCACTCCGCCCCAATACCCATTGCAATAACAAGAACAAGCAGTCCGGCAGCAACGGCCGAAGCGCTTTTTAAGTTGGCCTTTGGTAATTCCTTCTCCGGTTCATTTCCCCAAAATGCCAGTCTGAACACCTTCATCAAGGAATACAGTACAAGAAAGCTTGACGCCAGACCAATCAGAGACAAGGTCAACATGCCGGTATCCAACCCTCCGCGAATGATCAGAACCTTGCCGGTAAAACCGCTGAGCGGAGGAATCCCCACCAGAGCAAGCGCCAGTATAAAAAACATCCAACCGATCAAGGGGTACTTTCTGATCATCCCCCCCATGTTCTTCAAGTGTTCTGTTCCTGCGGCAGAGATGATCATTCCTCCGAGAATAAACATCAGTGCTTTCGCCAACATATCATGCAGCAAATAGAATACCGCCCCGTTCAGAGAGTCAGGTGTCCCAACTGCCAGGCCAAAGGCGACAAAACCAACGCTGATGATGACATTGTAATTAAGAATACGGGGAATATCCTGATAGGCTACAGCTCCCAATCCGCCCAGAATCATTGTAGCCGCCGCCATCCAGGCTATCCAAGGCTGGGTGAAGCCCGGATCGTTTACGAACAGGAGGGTAAATGTACGAATAATTGCATACAAGCCCACTTTAGTCAACAATGCGCCAAACAAAGCCCTGACCGCCACCGGAGGTGCACTGTATGATCCAGGCAGCCAATAAAACAGCATGAGCCCGGCCTTTAAAGAAAATACGATCAGGAACAAAATGGCTATTACATTAAGTACGCCGCCTTGCCCCGCTTCGGCAATACGCTGGGACAAATGGGCCATGTTGAGCGTGCCCACTGCTGCATAGAGATAAGCTACCGCCGCCACGAACAGTGTGGAGGATACGATATTTATCAGCAAATATTTGGACGTCTCCCGGAGCTGGAGCTTCGTCCCGCCAATAGAAATAAGCGCATAGGAAGAAATGAGCATCACCTCGAAGAAGACGAACAGATTAAAGATGTCCCCTGTAAGGAAGGAACCGTATACCCCTACGAGCAAGAAATGAAAAAAGCTATAGTAGTAAAAGCGCTCCCGCTCCTCACCTATACTGCGGAAGGAGTAGAGCAATATGGCAAAGCTGACCAGCGAAGCCGTCAGCAGCAGCAATGACGCTAACATATCGCCAACGAACACAATGCTGTAAGGCGGGGACCATCCCCCCATCTGCAGGGTTTGTATACCCTTATCGTGAACGCGTGAGACCAGGACAGCAGCAATGACGATATTCAGTAATCCACTGGCGGAGCTGATCCGGCGCTGGAGCCGGATTCTTTCTTTCAGGAAGATCAGGATCACAGCTGTACACAGGGGGATCAGAATCGGCAGCACTAACAGATTGCTCATTCTTTCTCCTCCTTGATACTATCGATTTCATCCGTACCCAGTGTCTGGTAGGAACGGTAGGCCAGAACAAAATAGAACGCAGTAACTCCAAAGCTGATCACAATGGAGGTTAAGATCAGCGCCTGCGGCAGGGGATCAACATAAGTCTCCGCATTGTCTCCTAGCACCGGTGCAGCGCCTTTTTTGAGTCCGGCCATCGTGAGGAGCAGCAGATGGACGCCATGTGTCAGCAGGGAAGTTCCCAGCACAATGCGCAGCAGACTTTTGGACAGAATCAGATAGACACCAATTGTAAATAAAATCCCTACAGCCACCGCCATTATGAGTTCCATTGTTTATCCCCCCCGATCGATAATATGATGTTCATGGTTACACCCACTACGGCCAAATACACGCCCAGGTCAAACAGAACCGCTGTCGCAAGCTCTGTATCCCCGAGTATAGGCAATTGAAAATGACCAAAGGCATGACTGAGAAACGGTGCATTAAATATGAAGGAACCCGATGCCGTAACAATCGCGATCAGCAATCCGGCTCCCGTAATCAAGCGGTAGTTCACCGGAATAACCTTACGGACCGTATCCATGCCAAAAGCGACAGCCATCAGAACAAGCGCGGCGGAAGTCATCAGCGCTCCAATAAAACCTCCCCCCGGATGGTTGTGGCCCGCAAAGAACAAGTACAAGGAGAACGTAAGTATAATGAGGACAATTCCCTTAGACATGGTCTGCAGGATCACATCATTACTTTGCAGCCTCGAGGCTGAGTTTCCAGAATGGACTTTTCCGGCTTCAGTCTGACCAGGTTCCATTCTTAAATGAATCAAACCATAGATAGCCATTGAGGCGATACCGAGCACCATAATTTCAAACAAGGTATCAAAGCCGCGGAAATCCACCAGAATGACGTTGACTACATTTTTACCGCCGGCTGAATTGTAGCTTTCTTTCAGGAAAAACTCAGAAATCGGTTCAAAGGGACTGCTACCCATCGCCGCCAAAGCAATTAAAGTTGTGGTGATACCAACACCAAGGGCGATAATCAAGTTCGGCAGCTTAAACCGCAGGCGTTCCTTCTCCTTCTTCAGCTTCGGAAGATATCTGAAGCAGAGAAGGAAGAGAATGACCGACACCGTCTCTATCATCATTTGCGTAAGCGCGAGATCAGGCGCCCGGAAGATGACGAACAATAGCGTTACCATATAGCCGACACAGCCAGTGAATAAAATGGCACTGACCCGTGATTTGGCAAAAGGCACCGCGAATGCCGCAAGCAGCATAACGGCTATTACCGCTGTCTCATAAATGGACAATGGCGCATAGTGCTCCATGCCGAAGCTGATACCCGGTTGTCCAATTAGAGCAGCGAGCAACGCGATAATAAAGAAGCTGAAAATATACAGCAAATAATGACGGTTGGAGCCGGTCATATAAGCATTGGTCAGGCGTTTTGAGCCCCGCTCCAACAATTGAAGGCTCCCATCATAGAGATGGTGGAGCGTTTTCCGTCCGCTTGGCCCACGGTCCAAGACCCGCACCCGGCTGTAGCTTCGGTATAACAGCACACCAGCAGCGATAACACCTATGGTCATAAATATCTCCGGTGTCCAGCCATGCCAGAAATGAATCGAGACCTCGAACGTTTCTTCAGGCGCCAATACCCCGTTATGGATCGATGCCATGGCCGGCTCAATCAGCGAATTAGAAACAAGCTCAGGAAAGAAAGCAAAGACTACAGCAAGGGAGACCAGCATCACTGGTGACAGCAGAAGGCCGAGCGGCGCTTCATGCGGCATTTTATCCAGTTTAGCCTTCTGAAGTTTACCCCCAAAGGTCTTAAAGACGAGAATCATACTGTACACAAAGGTAAACACACTAGCAAGCCAGGCTGCTACCGGAAAAATCCCCATCAAGGAGCCAGTATTCAGTATGTCGAACTCACGGATATTCAGCATAGCGGTAAAGAACATTTCTTTGCTGAGGAACCCGCTGAACGGCGGCAAGCCCGCCATGGAGAATGCGCCGATCAATGCGACCGAGAAAGTAATGGGCATGAGAGACATCAGCCCGCCCAGCTTGCGGAGATCCCGGGTACCCGTTTCATGGTCAATAATTCCGACAACCATAAACAAGCTGCCTTTAAAAACAGCATGATTCAGGAGATGAAAGAGGGCCGCTGTAGTAGCCATAGTATAGAAAACAGCTTCTTCCTTCCCGGCAAAAAAGGAAGCCGCCGAACCAAGTCCCAGCAGAGACATGATCAGACCGAGCTGGCTGATGGTAGAGTACGCAAGCAAGCCTTTGAGATCGCTTTGCTTAATCGCTTTAAATGCTCCATAGATCAGTGTCACCATTCCTGTGAGCGAAACCAGCCAGAACCACCCGGATTGACCTGCAAATACAGGGGTGAGCCGTGCAACCAAATAGATTCCCGCCTTAACCATCGTAGCCGAATGAAGATAGGCGCTGACCGGTGTCGGTGCTTCCATCGCATCAGGCAGCCAGATATGAAATGGAAATTGCGCGGATTTCGTGAACGCTCCCAGCAGGATCAGCAGCATCGCCGGGATAAACATGGAGTGGCCCGGCAAAGATCCGGCTACAGCTACAATTTCCCGGATACTATAAGTTCCAGTCATGACGTATAACAGATTAAATCCGGCAAACATAGCCAGACCGCCAAACACCGTAATGAGCATCGACTTCATTGCACCGTAGCGCGATCTTTCCCGGCGGTGCCAGAAAGCAATCAGCAGGAATGAAGAAATACTGGTGAGCTCCCAGAACCCGTATAGAACCATCAGATTATCTGACAGCACAACACCCAGCATCGCCCCCATAAACATCAGCAGGTACATGTAGAATTGGCGAATCCCTTCGCTGTGCTTACTCAGATAATAAATGGAATAGAGTACCACCAGAGCGCCCATTCCGGTAATCAGCAAAACAAACAACAGGCTGAGTCCATCCAGGTAAAGTGTAATATCGACTCCAAGTGAAGGCATCCAGGAGAAGCTTGTCATTAGATTTGATCCTGCTTGAATACTTGGGATTCTTGTCAGGAAGTAGAGAAATAGAGCTGCAGGCAAGGGCAGAACGATCCAGCCCACATGAAAACGCGGCAAATATTTAGTAAGCGGAATAAATGCAGCAAGCAAAAATGGAAGTAAAACTACAAGATGCAGCACGGTCCAGCACTCCTCCTCTTTTATTCATGTTCTAGTTTTCTGCTATTGCGGTTGTATCCATTCATTCTGTACAATTCTCAGGTATTGATAATTAACTTATTTTCCCAGTAAAAAACACAAAAAGAGCCCGCTTTTGGCAGGCTCCTCCGTTTGATTCCGTATACAATTAAAAATAATTATACAGTCAGCGCAAGAAACTGTAAAGCCCCGTTCGAACGAATGAAAAAAAGATAAATACAATATTCCATAAATATTTATCCAATCTTTAGGTTTGGTTTAGAATGAATAAAGGTTAGAGAGTTATATTGAGTAGGGGTGATTTATTATATTTACGATACTGATCGCTGATGACGAACTCGAAATCGTCGAATTGCTGCAGCTTTACCTTGAAAAGGACTACCATATTTTGAAGGCTACCAACGGTATGGACGCTTTACATATCATTGGGGAGCATACCATCGATTTAGCTATTCTCGATATTATGATGCCGGGGATGGATGGATTACAGCTGCTTAAGAGTATTCGCCGGGCGTATCATTTTCCCGTCCTGTTCTTATCGGCCAAAAGCCAGCATCATGACAAAATTCTCGGTCTGGAGCTCGGAGCGGATGATTATATCTCTAAACCCTTTAATCCGCTAGAGGTCGTTGCCCGTGTCAATGCTTTGCTGAGGAGAGTCCATCATTTTGATGTTTCTCCTGTGGAGAAGGAGCCGGCGGTTGAGAAAATTGTACTTGGAGCACTGACACTAGATCTGAGCGAGTGTGTTCTGTATGTCTCAGGGGAACCGGTTGTGTTGACCTCCACTGAATATAAAATCCTTAAGCTGATGATGGAAGAACCGGGGCGGGTGTTCACGCGCAAGCGAATTTATGAAGCGGTTTGGGAAGACTTCTATATGTATGAGGACAACAGTATCATGGTACATATCAGCAACATCCGTGAGAAGATTGAGTTGGATTCCAAGAAACCTGAGTATCTGAAAACCATCCGGGGATTGGGGTACAAAATTAATGCGCCTGTGGAGAACTAGAAACCAACGGCCGCTGCAGACGTCGCTTGCCTTTGACTTTTTACGTTTTCTTGTCATTGTTCTTGTCATTTCGCTTGGCGCCTATTTGTTTATACAACTGGATGTGACGCAAAAACTAAAGGATTATCAACTTGCAGATCCGGATTTAAAGGTCACGGCAAGCCAATATTTGAATAATCCCAAATCCGGACCGGAAACCGAGAAATTGCTGCGCAGCCGGGGCTGGCTTGAAATCTTGGACGGAAGCAAGCTCATCAAAGAAGTGATCGGAAATAAACAGGATCAGATGATTAGCTACTCAGAGGAACAATTGTATAAGCTGCTTGAGAATGATCGAAGTCAGGATTATTACTATTCATTGTCCCGCTACCCGGGCCCTGGTTCGACAGACTGGCTGCTGCTGAAAATCCCACGGGACCGTATTGACATCTCCATTAACAGCTACCCGTTTATGTCTTATTTTAACCATTCGGTTACCTTCTATATTTTGATTGGAGCGATGGTGCTTCTGGTGCTGATTGTTGTTTACAGCTATTCTGTAGCCCGGCGAATTCTCAAACCGCTCAAAACAATTAACGAAGGATTAAAGGAAATGATCCAAGGCAATTACAGCACCAGGATCTCTGTCCATGCAGAGCAGGAATTCGAGCAAATGGCTGAAACGTTCAACTACATGGCAGATATGATTGAGAAAACTACCAAGGCTACGCGGCTGGCGGAAGAAAGCAAGCAGCGGATGATGATGGACCTCTCTCATGATCTGAAGACCCCGGTCACCAGCATTCAGGGTTATGCGCAAGCCCTGTATGAGGGCCGCGTCGAGGATGTGGAAAGACAGCGAAAATATCTGTCATATATTCACAATAAGTCCTCCCAAGTCACTAAATTAATTCAAAATATGATGGAACTGCTCAAAACAGATTCGCCGGATTTCCTGTTGAAAATAGGGCATCACGAGCTTGGCGACTTCCTACGGGAAATTATCGCCGATTCGTATGGAGAAATCGAACAAAAGCGGTTTACGCTTCAGATCCAAGTACCCGATCAGGATGTTTATGCGCTCTTTGATCCTGAACTGCTGTCACGAGTGGTCTATAATCTGATCACCAATGCTCTGACTTATAATCCGCCCGGAACGAATCTTCGGATTGAACTCATTCCCCAGGCCACCCGAATGGTCATTGAAATTGCCGATAATGGTGTGGGGATTCCTCAAGAACTCAGATCCACCCTTTTCGATCCCTTTGTGCGGGGAGATGAAGCCAGAACGGCATCTGGAGGAACCGGCTTAGGCTTGGCTATAGCCCTGAAAAATACGGAAAGAATGGGCGGAACTTTGGAACTGGCCAACCCCGGGAAGGAATCAACCGTTTTTAAGATTAGTTTACAAAAATAATCTATATAGATGAATTTAAGATTTCCCTATTTTGGCGAGGACGTAACTACGGTGAATATTTGGACTTCCGGCCGCTGTTGTCCCCAGATTTCTTGATTTAACCCGCTTGATGCGGTGGAAATCCGGTGACAAAGGCGGTCGCTATCGCTCCTACAGTTCCAAAATTCCCCTTCGCTACTTTTGCCCTTTTGTGTAGTTATTAAGTTCATTCTTTATAGCTCCAAAAAAAATAGCGGCAGCCAAGGACGATAAACAAGGTCCTCGACTGCCGCTGTTTTATTGAAAAAATCAAATTTGCTCCGGTATAATGCCAACCACGGTTACATTCACTTGTGACACTTTTAATCCAGTCAGTATTTCAAGGCTGCTCTTAATTTTTTGCTGCAAAAGCTGCGCAAGCTGGTGAAGAGGAGTTCCGAGCACAAAAATCGGAAATATGTGAACCGCCAGCTCTCCCCCGTTTATCTGGAGGTCAATAGCTTTATAGAAGTCATCTCTGTTTTTGCGTTTTGTTTTGCCTTCCATAAGCGCCTTCACTTCTTCCGCTTCCTGAATCGCCTTGCCGGCAATCTTCAATATGGCCCGATTTGAAATCGTAATATTACCTCTATATCCGTTATTTAAGTTGTTCATCCCATCGCCTCCTTCGATTTATACGAACTATAGTCCCTCCCATTTTTCTTTAAAGAACAAATGATACGTATGCTTAGATAAAATTTTGATGACCATATACACAGGAATAATGATCAGCATGCCAATGAATCCAAAGAAATTCCCCACTCCCAGCACAAGAACTGTTGTGGTAATGGGATGAATATCAAGGCTTTTGCCAAAGACCAACGGTGAAATGATGTTATCCTGAACCTGCTGTGCCAACAGGATAATAACCAAAGCCCACAATCCCACAGCAGGAGATTCAACCAGACCTACAATCACAATAGGAACAGATGAGATGATGGCCCCAAAATAAGGAATAAAGTTCATAATGACGGCAATCAGCGTCAATACAAGAGCATAAGGTAACCCTATCAAAAGGAATCCGAGATACATCAGGACACCCAGCGCCAGATTAACGATAACTCTGCTAACGATATAGCTGCTGAGCGCGGCATCGATTTCTTTTGTAATTGTACTGGTTTTCCCGCGAAAACGTTTAGGAACAGCTCTTACGATGATTTTCCCGAATTTGTCGCCCTCCTTAAGCATATAGAACAACAAAATTGGAAAGGTAAACAGGATAATCGCTAAGTTGGAGACCGCTGAAAATAACCCTGTGACATAACTGGTTAATAAAGTGAACCCCTTATTTAAATATTCATTTAATTGGGAGAGCAGGCTGAAATCTTCGGGGAAAATTTTCGAGAAAAATCCTGTCTTCTCCAACTCCACAATTTTATCGTTTAATAAATTGAAAAGATGAGGCGCATTTTGCACCAGATTTATCAATTGCGATTTCAAGGGAGGCCAGACACCCCCAAAGAATGCCATTACAATGATAAACAAGAAAAGGTAAATCAGAAGGATCGCCGGTGTTCGCTTCAATTTCCACTTTTCCAGCAGAGGAATTAAAGGCCGCAAGATATAGTAGAAAAAAACGGCTAACAGCATCGGGATGAGGATCACACCGGTCAGCGCCTTAAAGGGTTTAAAAATAAAATCCACTAAAGAACCCACATAAATGATTGCAAGGACCAGCAGTATTGCTTTACCTATAGTAAGAAATTTATTTACATTTTTCATCTGCCATCTCCTGCTCTATCCAGCTTATTTGTATTAATATAGCGTTCCAATCTTTATACACTCTAAACTGAACCTAAAGATTAGATAAATATTATTATTACGGAAAGGAATGCTGCCGTGTCCGTCATATTGAAACTCTTGTGTGAAATAAATACATTTCAGTGAACACCCTCAGCCCAACTACTCATTGGCTTTAATTTTTTTTATTGTTACTTCGTTTTCTTCTATTATTACTTGATATTCAACAATTTCCCCTTTACCAAATACTTCGTTAAATTCTTTACTCACCGAGTAATTTTCCTTCGGATTTAATGTAATCTTAAATGTCTGTTTCCCATCTTCCACCCGGAACTTCGCAACTTCCCCAAGTTTGATATTACTATCGATTAAAGAATTAATTAGCGTGGTATCTTTTTGTTTAACAGTAACAACTACGCTTTTTAAATCCAACGGGCTATTATTAGTAATCATTAAGTTGTATTCTTCATTCTTTACTACTTCTGTATCACTTGATGTGTCACAAGCAGATAATAAAACTATAAGCAATGTAAGAACAGTTACAAATCTTTTCCTTGTCAAAAGGATCACCTCTCTGCTCTGTTAATTTATTGTGTTGATTGAAAATTGAAAAAGCATGTTGGTTACACCAGCCGAGGTACACCAATCGTTTATGATATCAAAATCTTCAATGGACAACCTCTCTAGAACGATACCTTTAGTATTATTCGTCATAAAAGAACACTTACCTTTAATTGGAACTAACCTGCCCGTGGGACTTGAACCGAGGGCGCTATAGTGTAACTTCAATGGACAACCCTCCAACTTGGACGTTGCCAAGATTGAGCTGAAAGCGAAAATTCCATACAAAAAGCAGCGACTCTCCTTTAGAGAATCGCTGCTTTTTGTATATTATTATAGCTGCTCATTATCATTTCTCGGCGCAAATCATGAACATCGGTGTTGAACGGTTCAATACTTGCTGCTTCTCATCCAGTACTTTGGCGTTCAGGTTCTCTTCTGTATATACAGCGGAGAAGCCCTCTTCCTTGAGGGTCCGTACATCCCACTCCGGACGCCACTCTCTGGTCAGCGGCAATAAAAGGCTCAGACGGTCAGTCTCCTCTATGTCCTTGTGATGCGGAAGCTCACCAAAGCCCCGGTCTATGTAGGCCTGCTGATCCTCGGCATGCTTCAACTGCATCTCTTCGTCCCAAAGATGACGGTTCCAGTTGGCATCGAAAACCAGCAGCCTTCCCTCCGGCTTGAGTACTCTTCTCCATTCCTTGTACGCTGACTGCGGATCGGCAAGGCTCCAGGTGACATTGCGGCATACGATCAGATCGAAGCTCTCCGCTGCAAAGTCCAGCTTGTGTGAGTCCATCTTGCGGAAAGTAACGGTGACACCTTCCCGTCTGGTATGTGCTCTCGCTTCTTCCAGCATATTGTCTGTGCAGTCGACCGCAGTGACCAGATGCCCGGCACTGGAGAGAATCACAGAGAAGAAGCCGGGGCCGCAGCCAATATCAAGAACATGCAGTCTATCCTTCTGCGGTGCATTCGCCAGGATAAGCTTCAGCCATGCTTCCCGCTGGAATCCGTTCAGTTCCCGCTGAATGCCTTCACTATACAGCTCTGCTTCACCTTCCCAATATGTTTCTACTTCCTGCTGGATACTCATGTATCATTCACTCCTTCTTGGCTATAATCATGAACCGGTTTACATTCTGGTAGCCGTATTTCAAATAATTCAGCGGCATCGCACGGGCAGGAATAAAGTTCCGCTGAAAATCTATACTGCGGAATCCGGCCCGTATCAGCGCTTTCTCATCAGCCTCAGGCCGCAGTACATTAACAAACGGCAGCTCGCTTAGCATGCTTTTATCCTGATTACTCCGTTGCCGGATTCTCTTCTCTGTAAGCAGAATCAGTGTCCAAGACAAGGCATACCATAGTCTGCGAAATAAAGTCCTGCTCTCGTTATACAAATAATTACCGTCAAAAATAATCAGGGTCCCTCCAGGCTTCAGAATTCGGTACCACTCGGCATAAGCCTTCTGTGGATCGGGCAGCGTCCATACCACATCCCGGCAAACCACTGCATCAAAGCTGTCGTCCAGCTCAGCATGCAAATCCGCAGCATCGCCGACATAAGCAGGAACTTTGTATCCAAAACGTTCAAAATTCTGTGAAGCTCTATTGATCATCCCCTGAGATGCATCAACGGCTGTAGGCAGATGTCCCATCTGCGATAAGAGGATGGAGAAAAAACCGGGCCCCGTTCCCACATCCAGCACCTTTTTCCGGGACTTGACTCCCAAGCCTTTAGTAAGCAGCTGCTTCCACAGGTTAATGGTTGTCTTGCTGCGGAATTGGGTCTGTATGACCTTGTCATAACTCTCCGAGCTTGAGGTCCAGTACTTTGAAATTTCTCTCAACATCATTCTCCACCTATATCGAGCTGATTCCAGAAGATTGGCGAGAAGGTCGTATACCCGGCTTTGAACCCTGTTACTCTCTTGTTCACTGCAAGGATATCATCGGGGAAGTATATAGCAGCAAACATGGCCTCCTGGTACAGCTTGGTGAAAATAGAGTCATAAGCGCTTTGGCGTTCCTGCAGATCGGTTGTACCTACGGCCGTGTCAATCAGTGATTCCAGTCCAGCATCTGACCAGACCACAGCAGGTGCTTCCTCAGTTTCATGGAACAGAGATAGGAGGAACGCATGCGGATTATATGCATCATCGTAGGTCCGGTACATGATCAGATCATAAGCTTTGGTTGTCCATAAGGCATCGTAATAGGCATTAGGCTCCAGAACCTGAAGATTCACAGCAATCCCAATCTCTTTGAGTTCGGACTGAACCAGCTCACTGATCGATTTCCATTCCGGAAATTCAGCCTGCTGCAGTACAAAGTTCAGCTCAAGCGGCGTACCAGCCTTCTCGACAATTCCATCTCCGTTTGAATCACTATAACCTGCATCCGTAAGAAGCTGTTTCGCTTCCGCCGGATCGAAGCCGTACCAGGTATTATTGGAGTCCGTCACATAAGGAACAGTCAGTGGGAACAACCCTTTAGCTTCACTGCCGATACCATCCATCAGATCATTGACGATACTTTTTTTGTTAATTGCCAAATTGATGGCTTTGCGCACATTCAGATCCTGAAGAACAGGTGTATTGTAGTTGAAGATCATGAAATGAGAGTTTGTTCCAGGTGCTTTTTGTAAAGTCAGTGACGAAGCCGCTTCGATCACGGGTACACTTTCAACCGGAATCTTACCCATTTGTCCCCCGGCAATGTCTATATCCCCGCTTTGCAGCGCCAGTACTCTGGATTGCGGGTCAGGAATGACCTTCAGAATGATTGTGGACAGCTTCGGCATTTCTCCCCAATAATAGGGATTTCTGACGAGTACGGCTTCCTGATCGGTTGTGAAGCTCTCGGCCATCCATGCCCCGGTTCCAATCGCTTTAATGAATTTGCCGGTAACATCTCCTGCTGGCTCCACCGCTGAAGGGCTGATCATCCGTACTGGTCTTGCAAAGGAAAGCTCCGTCAGGAAGGGATAATAAGCTTTGGTGAAGGTCATGGTAATCGTATGCTCATCCACAACATCAATAGATTGCATCGCTGTAGCCACATTCAACGAATTGGCCGGATCTTTAATCCAGCGTTCGAAGGAGAATTTAACAGCTTCAGCATTAAACTCCGTACCGTCTGAGAATTTGACTCCTTGGCGGAGATGGAAAGTATATACTTTTCCATCTTCGGAAATATCCCAGGACTCCGCAAGAGCCGGCAGGATTTCGCCCTTTTCTCCATACTCCACCAAACCGTCATATATCATCGCATGCACATTCATCGAGCCCTTATAGGCACCGGCGTCCAGCTGATCCATACCAGCATCAGCCGATATAGCAACAGTGATTACCTTGTCCGGAGCGTTGGCTGCTTGTGCGGCTTCATTATTGGCAGTGTTATTCGAACCGGCCGTTGGAGTGCTGCTATTGTTGTTGCTGTTGCTGCAGCCTGATGTCACCATAATTACCGCAAGAAGCATTAAGAATAATATTTGTGTTAATAAGCTGTTTGTCTTTGAATTCGTTCTCATTCCCAGTACTCCCCTTCTCAATTTAACATCATCAGAACGGCTGTAGTGCCAAGCTCTGCTTAGACTTTCTTTCTTAACCTGGGGTCCTGCACTGGTACTGATGACAGCAATGTTCGTGTATAAGGGTGGCTCCCTTGCTGCATGATATGCACACCCGATTGCTTCTCCACAATTGCCCCTTGATACATCACAGCCACACTGTCGCACAAACGGCTTACAACAGACAAGTCATGTGTAATGAAAACATAGGATAATCCCAGCCTATGCTTCAACTCCAGCAGCAGATCCATCATTTGCTTCCGCAAGGTAACATCCAGACTCGAGAAGGGTTCATCACATACAATCAGCTCCGGCCGCAGCGCGATCGCTCTGGCAATCCCTACCCTCTGCTGCTGGCCGCCACTGAGTTCATGCGGATAGCGGCGGATATGCCGCTGCTCCAGACCCACAAGATCGAGCGTGTCTGCGATCGTTTCCCTGAGGTTTTCGGCCTTGCCCGCTCCGTAGTTTCGCAGCGGCTCGCCGATAATCTGCTCTACCGTAAACAAAGGGTTGAAGGAAGCGAGACTATTCTGAAACACCATTTGCATATTGCTGCGGATCATACGCATCTTGCTGTGGCTCCAATCCGTATAATCCGTGCTTCTGTACAGAACCCTTCCGGAGGACGGTTTCTCCAACCCCAGCAGAATTCTGGCCAAAGTACTTTTACCACACCCGCTTTCACCCACAAGTCCCAGGCTTTCACCGGCCTCAAGACTGAGTGACAGATTGTTCACGGCTTGAACACTCTTGGCCTTATGCGTGAACCACCCCCTTTCCGCACTATACCTTTTGTTCAGGCATACCGCTTCCAACAGCTTCATAGCTCCCACCTTCTTTGAATTCATGTGTTATTACAGTTGTTATCTGCATTCCATTAAATACTTAGTATATGGATGCACTGGATTCGAAAAGAGTTCAAACACGTTTCTCGATTCCACGATCTTCCCGGATTTCATCACATATACATAATCAGCGAGCTCAGCTACAACGCCGAGGTCATGTGTGATCAGCAAGATACCGACATGGTTCTCCCATCTAATTCTGTCCAGCTCTTTGAGAATCTGGGCTTGAATGGTTACATCCAGTGCTGTTGTAGGCTCATCTGCAATAAGCAGGCGTGCACCGGAGACCAGTGCGATGGCGATCATTACCCGCTGACACATACCACCGCTGATCTGAAAAGGATATTTATTGAAAAGCCGCTCAGGTTCGGCCAAGCCTGCTTGCTGCATCTGCCTCAAGGCAAGCGCCTTAGCTTCTTTTCCCGATACCCGCTTGTGCAGCATAACCGTCTCCATAAGCTGCCTGCCAATAGTCAGCACCGGATTCAGCGCATTCATGGGATCTTGAAAGATAACAGCCATTTCTGTTCCCCGGAGCTTCCTTAACTGGCGGCTGGAGCACTCCAGAAGGTTGTTGCCTCCCAGCCGGATTTCTCCGCTCTCAATAATGCCTGACGGGTCTACTAATCCTAAGATGGACATTGCCGTAACACTTTTGCCGCTGCCGCTCTCACCGACAAGTGCTACAATTTGCTGCGGCTTCACTTCGATGCTGACATCATCCACAGCCGTAACTTTTCGACTCCCTGTATGAAAGCTGGTACGTAAATGACTGACTTTCAGCAATGCAGGTCCTTCCATCATCTTCTGAATCCCCACTTCCCTATAGTACCGGAATCATGCTCTGACCGGCGCAAGCCCTCCCCCAGCAGATTAAAGCCCAGGACAGCAAGCATTATCGCCAGTCCGGGGAACAGCATTAGACGCGGCTGCGTCTGAATGTAGGCGCGGCTGTCGTTCAGCATAATCCCCCATTCCGGTGTTGGCGGCTGGGCTCCCAAACCCAGAAAAGACAAACCTGCAATCGAGAGCATAATTGTACCCACCTCCATAGAAGCAAGAACCAGAATGGGACGGGCAGCGTTCAGCAGGATATGCCTGAGTACGATTTGCAGATGGGAAGTGCCTGACGCTTTGGCCGCCAGGATATATCCGCTTTCCTTAATTTCAAGCACCATGCTGCGGATTACTCTGGCGTACCCCGTCCACCACACTGCGGCAAATGCAATTAACAGGTTCTTCATACTGGGGCCCAGCATGGCTGCAATGGCAAGGGATAGAATCAGGCTCGGAAAAGCAAGCAGGATGTCGATGATCCGCATCATCAAGTGATCGATCTTTCCGCCAGCGTAACCGGCAATAAGGCCAACCGGAATGCTGATCGCAAAAACAACGATCAGCACTATGAATGAATAATACAGGGATGTCCGGGTTCCATAGATCAGCCGGGATAAGACACAGCGTCCCAGATGATCGGTACCGAGCGGGTATTGCCAGGAAGGCATGCTCAATTTATGTTCCATGTGAATCTGCAGCGGATCGGAGGGTGACAGCCAGGGGGCGAAGAGTCCTATACAAATGAATAAGAGCACTATGCCCGCTCCCAACCGGGCTCCTGTATTCTTAAATAAGCTAATACGAAACATGACAAGCGGCTCCTTCTACAGCTTCACCGCAGCCTGATTCGAGGATCCAGCAGCAGATGCAGCAGATCCACTGCCAGATTAATCAGGACAACGACAACAGCCATCAATAATACATAACCCTGAATGACAATATAGTCCTTCCCAAAAATAGACTCGATGGCATACTTGCCGATTCCCGGCCAGGAAAATATAGTTTCAACAATAACAGAGCCGCCGAGCAGCCCTGCTATGTTAACACCAAGGAGGGTAAGACTCGGTAGAAGTGCATTGCGGAGTGCATGTCCACTGATAATTCTCCATTCCTGCAGTCCCTTGGCTCTTGCTGCCGTGATGTACGGCTTGCCCAGAACGTTCAGCAGACTGGAACGAATCAAACGGATGTAGACTCCTGCCATACCAAAGCCTAGTGTACATGCAGGCAGAATTACACTGGCAGCCCCCTCCATTCCCGTAACAGGAAACACTTTAAGCTTCACTGCACCATAATAAATCAGGAGCAGGCTAAGCCAATACCCTGGCATTGAAACACTGATCAGTGCGACTACTCTGCCCAGTCGATCGGGCAGTCTCCCCGGATACAGTGCTGAGCCCACTCCAAGAGGCAGGGCAATAAGAATTGCAGCCAATAAGGAACAGGCGCTGAGCAGCATTGTGGCCGGGAAACGATTCATTAGCTCCGTGAATACGGGACGGCTGCTGCTGTAAGATATCCCCAAATCGAGATGGAGCACCCGGTACAACCAATGAAAGTATTGCATATGTATAGGACCGTCCAGACCAAGTATATGCCTGGTCGCTTCAATAGCTTCACGTGTAGGCTTAATGCCGTCAACACGCAGCATAATCTCCGCCGGATCACCTGGCGTTAAGTGCATCAACGCAAAGGTAATGAAAGAGATGCCTAACAGCACGGGGATCATCTGCAGCAAGCGCTGCAACAGATAACGTATGATGGCATTCAACTCCAAATTATTAATCGTAATTATTACGATTATATCACAAAAATTTTTAATTAGTAGTCTTAAAAATATTTATTTCATGTTTATCCAACTTTCGCACCTGGAAATTGTCACCCTTGAGGGCGTCAGAAGAATTCAAAATATTTACTCGTATTGACAAAAAAACACCTTGCTTGTTGGGTATCATGGAAGTGCGACTAACCATGCCAACAAGAAAGGTGCGTAAGTTTAATACCAGCACAAAGGGGTTGAGTATTGAACTGAGTAACTCAATGATTAAGTAACTCAATAATTAGGTAACGATCTGACTAGCTTTCTAATTAACCTTCCACTCCGTATAACAATACCGGAATTTTTTTACAAAAAGTATCAAACATGACGGCGGCTTCCTGACGAAGCATGGGGCGGGTTGGCTCATAACCAACAGCGCCATTAGCATCCACCTTCACCTCAGGCCCATAGAGCTGCATAGCGGCTGCAAATTGCACTGCTTCTGAAGCCCAAGGTGCCGGCAACGTTCCCGTCAGCTTGGCTTGCGGCGCCTGAGCAGATACATTGGATTGAATGAATCTCCAAAGAATAGAAGCCGCTTCTTGTCTGGTAATGGCACGGTCTGGCTCAAAGCGGCCATCCTGTGTCCCTTTTAACCCTGCATACAGAACTGCAGATTGAATCTCTTGTGCCAAATCATGCCCTACTACATCCTTAAATATTACTGGGTCTTTAGATAGCTGGAGCCCGACAACTTTCATTAATAATTGCACAAATTCTGCACGTGTCATTGCTTCTTCCGGTCTAAAGAAATTCGCGGCATTTTTATTCAGAAATTGCTGTTGATTTAATTGGTCAATCGAAGCCGCATAGGGACTATCGGCAGATACATCAGAGAAGGGAGACTGCACAGGCATTTTTTTCAGGAAGCAATCCGGATAGTTGTAATACATGTATTCAATTTCACCATGCTCATCTGCCTTAAAGCCTGCCTTTACACCTTGTTCATCCTCAAATAACAACGCCTCTAGTTGTTGAAGCTTATGAGTTCCCTTTGCATCCTTAATAATAAGTGTTCCATCCTCACCCGCTTTCACTTCTGCATTAAGCAGAGGGATTCTCAAATCTTGAAATCTCCCTTCAAACTTGGCCAAGCTTTCCTTGGATGATTTAATTGGTGTAACAGCCTTATGTTGTTCAGGATAGAATTGATCCATAAATGAGCCAAATATCTCATCGCGGGGGTCCAGCGCTTCACCGTTGACAATGATCATGGCGCCGCCTACCTTTTGCTCCGGCACCATCCACAGCCAGGAGTGAAAACCAGGAAGGTCACCACCTTTTCCAATGACCTTCTGACCATTGAAAAGATGATGATGCATAACTTCAAAACCATAAGACATCACGGGTAGGCTGTCATTAATACCGTATTTATAGGCTTCCATTGTATTTGTCGTTTTTTCCTTCAAAATGCGGCCATCACCAAGCTTGCCTCCATCTAACATAGCGAGCATGTATTTGGCCATATCACTACCGGTAGAGAACATGCTGCCACTGGGATCTACGTCAGGATAATTAGGATATACAGCGATTTCTTTACCTGTATCATCATAGGTTTTTGCAAGAGTTTGTTGGACTTGTGGCGATAATAAAAAGTCACTATGTGTCATGCCAAGCGGCTTAAATATGTTTTCTTTTACGTAAGTATTGAAGTCAGTTTTAGCTACATTTTCTACGATATATCCCTGGTGTACAAAAGCCACATTATCATACCGGTAGGCCTCGCCAGGTTTCATTTTTACCGTAGGCACGTTATTTTTCACATAATCCTGGAGAGAAACACCTGGAGTATTACCAGAAAAATCAGTATAATCATAACCTGTTGTGTGGGTCATCAGGTTTTTTGTCGTAAGGGGAACGCCAGTCTGATTGGGGATCGCAACTCCATTCATATAGGCAGAGATATCACGATCCAAGTCTATCTTGCCTTGTTCGGCAAGCTGCATCACCGCTGTAGTCGTAAACAGCTTGGAGATGGATGCCATTCGAAATTGGGTAGTGTCAGGATTGATTGGTGTTTTGGAAACCACATCTGAGTAACCATATCCTTTGTTAAGCAGGACTTTGCCATCCTTTACAACTACAAACAATGCCCCCGTAAGCTTCTTCTTCACATCAGTGCGGGCAAAAAAGGCATCTGCAAATTCCTCTACGGATTTATCTGTGATCGGAGGCAGTGCAGAGGTTGCTGTCCCTTTCTCAGCCAAGCTTTGGGTTTGGGCCTGATTGTTATTTGGAGTGACCGCCGCATAAGCAGGTAAGCCCGAAGATGACAGGACTAGGCCTGCGATTAAGACACTAACCAGGATGACCTGTCTGGGTCGTTTACAATTTGTTGGTTTCATATATTTTCTCCTCTTCTTGGGTTTTTCTTCCACCACAAATTGTATAATACCTTCATTTCCAGCCACAACCATCGTTAGCCCAGTTATACCCAGCCCAAAAGTTAGTCACCTGTACTGCACGATGGTTCAGCCTATAACCCGACCTTGGTCCATTTCCACCTATTTAGTGCTCAATTCCTGCCCCTATGAACTGGACATACAGTGATGCCTAATCACTTAATCCATCCAGCCAAGCTTTGTACGGGAGTCCTGCAAGCATTCTTTCTTTTTGATTCATTTTCAGTTCCTACCTTTCTTATTCTTCTTGATGTCTTCGATTTATTTTTACAGGTTCTTTGTAGTAGGTAGCTGTAATCACCAGCAAAAGAACTCCATAGACGAAAGTTGTCGCCAAAGAGAAAGCCACTCCTCTTCCCATGGCGAGAGAAAAAACGACGCCACCGAGCACTGAGGCACTGCCTTGAATAAAGCCAATAAACGCGGTACCCTTATCGGATTTTTACTATGCGAGCAAAGAAAGGTCAAACATTTAATCGATACAGTGAGGACACGAAGAAAGAAGCTGTTCGTCTGCGAGTGGAAGAAGGTTGGGCGTACAGCCGGATCATGGAGAAGTTTGGTATTAAAAGCGAAATCCAGATTATCACATGGGTACGTAAAAACCAAAATGGAGAGGGTTTTGGGGATTACCGGGGACGCTGGACAAAGAAGCATTTTAGCAGTGCCGAAGAGGAAAATGCCTATTTGAAAGCACAGGTAGAATATCTAAAAAAGCTCAATCCAAACTTGCACGGGGAGGGAAGCTGGATTTCGAAGCCCGGTACAAACTCGGCGACCTTTCCCCGATTGAATTCCGGAAAAAAGTCGCCGCTTAATAAAGAACTCTTTTTTTATTGTCTACTTGACGGAGCTATGACCACCACCTGAACGCTTTTTTATATAGCGGCTAGACAATTAAGATCGTTTCCTAACCAATCTATTACGCTTAACCTGTTGCTCAACATCATTTACTAGCACTCTGACATAACGCTTACCATTCTAAAATAAGTGGAATAATATTGAATTTTATTGCAATATATGCTAGTATTTGATTGTAATATAACTCATGTTTCCCAAAGGGGCGTGTGACATGAAAAATAAAGTTTAGTAGCATCTAACTTACTTTGATTTTTTTTCGTATTTTAGTTTTTTCTCGGAATTAGTTTAATTGAAAGTTTGAGTTCGATTAAACGATAACTAAATATTTTTTTATATTACTCGTGAAAAAAAGCACATACTGAGGATGGCTAAATTATTTAATTCAATATATATCTAAAGGAGATGTTTACGTTGAATCATATAAAAAAAATAACAGTATCTAGTTTTGCTACTCTAATGATGGTTCTAGCACCTACAAGTGCAATTTTCGCTGAAGAAGCTGTTACAAACAACACGTTGCTGTCACAAGAAACGCAACCCTTAGGCAATGTTACTTTACAAGGAACAGAATGGGCACAGGTTGGACAGCAAACCGTACCTATTTACATGAATGGGCAAATAAAAGTCGTGTTAAATGGTCAGTTTGGAGATATTTGCACTGTACATGCTATTGATCAATATAATAACCGAACTTACTTAGGACAATTGAACAATAAGGAATCCTTAATAACTAAACTATATGGTTACTACAAGATTGAATTAAATTTAATTAGTTCTAATCAATCAACTGGATCAACCTTCTACGTCATCTATTAGTAACTTTGTATACCTCCTGCATTTGTCTATATAAAAAAACAACAGGCGATAAAATTGCCCTGTTGTTTTTTTTCTAGGTCTGCCCAATTAACAAACAAACACGGTTTTCGAGACACTGTAAATAACGGTTAGGGTCTCGGCGGAAGCGAAGGCGTTTGTTACCTTCGAGAAGTCGGGATTCCCATCCCTTACGTTCGCGAAGGTAACACTCATATTCCACACAGCTCAGCCGATTCAAGAGATTCTCTTGTTTCAAGGCATCCTCGACCCAAACAACAAATTCTCCATTTCGCCAGATGTAGCGATTCCAACTGCGCAGCCCCGTCATTCGGCGGTAACGCATCTTGGTCCGGCGGAAAAATCGTTCATGGTCATTATTTGTCCTTGGTAGGTACGGCGTATCGTAACACGTAAACAATATGGGGAGCATATCACAGCCCGGAAGCCTCTTATTCAGCTATTTTTTTTGTGCTGCAAGGAAGGCATCAATTTGCGATTGCATTTCAGTCTGGACCTTGTCGATGCCGGCTGATTTCAGCTGCTTGATCAGGTCAGCCTGGCCTTTTTCGATATCATCAATCAATCCGTACTCCAGCGGTATGGCGTAACGCAGCATTACGTTACCGATATTCGCCACTTCATTCTTCACTTTTGCTGTGTCGAAGACAAAGGTTTCCAGCGGGAAGTGATAAATGCTGGACTGCCAGGTGTTGAACATATCGTCAGCTTCCTTCGGATAAGCTGCATCTTGACGATTCAGCGGGGAATTCCAGCCCCAGTTCGAGAAGCCAGTGTAGTTAGCAGCTGCAGGGCCTGCAGTGAACTTTTTATCGCCCTCAGGATTATAGTGAGTTCCGGAGATACCATACATAGTCAAGTCGTGAATTTCCTTGTCATTTTGCAGCAGATCGATCAGCATCAGAGCACGTTCTGGATTCTCCGAGGTTGCATGAATTGACATGCCGTTCTGTGTTGAGATCGCGGCGATTTTCTTTTTGTCCGGAGTGAGATCGGCAATTCCCAGTTCCACATCCGGTTTGTCGCGGCGCATTTCGGAAAGGTTAGCGGCTACAGTACCCAGGTTATGGGCATAAGAGGAAATCTTCCCTGCTTTGATATCCTGCCATACATCATTTTTGTTGCTGACTACGTTTTTGGACCATGCGCCATTGTCGGCCAGATCTTTATAATATTTAAGCAATGATGTGAATTCTGGAGTATCATAAATGTTGAATATTTTACCGGAAGCATCATCCAGCTTGTAAGCCAACGGCAGAAGGTTCGCATCCACCAGGTTGAAGTTGTTATTCTGCTCCAGCAGTGTTTGGTCTAACTCATGAAACTTCCAGCCATCAGCAGGCTTAGCTCCGAAAGCGGTTATGCCTTTTTCTTCTTTAGCAACCGTTTTCAAGTAATTGGCGTAGGTTTCAGGACTGTTAATTTCTGGAAGATTGTATTTCTTGCGCAAATCCTCCCGATATAATACAACCTTGTCGGTAACCTCAACATTATTGTTCGGAACCATGTAGAGTTTGCCATCGACTTTCGCTTGCTCCCAGTTCACTTTAGGCATAGCTTCCCAGGTTTGCGGCATATACTTGGACAGCATATCATCAGTTAGCTCCATGAATCCACCTTTAAGCGCCTGATCGTTATAGAAAGCCCAGTTAGCTGTGTAAACGAGGTCAAAATCCTCATTGGCGGCAAATTTCAGCGGATACTTCTGTGTCCAGTCCGACCAGTCCAGAAATTCTGTTTCTACAGTAGCATTGATTTTCTCTTTTAATTTGGTATTCAGCTCTCCGAATACTTTGTCGTAATCGCCAGGTTGGCCGCCGACCAGTATCATTTTCAGCTTGACCTCTTTGGAAGTATCAGGAGCGCCGGAATTCGTGGCTGCTCCTTCTGTAGTGGTTGCTCCTGTATTCGTTGCTTCCGCAGCTGTATTGTTGGTATTGTTACCGCCTCCGCATGCACTGAGGATGGTCCCCAGTGTCATCATCGTTGCCAGCGTAACTGTGAGTTTCTTTTTCTTGTTTGTCATGACAAGTGTTGCCCCCTAATGAAATAGTTGGTTAGATTATATATTGATAACCGGGTTGCCCCGGGATTATCCTTTGACAGCACCAATAGTGAGACCTTGTACAAAATATTTTTGAATAAATGGATAAGCAAGCAGGATCGGTCCTGTGGCCACAATCGTCATCGCCATCTTCAAGCCTTCGGTTGGCAAATCAGTATTTACAACCGCACCCGAGGCCATCATCGCCTTACGCATGCCATCCATATTGCCCAGCATTTTGTAGAGATAGTACTGAAGTGGCATCAATTCGGACTTCGAAATATAGAGCAGCGCGTTGTACCAATCGTTCCAGTAAGCCAAGGCTATAAACAGGCCGATGGTAGCCAGTGCAGGCTTGGACAAAGGCACAATCAGCTGCATGAAGATCCGGAAATCGCCTGCTCCGTCAATTTTGGCGGATTCCGTAATCGCATCAGGGATGCTGCTCATGAACGACTTCATGACGATAATGTAGAACACGTTCATCAGCATCGGCAGAATCAACACCATTAGCGTGTCTTTGAGATGCAGGAAGTTGATGATCAACAGATACGAAGGCACCAACCCACCACTGAACAACGTAGTGAAGAAGAAGTAGAACGAGAAGCGGCTGCGCCATTCAAAGTCTCTTCGGGATAGCACATATGCTGTCATGGAAGTCAGAAACAATCCAAACAAGGTACCGATTAGCGTAACGGTGATCGTCACAGCGTAAGCTCTGAGCATATCAGCCGGATACTTGAACAGTACGCTGTAGGCTTCCGTGGAAAAGGTAGACGGGATAAGCTGGAAACCTTTCTCGATAATGGAGCTCTCTTCACTTAGCGAGGCCGATACCACCAGCAAGAAAGGAAAGATGCAGAATATAGCGAGTACTGTAAGCGTCAAGTATCCGATGATTGACAGTATCAGCCGGTCTGTGTTGACACGTTTGCGTACCTTTGGTGTTTGGATCTTTGCAGTAGTTGAACTCATTGGGCTACCTCCTTTTCCTAGAATAAAGCACGATCTTTATCGTATTTGCGTACTGCGTAATTGGCGAGCATGATAGTCGCAAAGCCCAGCAGCGACTGATAGAACCCGGCCGCAGCAGACATTCCGATTTCATTGGAAGTCGTCAGGGAACGGAACACGAAGGTGTCGATAACATCGGTCGATGAGAAGAGCAGGCCATTGTTGCCGACCATGTTGTAGAACATCCCGAAATCGCCGCGGAAGATGTTGCCGATAGCCAGCAGCACCAGAATGATCACCGTAGGGATCAGGTTCGGAATTGTAATCTTCATGATGCGCTGGAATATATTCGCACCATCAATTTCAGCTGCTTCATACATTTCGGTATCAATACTGGTAATTGCCGCCAGATACATGATTGTTCCGTATCCCAGCGCTTTCCAGGCTGACACAACTACAAGAATAACCGGCCAGTAGGCTGCAGTGTTGTAAATATCAACCGGCTGCATGCCTAACCCCTTAAGCAATACATTAACGGTACCAACATCGAAGTTAAACAGGTTGTAGGCAATGGCTCCAACTACTACCCAGGAAATGAAGTAAGGCAGGAACAGTATTGTTTGCGTAATCTTACGGAACCATTTGCCTGCAACCTCGAACAGCAGGATGCCCGCAAAAATCTGCAGCACATTGTTTACAACAATAAAAGCAATATTGTATAGCGCTGTGTTTCGTGTTACGCGCCAGGCGTCACCGGAACCAAAGAAAAATTTAAAGTTGTCCAGTCCGTTCCATGGACTGTTAAAAATACCATCGCTATAATTGTATTGCTTAAACGCCAGCACAATTCCCGCCATAGGCACGTATGCAAACAACAGGAAAAACAACACCGCCGGAGTCAGCATAAGAAGCAAAGTTCTATGCTTCTTTACTTTGTGCCAGAAGCCATATTGTTTCAGTTTCATCTCGAATCCCCTTTCCATCTCTCAATTTCTCTATGTATTTAGTATAAAGAAGCATTCATCTCTTGTGGATTGAGCATGTCAACAAATACTAATACTTTTCCAACGATAGTTAAAATATATATTTTCCTAAAAATACAAAAACGTCGCCTCCGGGCCGATGATCGACCTGGGCAACGTTCTATTGGCTATACTTTATGCTTTTTACGATACTCTCCCGGCGTCATACCTGTAATCTGCTTAAACTGCCGGTTGAAATAAATAAGGTTCTTGTAGCCCATGCGCTCGGCAATCTCATATATCATAAGTGTAGGATCACTCAGCAGCTCGAATACCCGGCTGGTCTTGCGTTCTTTCACGTATTCATTGAAAGGCAGTCCGTAATCTTCCTTGAACAGATAGCCTAAATAATTCGGTGTGAAGCTGAAATGGGCGGCCACCTCTTTTAAGGTAATCTTTTTCTCCAGATTCTCCTCCACATAGCTTATAATCTCATCAATCAGCCTGCGCTTCTGCCGCTGCCGCTTCACATACAGCAGCTCTGACAGTTCGAAGAACCTCCGTCTCATCCATGATAGAATGTCGTGAATCGTCTCGAACTGGAACAGAATATCCGGCTGGTGAGATTCCCACTGCAGCAGCTCATATAGATTCTCGTTCTGCTGCTGCAAATCTGCATGGAGTTTGGAGGTGATGCGGATTATCAGCTCATAGACATCCTTCTTGCTGGCACTCGTGAACAGCTCCAGCAAATGGTCGTCGATCGCCACCAGGTCATACTGAATGATAGCCTCGAGCAGTTGTTCTACAGTTTGTTCAATGCGGACGCCCGGTGTCTCTCGCGGCGAAGGCTCCATACTATCACGGATCAGGCGATTTTTGCCGAGTAGCCATTTCGCGCTGAGTGCAGCCTGCGCCTGCTGATAAGATTCATGCAGCCCCGCCTCTTCCTGGGCATATTGACCGACGCCGACAGTCACTGTGCAAAGAGAAGACTCTGCCACCTTGCGGATAAGCTCCTCCAGCAGATTCAGGAAGCTGTCCTGCGGGAGATTGCAGAGAATTACAAACCGGTGATGCGAAGCGGCAATCAGTGTACCCATCTTGGCATTCTCAACAATGGACTTAATCAATCCGGCCATTTGCCGCGTCTTCACGCGTGCATCCTCCTCGGACAAATCACGCATCTTCCATTCCAGATCATCAATCTCTACAACTGCCGCCGCTGCCCCCTTCAGCAACAACGGAATCAAGGCGCTGCGCAGATGCGGCTCAGCGGGTTCAGGGGAGGTTTCATCGAACCAGCGTAAGATAAGCTCCTTGTTCACAAGCGACAGTGCTTCGCTTAAGGAACGGTTCTGCTCCCGCTCCTGTTCTATGGCTGTACACAAGGACCCCAGCATTTCGTACAGATCCTTGTCCTTAACAGGCTTCAGTAAATAACCGGAGGCATTGATCTGAATGGCCTCCTTGGCATAGCTGAAATCCTCATGGCCGCTGATGAAGACAATTTTGATCTTGGGATGGATCACTTTAGCCCTGCGTGCAAACTCTGTTCCGGTCATAATGGGCATACGTATATCGGACAGGATGATATCTACCCGTACTTGCTCCATGGCCTTAAGCGCATTGAATCCGTTATTCGCTGTCCCCACTACTGCAATATCGAGCGAGCTTGCCAGCACTCTGCGCCGCAACCACTCCAAATCGACAGCTTCATCATCTACCAGCAATACATTGATACTCATCGAAATTATTTCCTCCCGTGCTTGTACATGATGCAACCTCGTAATTCATCAGCGGAACTGCTCATCAATCTCCTCGCTGTCCTGAAGCCCGGCGGGAAGCAGAAGCTGAACCGTTGTGCCTGCCCCGTAAATGCTTGCAATGGTCACGCCGTACATGTCCCCGTATCTGAGCTTAATCCGCTCATGCACATTTTTAACCCCATAACCACCGGAATGGTTTGGCCCTTGCATCATTTTCCTGATATCATCGGGTCGCATGCCGATGCCATTGTCAATAACCTTAAGCTCAATACTGCCGCCGACTCTCCGGCCCGTAAGACGGATAGCGATCGACTCACCAAACCAGGCATGCTTGAAGATATTCTCCACAAAAGGCTGCAGCACCAGCTTAATTACCTGCATATGCATAATCTCCTCGTCCACATCGACATACAGAGTGAATGCATCCGCATATTTAACCCGCTGGATTTCCAGGTATGTCTCCACCTGCTCCAGCTCCTTCTCCAGTTCAATGTACACATTGCCCTGGTTCAGCGTCAGCCGGTAGAAACGCGACAGTCCCTCGACCATCTCCGTGACCTTGGCGATTTCGCCCAGATTAGCCAGGCTGCTTATGGTCGAAAGCGTATTATAGAGGAAATGCGGATTAATCTGTGCCTGCAGGGCTTCCAGCTCGGCCTGCTTCTTCTGGATCCCCTGCACATAGACGCTGTTGATGAGCCCCTGAATATTGGCGGCCATGTCATTGAATGAATCCGCAATCTGCACAAATTCATCATTACCAGAGAAGCGAATCCGTTTCTGGAAATTCCCCTCCTGGAAGGAACGCACCAAGCCTACGATCCGGCTCATCTTGCGTCCGGAAATACGAGCCACCACATATCCGATCAAGGTCATGACGAGGAAGCTGAGCGTACAGACTGCAATAATCACCTTACGCAGCCGGCCAGCATCCTGGGTTAGATACTTTTGCGGAACCATGGCTTCAATTACGAAATCACTGCCCGGGATCTGCGCATGCAAACTTAGAAAGTTCTCACGTCCATCGTCATATATGGCTGTTCCTCGCTGGAACAGAATGGACCCGGTATTCTCTTCCACCAGCCGCAGAGTAATCCCCTCTTCCACGGGGAACGTATCGAAGCCGCCGAACAGATCCTCCAGGGAAACGGTAATACGCACAAACCCGATCACCGTTTTGTTATCACTGAAGCTGACCAGCCTGCGGACATGAGAGAGATTGTCCAGCTTCTGGTCTGTATCAATCTGCAGCCATAAATTATCCCGCATCGAATCCTTAAGAGACCGGTACCACTCACTGCCGGTGATATCCTGGATGGGCAGAATATAATAGTCGCTATCATAGATCGGCTCATCCAGGTTATCCCCTGATATAATATTGAGATCACTGTTCGGTGTATAGAGCATGAAGCGGATCTTGTTTCCGAACAGCTGCAGGGGGGAGGTAATCTGGGGAATAATATCATCGATCATCGTCAGATAAATCTCAAACGGTGTCCCCTTCAGCTCAAGCGCACGCTGCAACTGCTGGCTTCCGAACATGTTGTCCGACATCCGCTGTATCTCATCCATCTGATAGCGGATATTATTCCTGGCCTGCTCCAAACCCGTCCTGATGTTGGACTCTGCCATTTCTGTCCTTGAATCGGTCAGCATCGAATAAGAGATGTAACCGATGAATACATCGGTCAAGAGAACTAGCAGCAAGTAAGGGATCATCATTTTGTAAGTGAAAGGCATATATTTCTTCATCTTCAGCTTAGGCATCATTCGCGAGACATCCTCTGTATGGAATTCGTTATGTCTATATTATCGTTCCACTGGCCGGAAATAAAGGTTTCCCGGGTGCTGCCTCTAGTACTACTTCCGCCGCTGCCAGTCCCATTGATACGGCTTTCACCTTAATGGAGCCTGCTGATGATGAAGTCTGAATCAAGGCCAAGCACCAGCCGTTAAAAGCCCGCCGGATCGAAGACTTGTCCGGCTCATGGCTGCTTGGATTCCCGTTGCCTACACCGAGCAGAGACCCGGCGCCCGTCACTTCAAAGCGGATCTCATTGTCGGCCGCCGGAACGATATGTCCCTGTTCATCCAGGATGGCAACCCGAACCGGAATCGTATCCAAACCATCCGCTTGACCCTCCAGCCGATCAGGGTACAAGCAAATCTGATATGGCTGGCCTGCTGTAACAACAGCCTTTTCGGCAATCACATGACCGCCGCGTTTTCCGACAGCTTTTAACTCTCCGGGCTCATATACGACCTCCCAAGTTAAATACCCGGTCTTGTCCACCTGCTGTTCACCCAGGCTTCTGCCGTTCAGGCTCAGCTCCACCGTATCGGTATTCGAGAACACGCGCACCTCGATCCGATTCCCCTCCGACCCGGGCCAATTCCAATGCGGAAGCAAATGAACGATCGGCTCATCCTTCCAGACCGCCTGCATATAGTAATAGCTGTCTTTAGGGAACCCGCAGGTGTCCATCAGCCCGAAATGCGAGTTCACACACGGCCACAGATATGGAGTAGGCTCTCCCCGGTAATCGAACCCGGTCCACATGAAGACGCCAGTCAAAAAGCGGTTATTCACAAGATCACTCCACGCCTGCTGCGGGGTGCATCCCCATGAAGGAATATTCGTGCCATATTCGGAGCAGTAGCCCCTTACCGGATCATCTTCATAGATTCCCCGGGTTGCGGTATAACTGGCACATTCACTACCGATCATGAGACGCTCCGGATACTGCTCGTGGTCGCGGATATCAATGTTGAGGTGTTCCCGGTGCCCGTAATTGTAGCCTGTAATCTCTACCGCATCATTGTAGCCATTCTCATTCCAGCCGTGGTTCATCGCAGCAGAGGTCGGCCTTGTAGGATCTATCCGGCGGGTAGTATCTGCGAGCGTCTTGAGTATCCGGGCGCCCGTTACGGTGCCTTCCAAAACCTCCTCATTCTCCAGATTCCAGATGATCACACAAGGATGATTCCTGTCCCGGTAGAGCATCCGCTTCAGTTGGCTCAGGCCGCCAGGGCTGCTGTCAAGCTTGCGGTTCTCATCCATGACCAGCATACCGATCCGGTCGCACATATCCAGCAGCTCGGGAGTCGGCGGATGATGTGCACTACGATAGGCATTAGAGCCCATTTCTTTAAGCAGTCTGAGCTTATATTCGATCAGGCTGTCCGGCAGCGCCACGCCGACCCCGGCGAAATCCTGATGATTGCATGTCCCTTTAATCAGCAGCGGCTCTTCGTTCAGAAAGAACCCTTCATCTGCATCGAAGCGGATGGTGCGGATGCCGAACACCGTCTCATACCGGTCAAGCTCTTTTCCTTCATATATGACAGTCGATTCTGCCTTGTACAGATATGGTGATTCAGGATACCAGAGCATAGGCTGCTCCACTTCGAAAATCTGCTCCAGTTCCGTCTCGGTGTGCCAGTCCGCATAGGCGTCCTCCATTTTAGCACAGACCAGCAATCCGGTACCATCATATATCACCGTGCGCAGGGATACTGGAAGGCCCTCTGTGTAATCATTGAGGATGCGGGTGCGGATATTGACCATAGCCTGTTCTTTGGTAACTTCCGGTGTCGTTACATAGGTGCCGTATTCGGCCACATGCAGGCGGTCTGTATTCTCCAGCCAGACATGTCGGTAAATGCCGCAGCCCTCATACCACCAGCCTTCGCATTCTGTTGCATCCACTTTGACGAGAATGACATTTCTGCCTTCGTGCCCATAACGGAGAACATCCGACAAATCATAACTGAAACCTATATAACCGCCATGATGCGAGCCGATCAGATGACCGTTGACCCATACGATGCTGGTACCGGAAACGCCGTCGAAGCGGACTGTCCACTTGCTCCCGGCAGCCTCTGCCGGAAGCTCAAAGGTTTTGCGGTAATAGCCTATCCCGCCCGGCAAATAACCATGGCTGCCGTCCCTTGCACCCAGTAGTTCATCCTGAACATACTGCTGCTCTACACACCAGTCATGCGGCAGATTCACAGAACTCCATTCAAGCTGCTGTTCGCCCATCCCTTTATCGTTAAAAGCGATATCCAGCCACTCCCCCTCCTTCAGAGAGCTCGCATCGGTAATACCGCCGGTCATACCACCTTTGACTGCGTAGGGAATCCGGATATCCCCTTTGTGAAAGCTCCAATTCTCATCAAACATGCTTTTGCTTCTCACCGTTTTAAGTTTCATTCTGCAACTGCCTCCTCGTTGAACTAATATTCATATTGTAGAGTAGATTAGCATTTCGCAGTTAGTACAATGCTAATAATGAATAGCACAAAATGAATAATACCGGGAGCTGCCGTTACCAACACAAAAACACCCCAAGATCATCTCCCATTCATACCCTACAACAAGGGTACATTCTCTTGAAGGTGTTTTGATTTGTCTCACATTATAGGGTCGTCCCTACTTCTCCAATTATAAAAGAGAATTATGTTTTTCTTCTTTATTCATCCGGAGCTTTACACGGCCTTTCACATCCTCAGGAATTACCCGGTTTCCATTCTCTACATTATAATGGACGCCTTCTACTACCCAATTGATTTAGGAGGGTCTGTTTTGATCAGGCCATATAAAACAATATCACTCATCGCCTTGATGCCGGACTCGAAACTAACCTGATGGCCCGCAATAAACTCATAGTCCAGCAGCTTTCTCAGAGTCTCATTCAGCATGAGCTTGAGAATTACGGTGTCCACCTTTTGCAGTTCATCACGGTTTATCCCTTCCTCCACCAGTGCAATGACGCCATCCCAAATCGTATCCAGGTGATGATTCACCTTCTCGTAGAGCCGGGGATAATACCGCTGAAGGTCATCCATATGCCTGATGATCGTGCCAATCGAATAGGCGTCGGGAATATTCTGAAAATAAAGTCTGATTTTATCCTGAATCGGGAGCCCTGTATTTTCCAGGATGTCTGTATCCGATTGGATAATCTGCGAAAAGACAAAATCAATCGTTTTCTCTATCATTTCATCCTTACTCGAAAAGTAGGCATACACTGTACGTTTGCTCGTGCCCAGTTCTCTCGCCAGATCCTCCGTGGTAAACCGCGTGCCTTTGGCTCCAAAGCATTTTAAAATTTTCAAATAGACCCTATTGTCCATGTCCTTGCCAGTCCACCCTTCATCCAGCTTACTGACTATACCTTAACACTCATGTAAGGATACGCGGAAGGGGTTTTACCATACGGTACAAATAATACGGTTTTTTCTCTATGGAATCCATAATCTGGTATCCCAGCCGCTCATACAGCTTGATTGCCCGGAAGTTCTCTTGCTTGACGGTCAGGGAGCATTTGCCGTAGTTGCTTAATCTGGCTTGTTCCTCTGCATAATGAATTAACTTCGAACCAACCCCGTACCCCCGGCTTTCCGGCAATGCTGCCAATGCTCCGATATGGTATTCATCCGCTCTTCCCTCATTCAAGCTTACCGTAGACCAGAGCTCCTGCAAATGCAGCAGCGAATGCTTGATGAGATTCCATTTCCGCAGTTTGATTAGCTCCCGGACAGTGGGCCAAACCAACTTATCCATCACAGATACCGGGTAGCAGGAGATGATCCCTATCGTTCTGTTGTCCAGTCTTGCTTCAAAAGCATATTGATGGCTGAAACGGTTCTTTCCGAGTCCCCATAATTTTTGCAGGGTGTTCTCAATTAATGCTTTATCTGCCGTTCCGATCAGCGGATAGGCCATATAATCCAGTGCCATCCCTATGAGTCTGCCTCCGGACGCCGATTTGGGATTGCCATGTGTTATTGAAATATTGTCCATATTAAAACTCCTCCCGATTCACATTGGTACTTAATTAGTTTTTCTAGTACCAAGATACCCAAAGCCATGTCTTTTGTCAAACAGAGCCTGTTAAAACTTTGCTGAATTGATCTGGCGGCTGTAGCAAATTAACCCTTAGTTCACCTAAGAAGATCCCTAGCATTTACCTTTGCAATAAAGCTCTTAGCCACATACTCAATGCTGGGGTCTTTAAAATAAGCTACCCACTTCGTAATTTCAGGGATATACATGTTCCGGCAAGGTATTGACCCAATAATATGAGGGAAATTCCGGCTCCCTTTATTATTGACTTTACGCTTTTGGTATAAAGTTCATCCGCTTTTACCCATGTTTTTTGCTTAACCAGTCCACTGACCAACCCTCCTTGTCATATAAATGACATTTCTAACTCAAACTTTCTGTGCTTATAGCCTCAGTTATTTCCGAAGGAGGAATATGGTTAATCTAGTACAATCTTAGCATGTCACATGACCATGAAATTTCTTAATTCCTAGAATTTCTTATAAGATTTTAAGTAAAAAAGAAACCTACATCATAACTGACCGCTCAACTGCAGTCAGTTATGATGTAGGTCTTCCAAGTAGACAAACCTAATAATTAATTATAATGGCGGCTGCACCAATAACAACTTCCCAAGCTGGATCACCGTTTGATCATACCAATCTGGATGCTGCCGAACATGCTCAATACTTCGTTCATTGCCGCATGCCTCAAACACAGCCGCTTTGTCTGTCTTCTCGGTATCGACTTCGAAGCGAACCGTATGTTTCCCATTCGGGAGCTCCGGCAAAAATACATACTGATTACGATTATGATCGTTGTGTAGTGTGAATCGATCGACAACAAAGGGTTCCCCACCATCCACCGACACCTTCAATCTCCCAGAATCCGGCCCCCCGATATCGAATAACCCGATGTGGGTTCCCTCGAACTGCACCGTAATAGCCTCTCCAGGATCGACTGCTCGCCACAGGCCGGGAAACAACCAATTGTACTCGCGCACTAAAGCACAATCATCGGGAGTCATGTAAGACCATCCTGCGGAAAAATCGGTAAGACTATCCAGTGACTGCATGGTCGCATACTCCCAAGGATTAGCCGGGACCAACGGATTCTGAGGTAAGTGATGTACTGACCTTCCCGGATGATCTTGAAGTTCTCTAATTTTCTCAAATGACCGGGTGATCGTATCCGTGTAAATCTGGTGTCCTTCGGGAATAGTCGGATGGATCGAATCATGTGTAAAAACAACGGCTCCGGAAATGGACACGTCTTCCCTTGAGGTAAAAACGAGTTTTCCCTCCGACACCAAGTGACTGACGGCTACGCCCAGATGAATCGAAGGAATACCGTAATAGTCGGCCACTTCCTCTTGCATTAGAGCCCCCTTCTGGTATTCCCCAGACTGAAATAAGGCCACATCCCGCTCCTTCAGCGTATAAACGAACAGGATATCGGTAAACCGGCTCCGCTTGCGGATCTGACGGACAATCCCTTCGATCCGCGCCTTGGATTCGGGATCTCCACCATCATTACCAACAAATTCAACAAATACTAGATCAGGCCGATGACGCAGTACATCTGTCTCTAAACGGGCACAGCCCAAATCCGATCCTGTCCCATTAATGCCTGCATTCACAGAGCGGATATCCGCCTTAGGATATTGCTTACGAAGCCAATCCGCCGTCATGACCCTGTAGCCTTCAGAACGCGTATTACTGCCGCCGAAATAGACGATTGTTACGGTATCCCCATTTTCCAATTTTTGAATTATATTGGGGAGCCCTTTACGAGGGAATAATTCCTTCATCGTGACTTCACCTGTCCTCATTTATCGATTTTAGGAGCAAACCATTTTACAGCAAACACTTCAAAATAAGGCGAACCATAAGTTGCACAGAAATTAATCCGGATTCGGGTTACACCTTTTGCATCCATCTTATGTTTATTCAACGTGAGATAATTTCCACGAGTTATGATTGTCCTCTCAGTTCCGTCTTCTAAGGTCAAGGTCATATCATAATCTTGGATAAGGGACTCAATCGGGTCGTTGAAATGCTCCAAATCCAGCTGCGAATTGAAAACAAGCTGGATTTCGTCCAGATTTTTGGGGCTGGCAAAACAGAATTCCAACCATTCCTGTCCATCCGTACGTTTAGAAATCCAGCCGTTCGGCAGACCATAAGGTCTGGAGAAGCCGTTAACGACATTTTCAGGACTATACATATTCTGGGATGGTAACAGATCCTTGAAACAAATGCTCTTATTAAATTTCTTCAGTCTGGACGGCTCTTCCGGTCTATAATAGAAGCTGACAGCTCCTGTCATTTTCTCTTCATTGCCGTATACGGCAAGGCTCGCTGTACCTTCCAATACGATGTAGATTTTGTCGTCAGCCGGTTTCCTGCAGCTCAAGTCTAGCGTAATCCAGTCGTCATTACCGGCTGCAATAACCATGCGGTAGTCTTTCAACTCGCTGGTGGGAATATAATTTTCCTTCCGTTCCCCGCCAAACAGCTTCACATGCAGTGTTTCCGAATGCTCGGACCTATTTTTAATTTTGATCCGTACGCTTTCAGCCACGGATGTCTGAATCGGCAAGACCAAACATAACCCTTTCTCCAAGGAAATCACTTCGGATGGATGAAGATTGTCATAGCAGCGCTGAGACGAAGCACGAATAGTTAAACCGTCAGCGAAGTAAGGATCCAATTCCTCTTGAAGCCCTACAATCGTTTGCCCGTCTCGAAGCAGCAGCGCCTGCAGCTCCCCCATATGAGATTCGACTATGGCCGCGGGGTCTATCTCATATTTCAAGCATAACGAAGCAGCCGTTCCAACCGCCTGCCCCATACAACCGCAGGTTGCCATTACCCTTGTAGATCCGAAAGCCACATGGGTAGCACTTATATTGCGACCAGCGAACATGAGATTAGGAATATTTCGTGAATATAAACTGCGGAAAGGGATATTGTACAATCCAGGCACGAAATTCCAAGCTGTAGCCGGCCCCTCATCGTAGATGCCCTTATTAGCATGTAGATCCATATACCATCCACCGACGGATACAGCATCTTCGAAATGCGGCTTTGCTGTAAGATCGTTCTGAGACAACATGTGATCCCCAATAAACCGCCTCGACTCCCGCTTTCCTGGAATCGGGCATACATAATCCAAGATGAGATTGTCCACATCATCAAATTCGCCGCTATTTTTGATATAATCCCAAATCCCGTACACCAATTTTCGCAGCTCCAATGCGATGTCTTCATTATTCTTGATAATATCCATATGTCCGCCGTATTCCAACCACCACAATCCGCCAAGCCCGTTGATTTTTCTTGGAAAAGCCCGATGGTTTAAGCCTTTTCTGATACTATCGAAAAAGGCCAACTTCGTAATATCATACGCAAAGCCAGGTCTTTGGTATGGAACGGAATATTCTACGTCACGGGCTTGAAACAGAATCGTATCGCCCATGGTGTAATGGTCCGCCAATTCAGGAGCCAATTCTTCCTTGTATTCATGCTTCGCCTCTCTCCCCCATCGGAAGAGAGCCCCTGCCTGATATCCGACAATTCCATCTCCGGAGCAATCGATATAGGTTCGGCTTTCAAAACGGAATTTTCTTTCGGAAGCTAATTGAAGGCCCTCCACCCATTTAATTCTGCCGTTCTCCATGCCCGTTTCGTGCACGCATGTATTCAGAAATAGAGAAATGTTTGCCTCACCATAGACCATATCCAATAAGACCGTATCCGAAAGCGTAAGCATAAGCTTCTTGTTGTATAACGGATTATAGTGAAAAATCTTCAATTTGAGTTCTTCCACCAATCCGCCCTCGCGTGCATAATAGGATGGACTGTTTCCGAGATATGCCGACCCGTTGATATGAACCCTGACCTCGCTGCTCGCATTTCCCCCAAGAACCGGTCGATCATTAATAAGTGAAACCTGCAGCCCTTGGCGTGCGGCAGCAATGGCAGCGCATATCCCGGCAATACCTCCGCCTACGACGGTTACATCTGCTTTAATAAGCTCCATTTTGATACCCTCCATGATTAGATCCTTCTATCATGTTAAGCCTTTTGAAGCCCTTTTTTTTACATGATTTCGCGAAAAAATTATACATTTTTTTGCAACGTTATTTGGATTCATACCGTGTCATTTTTATCCGATATTGCTTAGGAGTATCACCTGTATATTCTTTAAATAATTTGCAAAAATAACCTTCATTCACAATTCCTACTTCCTCGCACAATTCCAATAAAGAATAATCCTGAACATTTAATAGCTCGAGAGCTAATTGAATTTTTTTACGATTGATGTAGCTGATAACGCCCTCGTTCATTGTTTTTTTGAATAAACTGCTAAAATACGATGGAGCTAAATTCACTTCCTCGGCAATCGCCTCGAGCGTTAATCTCTGTGTCAGGTTTTTCTCTATAAACCGTATAGCACTCATAATTTCTACACGATGTAAAAGTTGGCCTGCGTGTACATATTCGAAGGTGAAATCGCCAATATAGGCAAGCTGCTCCTGAAAAGCCATAAATTCTATGGGAAACTCCGCTACTTCCGTCGTCAACTTGTTCCCCGATTTAAATTTCACAGTAATGTCTCTGTACAAGTCTCGTAGCATAGGCGCCATGATGGACTTATGGATTTTATGGTCCGTAACAAATTGGTTCAGATCAGCAAATGCTTTCTCCAGCTCTTCCTTGGAAACCTTTCTTTTCACCCCAGCAAGAAATTCAGCCAGTTTCTGCTGAAATTCTTCTTTTCTATCATTATGGTAATGGAAGCGATGCATAGGTGTTTTTACTACTTTCTCTGTATGATAATAGAAATCATCACTCACATTTTGTGCTTCCGTGTAAGCTTGTTTGATGGATTCCCAGCCTCGGTGCGGACCTCCAAAAGCGACAGATACCCTTTGATTCAAATATTGATGCAAATGGGAGACGATTTGACTACCCAATGAATGGCAAGCATATTCTGTGTCCATATCGCTGCGATTATTTTCCCAGGAAAGAAAGCCAATAAAACGATTATCGGATAGATCCGCAGCTACACCTCTGCCACCATTCACCACAGTTTCTTCGATTATATTCGTAATCGCATATTTCAAGATGTTTTGATCAGACGCTGAATATTCGTTTCGGAAACTTTCATACATATTCATTTCAACAATGAAGCAGCAATAGTTGCCTTGAAAGAAATGGAACTGCATGCGATTGGCAAAATCCGATGCCCGATGAGAAGGAATTTCGCCTCTGATAAGCTCGTTAAAAAATTGCTTGCGGACTCTATATTTATTTTCAAGCACGGATATGTTTAACGATTGAAATTCCACTTCTCTTTTCTTAACCTCATTTAAAATCCCGGCTGCCTTACCTAAAGCTCGATCCAAATCCGCGTCCCTAAGCGGAACCTTAACGATGTACTCCAATACGTTCGCTTGAATAGCTCTCTGGGCGTATTCAAAAGATGAATAGGCGGTTAAAAGAATGTATTGGGTATGGGGAAGTTTTGGTTTTAGCTGCTCAATCATGGAAATTCCATCCATTCGCGGCATAACGATATCAGATATCACGATATCCGGCTTAAGCTTTACGATCTCCTCTATCCCCTTCAGCCCATTATTCGCTTTTCCCACTAAGTGAAATCGCCTTTCCCTATGGGAGAGCCCGTTAAAAAACAATTCCAATCTCTGAATGATTAGATCTTCATCGTCAACAATAAAGCAGGTGTAGTCTCTCACCATCATGCATCTCCTTTAAATAAGCCTGCTGGGAATAAGGCGCGAACCCGGGTTATTTCCTTAGGTATGCTTATGATTTGGAGCCCAAACTGTTCTCCGTAGTGAAGTCTGATTCGGCCATGAATATTATTTAACCCGATTCTTTTCCTTTTCACTTCCACATCACTTGGTTCTGAAATTAAAATATGCTTTATTTTATCAGTTGGAATACCCTCGCCTTGATCAACTACTTCTATTATGACGGTGCCGCCCTCCCTGCACGCATGAATAGTAATTGGGCCTTCGATCCCCCCTCCGTTATAACCATGGAAGATGCTATTCTCCACAAGGGGCTGCAGCAGCATTCGAAAAACTGGAAAATCTATTAACCCTGCTTCGATATTTTCAATCAAGTGGAAGTTCCTGTTATAGCGGATATTCTGGATCGCGATATAGTCCGATACATTTTGCAATTCCTGACGTAGTGAAACTTCTTCCGAAGCTTCGGCTATCCCATATTCCAATATTGAAATGAGAGACTCGATCACCACATCTACTTTCTCTATTTGTCCGAGTCGTATGACATTGCTGATAGAACCAAGCGTGTTATACAGAAAATGAGGGTTTATTTGAGACTGCAGCACTTGAATTTCAAGCTTCCGCTCAAGTTCATTATGAAGCTCCGCTCCCCGAATCAGTTCCACAATTTGCTGCAGCATACGATCGAATGCAAGGGAGAGATCTCCAAACTCATCGTTTCGGTTAATTGATATAGTAGTTGTTAGGAGGCCTTGCTCCACCCGCTTCATTTTTGTTTTTAGCGCATAGAGTGGGGTCCTTATATATTTGGCAATAAAAAAGGAAATGAACAGGCTTAAGAGAAAACCTGCAGCTAGAAGCCCGATATAATAGGTTTCCAATCTGGACAAAGCAGCTTTCAAGCGTGATTCATCGTTGATCGAGATGATGGTCCAGTTGAATTTCTCAGTCGGTTTTTTCAGAAGGGAGACCGGAATACCATCCTTAGTATGCAGTTGAAGGCTTGTTTCTGTAGTATCCAGAAGTTGTTCCGCTGACGTTTCCCCGATTGAAAAAGTATGATCTTGAATATTCAGTGGTCCTTTATTTTCCGAAAATCCGGCAATGATTTTTCCCGATGCGGTGATTAGAGCCAAATTCATTTGTTCTTTTTTATTAATCTTGAACAAGGTTTCTTCAATGGCATTTAGATCCAAATCTACCGCAATGGCCATAGGAAACGGAGCGCCGTTCAGATATCGAACCATCGTAACTGTCCAGCCGGAATATTTAGATTTGTAAGGATCACTGACAAATGTAGTCCTTCTGTTCTTGTCAGCTGCATCAAACAAAGGTTCTCTTTCAGATAAAGGTTCATCGAATATTCGGGTAGGTGTACTTCCGCCTAGAATGGATAAATCGCTTTTGATCAAATAAATATTACTGACGTAATTACTGTTGAGTTCATACAGCTCTCTTAATTGCTTTTTAATCACGTCCGTATTGTCAATGTTGGCTTTCACCGATGACTCGACCGAGAACAGGATCGTCTGGAAGGAGGAAAAATTAACTGTGAAATACTGGTCTATCTTGTCAAGTATTTGGTTAGTGTAATAAATGTCAGTGGTTCTTATTTCCTTTTGGACATAGCGATAAGACAATTGGCTTATCAAGATTATGCAGCTTAATACAAATGCAAACACGATAAAAAATAATTTTAAAGGCAAGCTGATTCTTCTTCGCATCGATCATCTTCCTTTTAAATTCTGTATTAAACAAATACTAACATATGACAATAAAGAGAGGGGCTATTTACAGCCACTCTCTTCGTTTAAAAGATAAGAATTTATATGCTTCACGCATAAATGTTCCTTATCTTTCTCGCTGAAACGGTACCGTCCTTTAAAAGGACGGCGAAGCCGTTTCTACTTGATTTACTTGATTAAGCCTGCTTCTTTAAATTGTTTGATTACTGACTCCTTATATCTCTGCATGTCAAACTTGGTTTCCAGTGTATTGAGGAAATTCTCCCAGTTGGAAAGAGGTTCTTTGCCAGTCATAAATTTGACCAAGCTTTCATTAATGTAACGTTGGCGGTCAGCTGCCAATGAATCGCTCGGGTCTTCAGTCAATAAATTACCGGGCAAAGTAGCCGTAACGTATTTCTGATTGTTCTTAAAAGCTTCTGCCGTCTTAGGATTCTGGAAGCTGAAGTACTCAGCATCATCACCACGACGCGGCATTCTATAATGATCGACCCATAGGTACTTATCTTTCATTTCCTTCGATAATTCGGAGGTTTTATTTTTGATCTTGCCGTCAACCAAATCCCAATGAATCCCTTTAATTCCGTATGCAAAATTCGGATAGGCTTCTTTGTCCGAAAAGAGATAATTCAGCATGGACAAGATACGAATGATTTTGTCCTTATCCGCTTTCTTGGATATGGCCCATGAATTGCCTTGGAACGATTTTCTCTCTACAATTTGATCACCATAAGGACCTATCATTGGAGGAATAACGATCCATTCCGGCACCTCTCCACTGATTTCTTTCATTTTCTGCTGATAATCTGGTTCCAGCCTGCGGGCATCTCTTATCATGAAGCCAACTTTACCCTTAAATAACTTTTGGTCCAACAAATCGGGAGTATTCATCGTCACCCAGTCTGGATCTACAACTTTGGCTTCCATCATTTTATTGATATAAGTGAGCGCTTCTTTCATTTTTGGATCGGTGAACAGGAACACCGGTTTATTGTCTTTCACATCAATGGCTGAGGGAGGATTGACGCCAAACATCCACATCAAACTATCGAAGCCGTAGGTTTGCAGATTGCCTTCTTTATTCATACCGCCTATGAATCCGTACGTATCGTTTTTGCCGTTACCGTCCGGGTCTTTCTCTGTAAAGGCTTTCATAACTTCGAATAGCTCGTCAGGTGTCGTTGGCACTTCCATATTCAGCTTTTTCAGCCAATCATTGCGGATGAAGAAGCTTCGACTGATACCGTTTACATTATCATAACCTGGAACTCCAATGGTTTTTCCTTGATAGGACATCGCCTCCCAGGAGTCGTTGCTAAAACGTTTCTGTAATTCAGGAAATTGATCCAGATACGGTGTCAAATCCGCAAGAACGCCTTGGTCATAATATTGCGCCAAATCAGCCCGGCTCTTCAAGAAGATCAAATCTGGAATATCTCCGCCGGCAATGAGCGTATTTAATTTAGTCGTTGCTTGCCCTGATTGAGGAATCATCATTTCCAAGTCGATATTCACTGCTTTCTCCAACATTTGGCGTTGGATATCTTCTTCACGGGGAGGAATCGGCGCAGCAGCGTTGAAAGTACCTTGGTTAAACATCGAGATTTTCAATTTGGTTTCAAACTGATTAGGCTCGCCTTGCGAATTACTCGAAGCTGTCGATTTAACTTCTTTTTGTTCGCCACATCCTGACAATACCGTTCCCACACTCACTATTGCTGTCAGAATAGCAAATGTTATCGCTTTACGTTGCATAATGACCTCTCCTTTGCTTCTATATTATCACGGTTTCCCCGTAACAACTCAGGTTGGAATGCTTTTTAACCCTTAACCGATCCCAAGAGCACACCTTTGGTAAAATGCTTTTGCATAAATGGATAAACGATCAAAATCGGAACCGTAGTCACGACAACTGCAGCCATTTGCACAGCGAACGTACTAACAGCTCCAGAATTGGCAAGCGAATCAGCACTTTGTGTTGCGACGTTAAGCAGGATGTTGCGCAAGATAACTTGAAGCGGCATTAAGTTGGAATCATTGATATAAACAATAGCATCGAAATAACTGTTCCAATGCCCGACTGCGTAAAATAAGGAAATTGTGGAAAGGACGGGCAAGGACAGGGGTAAAATGATCCGCCATAACGACTGAAGTTCACTTGCACCGTCTACCCTCGCTGATTCCTCGATTTCAGCGGGCAATTGCTCGAAAAAGCCTTTAATGATCACCAGATTAAATGCACTAATGAGATGTGGGATAATCAATACCCATGGACTGTTTAGCAATCCCAGAGAGCGGATTAATAAATAAGTCGGAATTAATCCTCCCCCAAACATCATGGTAAAGACGATGAATAGTAAAAATGGGCTTCGCCCCGGCAAATATTTTTTGGATAACGGATAAGCCGCTATTACCGTGAAAAACACATTAAGCACAGTGCCTACAATCGTTCGAAACAATGTAATTTTATACGCCTGCCCGATACCATGAGAAATGAATACTTCTTTATAGGCTAGAAAGGTAAAGGATTCTGGTATAATAACAATTCCTCTTCTTAACACTTCCGATTCTGGCGTCACTGAAACAGCAACCACATATAGAAAGGGTAGTAAGCAAAGTAGGGATAACAAAATAAGAATAGAATAAACGACTGCTTGCCAGACTTTTTCCCCGATTGTCAAATTGATCATTTTGATAACCACCTCACCAAATTTGCCCATCGAATTTTTTGGCGAGCTTATTCGCTGCCAACACTAAAACAAATCCGATGACCGCTTTAAACAATCCCACTGCAGTAGCCAGGCCAATCTTAAGACGCTCCAACCCTTCACGGTATACCCATGTGTCGATAATGTCGATCTTCTCCTGATTAAAGCTGTTGGCAAACATAAATATTTGGTCAAAACCAGCATCCAGAATATGGCTTAATTTAAGGATCAGCATCAGAATCATAACTCCTCGAATGCCGGGAAGTGTTACATGCCATAGCTGTCTCCATTTGGAAGCGCCATCAATCCGGGCCGCTTCATATAAACTTGGATCGATTCCAGCTAATGCTGCAAGGTACAATATAGCTCCCCATCCAATATCCTTCCATATTTCAGATAAAATGATCAGCAGTCTGCCCCAGGCAGGTTCCGTTAGAAATGAGATGGGTTCAACACCAAATTCCTTCAAAATCATGTTAAAAAGACCATCCCCTGGGGCTAATAATGCTACCATCATTCCATAAACAATGACCCATGATAGAAAATGGGGCAAATAAGTGATCGTTTGTACGATTTTCTTAAACCATTGGGTATAAACTTCATTGAGCAGCAAAGCAAGTATGATAGGAGCTGAGAAACCGAACAATAGCTTATACAGTGATATGATAATCGTATTTCTCATGATGTCCCAGAAATAAACGCCGTTCATAAAATCTGTAAAATTTTTAAATCCCACCCATGGGCTATCCCATAGTCCCAAAGCTAGGTTATAGTTTTTAAAGGCAATAATGATTCCCGCCATAGGAATGTATTTGAATACGGCAAAGTAAACTAATGCCGGGAACAAGAGAGCGTACATCACTTTATACTTTTTTATCGTTCTTATCCATGAATTCCGCTTTTTGGGGAGGGGAATGGCGTCCGCTGCCAATTTCGCTTGCATATCATCACCTCGTCTTTATTTGTATTTGTATAATAGCATCCCCCTATTGGATAAATTTCTGTAATTTCAAGAATTTCTTATAAGATATTAAGTAAGTAAAGCCTTGGATAATTCCAATACAATAGGCTTTGACCCTAACTCCATACGAGGATCGAACAACTATCTCGGTGCACAGTACCGACGCATTGCAGCGCGCAAGGTCGCTTATTATCTATTAACTCGCGGTGAAGATTACCGTGATTGGGGGTCCATTATTTTGAGGCGAGGCAGCAAGAGATGATCGTCAAACAATCTGTGCGTAGGCTTGAAAAGCTAGGCTTTACCGTTACAATATCCAACCCCTCTGCTTCATAACATCCATCCACCTCATACAAAATGAAGGCTCAGCTTTTAAAAAAACAAGTCAGCCGCGCTTAGTTTCATATTGCTATTTTTGAGTGTCCAGCGTTAATGATATTCAGGGTAGCTTAATGAAGTATCGTGAGTTCTTTTCAATCTAGAACTTTATTTTCCTTTAACACTTATTTCTATTAGATATCCAATTCGCAAGATGTTGGTTTTCGCTTTATCATAAATAGGGAATCTGAATAAAAAGCCTACAGAATATTAGTTTCTGTAGGCAGGGGAGTTAATTTTTATTCACTTTTCGCATGAGTCGTGGAGTTTTTTGAGCTTTTATGATCCATCACAACAATCGTTCTAGGTTTCTTGTAACCCTACTTCTTACCCGCACCGGCTATACCCGCAGTTGCTGCAGGTCTTACATCCTTCAATGTTAACCAGCGAGGCGCTGCCGCAGGATGGGCAGAGGTCGCGGGAGACCGCCCCATGGCTGTGTGCGGCATGGCCGCCGTGGCCGTCGTCCGCTACTGCCGCAGATGGTACGCTCGATTTCAGCTCGGCGTTCAGCACTTCGTTGAAATCCTCCAGCTCCAGCGTTGCCGCGATCGGAGCGGGCACATGGTCGTCATGTGCGTTGTTCAGCACATGCGTTTCCAGTGCCTTCGCTACCGCGTCGGCGATGGACTCGACGCGGTTCGCGCCGAAGCCGATGGCGCCGGAGCCGCCGATGCCCTTGAGATGCTTAATCAGCAGCTCTACCTTCTCGCCGTGGTCGCCGTAACGGAGGAACAGCGAGCAGACACGGCCCAACGCTTCCGCCATGGCGAAGACGTCGGAGCCTGCTTTGCCGACATTCAGGAAGATTTCTGCCGGAATGCCATCCAGGTCGTTGATAGTGATATACGCCATGCCGAATGGCGTGTTGATCTTATAGGTTGCGCCGCGCAGCACCTGCGGGCGTTTCTTGTACTGCTTGTCGACAACATTGGCATTGGCCTGTGGCGCAGGGCTTGCTGCCACAACCGCGCTGGCCGGTGCAGCTTCTACTGCCTCCGGTGCAGCCGTTTCCGCTGCCGGAGCCTCTTTCTTGTCTTCCTTCTTCGTGGTTTCCAGCACTTGCACATCGCGGCTGCCGTCGCGGTAGATAGTTACACCTTTGCAGCCCAGATCGAAGGCCATTTCGTACAGCTCGGCAGTTTCTTCAACGGTGAAGTCTGACGGGCAGTTGGCGGTCTTGGAGATCGAGCTGTCCACCCAGCGCTGAATGGCAGCCTGAGCACGGATGTGATCTTTAGCCGACAAATCCATCGAAGTTACGAAATAATCAGGCAGCTCTTCACCCGGATGGGCTTCCAGCCATTCCTGTGCAATCGGCACGAACTGCTCGTCGTAGCCGAGACGGCTTTGACGGAAATATTTGAAGGCAAAATAAGGCTCAATACCAGTCGAAGTTCCTACCATTGTACCGGTGCTGCCTGTAGGCGCCTGGGTAATAACGGTAACGTTGCGCATGCCGTGCTTGCGGATGGATTCACCCACCTCCGGATAAACTTCGGTGATGTTTTTCATAAATCCGCTCTGCAGATATTTGTCGGTATCGAACGCCTGGAACGAACCCTTCTCGCCGGCAATTTCCGCTGAGGCCAGGTACGCTTCGCGGGCCATAAAGCCGTATAGCTTGTCCAGAAACTCCAGCGATTCCGGACTGCCGTAGCGGATGTTCAGTTTGATCATCAGCTCAGCCAGACCCATAGTTCCGAGGCCTACGCGGCGTTCCAACTTCTGGTTGGCTTCATTTTCCGGGAAATGATACGGCGTCTTGTCAATGACATTGTCCAGGAAACGAACAGAATAACGGGTAGTCGTCGCCAGATCGGCCCAGTCCACATCATGATTCTCCGCATCGTAGAACTTCGAAAGGTTGACGGCGGACAGGTTGCAGACGCCCCAGCCCGGAAGTCCTTGCTCACCGCACGGATTGGTGCAGATAATCGGATTAAAATACCAGCTGTTGGACATTTGGTTGTAGTATTCCATGAATACGACGCCCGGCTCTGCCGATTTCCAGGCTGATTCAATAATCGTATGCCACACATCGCGTGCTTTAACTGTACGGTAAGGAATGACCCGGCGGCCGTCCGCTTTCCATTTATCAAGGTCTCCGTCCCAAATCGTATCATAATCAGGGTCAGTCGTATCCGGGAATACGAGCTCCCAGTCGAGATCCTCTTTAACAGCTTTCATAAAAGCGTTGCTGACGCATACTGAAAGGTTGGCATTGGTCACTTGACCCATAGTTTGCTTTACAGTAATGAAATCAACCACATCCGGGTGCCAGTCATTGATCATCAGCATCAGCGCACCACGGCGGCTGCCGCCCTGCTCAATCAGTCCGGTCGTATAGCTGAACAGCCCGCCCCAGGAGACAGAACCGCTGGATGATCCGTTCACACCTCTAACGATGGCACGGCGGGGACGCAGCGAAGAAAGGTTAATCCCCACGCCGCCGCCACGGGCCATAATCTCGGTCATTTCCGACAGTGTCTGCATAATTCCGCCACGGCTGTCTTTAGGCGAAGGTACTACATAACAGTTGAACAGCGTCAGCTCTTCACTGGCACCGGCACCTGCGGCGATCCGGCCGCCCGGTACAAGCTTCCAGTCATCGAGAATGGAGCGGAACTTGCCTGTCCATTCTTCCTGAAGCTCAGGCGTTTTCTCTACCGAAGCCATGGCGGCTGCGAGCCGGTCCCACATTTCCTCCGGAGTTTTCTCTATATTAAGCGTAAGCTTTTCTACATCCGATTTCACCAGTTCACCACTGCGTGTCTTCACGGTAACAATCCGTCCGCTGCGCTCCACAATTTCGCCAACTTCCTTGGTAGGGAATTTGGGATCGTCTTTGGTCAGGACGAGAACAACATCGCCTACTTTGGCATTATTGCTGTCCGCATCCTTCCACGCATACCGGTCCAAAAATATTTTCTCGCTAAGGCCCTCAAGGCGCTGCTTGCGTTTCACTGTACTCAATAGAAAAACCTCCCGGATGTATGATATGTAAATCTTCCGTTCCATGATGTGGGCTTACGTTTTGTGACCCACAACAAAAACTTCCAGCTGCCCTGCTTGTGCAAAGGAAGTTCCTCTTGTCAATAACAAATAACCGTCAAATGCTCTGATAAATCAATATTTCAAGCATTTGTAACAATATATTGTGTGCGTCAGCTTTTAAACTATACCACATATTGTATCGGAGGTCTTTTTCGATATAAGAAGCCCCGTGGCGAAAAATCGGCATTCATGACGCCTTTTCTCACTCTTGCTCGTTTTTTTATAAAATCAGAAACTAAAAGTTTCATCTGCGGGTGAGTGAATCTTTAATATGCACAACTCTTTCGCAATCCATATCAGGTTATGAATTCTCTCTTTTACGCGCATACTACTTCTACGCTAGTTCGATATGATACAGCGCCGGAGGAGGCTGCAACATGACGCAATTATCCCGCAATTCCCTGACGCAAGAGGTCAATACACCCGTACCGCTGCTGCCTGTTCCCCTATCCTTTGAGCGAAACTGGCTGCATGATCTGGAGTCGAGACTGGAGAAAGGCGGGCCTTGGGGAGACCTGAGGTTATCCCGGCTTGCTGTGCAGGGTGAAGAATCGGGCCTTGTCACCAGCTTCGACGAGCTGCAATGCCTGAAGCATTTGTCAGGACTGTCTCCGCTTCCCCACCAGCTTGATACCGCTCATAAGGTACTCTTTGAAATGTCGGGCCGGGCGATTCTCGCCGACGAAGTCGGACTCGGCAAAACGATCGAAGCCGGTCTCGTGCTTAAGGAATATTTGGTACGCGGACTGGTAAGCAAAGTACTGATTCTGGTTCCCGCCTCGCTCGTCCTGCAGTGGGTACGCGAGCTGAACGCCAAATTCGGCATTACTGCCGTAGCACAGAAGAAGTCCTATTCCTGGGGAAATGACATTGTGGTCGCCTCCATGGACACCGCCAAACGTGATCCGCATAAAGAACTGCTACTCGGCAGCGAATACGACATGCTGATTATCGACGAGGCCCATAAGCTGAAGAACAAGAAGTCCACCAACTACCAGTTCGTTCAGCAGCTGCGCAAAAAGTACTGCCTGCTGCTCACCGCCACTCCTGTACAGAATGACCTCGGCGAGCTGTTCAACCTGATCACCCTGCTGAAGCCGGGGCAGCTTGGCAATCAGGGGGATTTTGCCGCTAATTTCGTCGTGGACAAACGCCAGCCGAAGAATGAAGTCCAGCTGAGGGGCGAGCTGTCCAAAGTCATGATCCGCAACCGCCGCGGCGAGGGCCCGGTGAACTTCACCAAGCGCAAGGTCCGCAATATTCCGCTCACGCTCTCACCGGAAGAGAAGGTATTATATGACGGCGTTACCGCCTTTGTCAAAGACCAATATCAGGAAGCAGGCGGCAATCTCAGCAGTATGCTCTCTCTGGTTACGCTTCAGCGTGAGGTATGCAGCAGCCGTGATGCTGTATTCATCACCCTGGTGAACCTGATCAAAAAGCTGCCAGCCGATTCTCCGAAGCGGGAGCGGATGATGGAGCTGCTGCAGAGCATCCGCACCGTCAAGACGAATACCAAAGCGGAGAAAACGATGGAGCTAATCCGTGAAATGAATGAAAAGGTTATCGTCTTCACTGAATACCGCGCCACACAGGAATATCTGCTGCAGTACTTCCGTGAACATGGGCTGCAGTGTGTGTCATACTCCGGCGGGATGAACCGCGGCAAGAAGGACTGGATGATGGATCTTTTCCGTGGACGGGCCCAGGTGATGATTGCTACGGAAGCCGGCGGCGAGGGCATCAATCTGCAGTTCTGCCACCATATGATCAATTTCGATCTGCCGTGGAACCCAATGCGGGTCGAGCAGCGGATCGGCCGGGTCCACCGTCTGGGCCAGGAGAACGACGTGGTCATCTACAACCTCTCCACAGAAGGCACCATCGAAGAGCATATCCTGCATCTGCTGCATGAGAAAATCAACATGTTCGAGATGGTCATCGGCGGTTTGGATGTGATCCTGGAACGTTTCGAGAAAAAGGAATCGCTGGAGAAAAGCCTTTATAAAATCATGCTTGAAGCCCGCAGCGACGAGGAGCTGCGCAGCGGACTTGACGTCATCGGCGAATCCATCAGCGAGCTGACCCAAGGCATACAGAATGAAAGCGAGGCCACCTGATGACCCTTTCTCCGCAGCAAGTCCGCAAGCACGTCATGGATTATCTGGAAGCAACGGAGTGCTCGATCCTTGAGGTATCTCCGCTGCATGTGACAGTGAAGCTCTCGCCGCGCGCCGACCGGATGCTCACCGACCGGCCTTATTATTGGGGGTTCGTGGAACGCACCGGCGTCGATCCGGAGACGCTGTCGTTCACCTTCGTCTTCGACCCGGAGAAGTACGACAGCTTGGCCGCGCAGGCCGCTCCTCCGCCCCGGGCACAGCGGGGCGCGGCAAGCCGCCCTGCGGCCGGGCTTCTGCCGGGCGCAGGCGGCACCCTTGGCGCGGCAGAGATGGAAGCCGGCGCGGACAGCCCGGCGGCCGGTTTCGGGCAGCCGCCATCCGCAGGGGCGGCTTCCCCTGAAGCAGATCCGCAGGACGGCATTCTCGCCCGCTACTTCGGCGTTGTGCCGGTACTGCCGCGGATCGGACCGGGCATGATCCGCCGCGAGGATATAATATACGGCAGCAAGCGGCTGAAGCAGATCTGGGCCGCCGCGCGTGATGAGGGCAAATGTCTGCAGCTGTTCGAGGACCCGGGAAGCAGGCAGCGGATGACGCTGTTCTCTGCGGCCTATGAACCGTGGCTAGGCGTCTGTTACAAAGTAGAGATGACTTGCGATCTGAAGCGGGAAGAGCTGCATTTTATCGGAATTTCCTTAACCAGCGGGGTCATTGCCGCCGACTTTGGCACGAAGCTGAATTCACGGGAATTAACTCCACGCTTGCCGGAGAATATTCACATCCAGCCCTCGGAGCTTACAATTACCGCCGGGGCCGACCGGCTGGAGGCTTATTTGACTTCACAGCTTGCGAAACTGGACTACAGCTGGGCGGAGGAAGCCAGGGAAAGGCTGCGGCTTGAGCTGAGTATCGTAGACATTTATTATGAGGAGCTGCTCAAAGAGCAGGACGAAGAGAAGCGGCTGGCGATCCAGGAGCAATACAACCGCCGCCGGAAGGAGACCTCCTGGCAATACGAGCTGCAGGTTGCAGTTTCTGCCGTAACTTACGGCCTGTTCCATCTGCGCAGCACATAGAATGCGACCCTGCTCGCTAAAAGCAGGCAAAAAAACAGCGGAATTCCCGCAACCCGGCGCGACAGCATGCAACACCCTTTTTAGAGCTTGTCCGCTACAATTAATTTATACCCGTTCCATGAATATGATTTGATTTGGACCAAGAAAGGTGAACGACGACATGACTATAAAATCAAGGCGGAAGGCCGTGCCTGGTCGTCGCGGCCGCTTCCTCCTCATTCTGTGCCTCTGCACAATCGGGCTGTCGGCAAGCTCTGCCTTTCCGGCTGTTTATGCCGCTAAGGACACCCGCGTCACTGTCACACAAGCAGTCTCCCATGATGCGCTGGCCTCACTTGCAATCAAGACGCAACCATCAACGGAATCGCTGCAGGACTTCACCAAGCTGACCATCCGCAAGCTGTCCGCCGATGCTCCCTTCACAAGCTGGAAAGAAGCCCGTACCGACTATTATCCGCTGGGACCGGGCACGCATAGCTGGCTTGTTAATATCATGGACGGCGAGCAGCGCATCGGATACCTGATTGTCTCGGCTACAGAACAAGGCGGTTATATGCTTAGCGAATACGGAACCGGAACCTCCGGGCTGCCTTACAGCTTGACTGATCTGCGCCAGTTTCTGGTGCAGGAGGAACTCATCTCTTCAGATTATTCAGGAAAGCTTGAACTGACGGCTCTTTACGCCTCTTTGCTCCCGGTGTGGAAATTAACGCTCGACCATACGGATATATATATCAATGCTTCGGTACCGCAAGTTCTGCCGTGGAGATCAGACAAAGCAGAGGAGGTCCTGAAGGTACAGTTAGATGGAGTCAATACAATCTCCGGGCTGGACTCGGACTGGTCTCCCCTGCAGACCTACCGGAGTGAAGGTCTGGATGATCCATACGCTGATTTGCAGTGGCTGACCAGCCCCAAGCTGAAGCTGGACAGCGCAGAAAACTTCACTGTTCTGCTGAATCAAAGCGGCAGTCTCGTCTTTCAGTCTGCTGGCAGGAACGATACGACCGGAGCGCCGTTTATGATTACGGGGTATCAGAGCTGGCTGCCTGCCGGTTCCAGCGGGAAGACAAGCGGCAGCAGTCCGGCCATCGTATATGCCGCTGCGGGTCCGAAAGGCAAACGTTACCTTCCTCTCTCAGCGCTTCAACAAAGCGGTACCCTGCACCAGCTGCCTCTAGCCGGCAAAACAGTGATCGGTGCGCTTACAACTTCAAAACGTTAAGCTTACCCTTTGTTAGTACAACGTCTTTCCTGCTAGTATGCAACAAAACAACCTTCCACAGTGCCATATATAGGGCATATTGGAAGGTTGTTTTCAGTTCAAGCTGTACATGCGATTTGCCGGTACTACTTGCACCCGGATCATTTCTTGTCGTTCCGGCTCCATTTGCTCCGCCAGATCGACCATCCCAGCGGCAGCATGCCAAACCATTTCTCTGCCCACGGCTCTTTCTCGGCCTTTCGCCGCGCCCGGCTGGCACGCGGATCTTCGATATAAACGACTACCTTTTCCGTAATATACTTCACCAGTTCATCACCGCTGGAAGCCATTTCGCCACCTCCTGAAACTGAATGCTGAATTTGGGCACTCACCTTTGACTTCTGTCTGTCTGGATATCCATGTTCCTAGTGTGCTCTAGAACAGCTATATCTAAACCGTGATACTGCTTTTCGTATAGCTTTGCCTGTTCCAGCACAATCTAACAAAGTATCCAGTCCGGTCAAAAGATCATTACCGCACAAGGAGGTCATCCACTTGAACTACTTGAACTACCTGAACCAAACCAGAAACCAAACCACCCGGGGAAGCGGGACACTGCGCCGGCTGTTCGTTATCGTGTCATCCGCCCTGCTGCTTATGCTTCCCCTGAGAAATGCAGGAATTGTGCAGGCGTCTCCGGTGCCTTCAGGAGCCGGGGCGAAAGAAGAGCGCCAGCATATGCTCGGCCACGATCAGCGGATCATTCTGATTGATGCCGGGCATGGGGGAATTGACGGGGGGACATCATATGGCACTATCCTTGAAAAGGATATCACGCTCGCCATCTCCCGCCGGCTGTTCCTGCTGCTGCGCAGTGACGGCTTTGATGCGATCCTTAACCGGACCGGCGACTATGCCCCCAGCGATGAGAACCGCTGGCTGCGTAGCTCCTCCCGCCATTTGCGGGACCTTGCCCAGCGCAAGGAGCTGGCCGAGACGCTTCCGGCAAATGTGGTGGTTAGCGTTCATATTAACTGGGCCGCTTCCCCTTCCAAACACGGGCCACTAGTGCTGTACCGTAAGGAGGGCCGCAGCTTCCTGCTGGCGAGATCGATACAGGACCAGCTCAACCATCTCTATGATGTGAAAGAAACCCCGAGGCAAGGCAAGCCGTTTTATCTGCTCAATAAAATAACCGCCACAACAGTGATCGTTGAGGCGGGATTTGTGAGCAGCCCGACCGACCGCGAGAAGCTTTGCAGTCCGCAGGGCCAAGAGGAAATTGCTGAAGCGATTGCTAACGGTATTGCCGGGTATCTTATGGAAGTGTAGGCTTCGAGTTCCATTGCCATTCGTCCCGGACCAGTTCGGAAATGCCTACAAACTCGACACTGTCCTTTATTTCGCCAATGCCGCTGCGGATGCCCGCAGCGGTCTCTTTGCCCTGGATGCCAACATGGCCGATCGTTATACAATAGTTCTGGTTCAGAGCCCTTTCCTGCACCAGCCGCATTTGTTTCACGACATGGCTTGCCGTATGAACATCGTCCAGAAAGATATGATTCTCCACGGGCGGCAATCCGATCTCCCGGGCCATTCTGCCGGCTACCGAACGGTAATTCGTATGGCTGTCCACAAAAAATAATCCGCGTTCCTTGCATACCGCCAGCACAATGCCCATCACCCGCTCATCACCGGTCACCTTGGAGCCCATGTGATTGTTGATTCCCACGGCAAAAGGAACATTGTCCAGTGCAGCCTCGACCTGCTTGCGTACCTCGGCATCGCTCATCCGGGTCAGAACCGCACCCGGACCCAGCCACTCGGGTTTGCCTTGCTTCGGTTCCATCGGCAAATGCACCAGCACATCGAAGCCCAGCTCATGTGCGCGCCGTGCATCCTTCTCTGTAGTCGATAGAAACGGCATTACGGCAACTGTGATCTTAACCGGCAATTTGAACATTTCCTCCGTACCACGCATGTCATTGCCGAAATCATCGACAATGATGGCTACCCTGGCGTGATGTGAAACTGAATCAGCAGATGTTCCGTACGCAGTTGCAGCGGCCGGAACCAGCGCCGTCATCAATGCGACAACAGTAATGAATGGATACAGAATGGTGCGTTTGCCCGTATGATTGCTCTTTTTCAAGAGGATCTCCTCCTTCGATGCTATGGTGCCATTGTTCTCATTGTTTGGAACCTGAAGGAGAAATATGTACGGGACAGGTACGCAATAATTAACAATCGTTATCCGGCCTGCTGCCCCCGGCGGTCAGCGGCAATGATTGCATCATATACATCCTGCGGGGATACCTCAAACGGCATATTTGCCATCGGGCTGTCCGCCTCACAGCTGGCTTGGGCCGCAGTCATAAGTTTCCCCGGCTCCATTCCAGAAAGGCCCATTTCCTTAAGCGTTACAGGCAGGCCGACCTCCCGGCAGAAAGCAACGACGGCAGCGATCTCCTCCTCCGCTGCATGCTCCAGCATCAGCTGCGCCAGCGTGGCGAACGCCACCTTTTCCCCGTGAAGCATATGCCGGCATTCCTCAAGCACAGTCAGGCCGTTATGAATGGCATGGGCGGCGGCAAGTCCGCCGCTTTCAAAGCCGATGCCGCTAAGGTAAATATTCGCTTCCACGATATGGCCGACAGCCGCCGAGGCTATTCCTTTGCGGGCATCCTCCAATGCCATAGCTCCTTCAGCGAGAAGCGTATCCAGACAAGCACGCGCCAGCGCAAATGCGGCGATTGAGCTCTGTCCCCCTGCATGGGTCACAGCGCCGGAATTACGGCAAGCCCTCGCTTCAAAAAAAGTGGACAACGCATCGCCCATTCCTGCCGCCAACAATCTCGGAGGGGCTTTAGCAATAATATCTACGTCGACGATTACGGCATTGGGACTTTGCAGCAGAGGGAGATAGCGGTAAAATTCGCCCTCCTCCGAATAAAGTACCGACAAGGCGCTGCAGGGCGCATCCGTAGAAGCCACTGTCGGAACAATGACCACCGGCAATCCGGTATAACGGCTTACGGCTTTGGCCGTGTCCAGTGTTTTGCCGCCGCCGATGCCCAGAATTACACCTGTCGCGTCCAAGTCCAGCTCCGCAACAATTTGCTCCACCAGCTTTAGACAACATTCTCCCTTGAACTCACGCTGAACAAGCGGCATGGACTCAGCGTCAAAGCTGCTGACGATATCATTTCCGTAGGTAGAGAGGATGTAAGGATCTACAATGGCATAAGCCCCTGTGGCTCCCATTTGTCTGCAATAAGCGCCCAGCTTCGAGATTTCACCGCCGCCTTGAATATATTTTGACGGGGAATAGATGACTTGATTCATTTAAGGTTCCTCCTTTTTCCAATCCTTATCAGTCTAAGGAAGAACCCGCCGCCCGGCAAGGACAAAGCAGACATCCTCTGCATTTTTCTAATCCCCTAATCTATTCAATTGCCCATCTCTCCTTGACTTGGAGCCGGCTCCAAGTTATACAATGAGCGCATCATCCACCGTCAGGCCTAAGGCCACTATTACTGCACTATGAGGAGAGATTGCTATGACAACACAAACACAGCACGGAACCGCGCTGATTACAGGAGCCAACAACGGAATTGGCCTGGAGCTGACCCGCAAACTGCTGGGTGAAGGCTGGGAGGTGATCGCACTTATCCGCTCAGGATTTCCCGAAGATGATGCCCCTATCCTTGAAGCACTAAGCAGCAAGCGGCTGCGGATTTATAAGGCGGACCTTTCAGATTTTCATAGTCTGGGTAAAGCGCTCGGGGAGATTGTCACGGCTGAATTCCGGATCGATCTGCTGTTCAACAACGCCGGCGGCAGCTTTGCGGAATTGAGTTATTCCAAGCAGGGGCGGGAGCTGCACTTTGAGCTGCAAACAGTGGTCCCGTACATTATAATGATGGAACTAAAAGGACTGCTCCTGAAAGGAACTCATAAAACGGTGATCAATACTGCATCCAATGCGGTTCTGACACTGAAGGAATTTAATCCGGATACCCTGGAGCGTCCGTCATCCTTCAAAAAACTGTTCGGCCCCTACGCTACTTCCAAAATGGCGCTTTCACTCTGGACCAAAGAAATCTCCACACAGCTAGACGCTGAAGGAATAATGATCCGCAGCGCAGACCCGGGGGGCAATAATACGATCCGCAGCGGCAAAAAATCGGGTTTACCTTTTTATCTGAAGCCGATTATCAAGCTGTTCTTCCCCCATCCCAGCTACGGGGCCGGTCTTCTGTACAAAGCAGCTTTCGGCAAGCACAGCCATGTGCCCGGAGTATTTCTCGTCAAAGACGAGGTGAGCAACCTGAAGTTCGCCTCCGAGAGCCGCAAGGTTCTGGAAAAAGTGCAGGCCATTTATGAACATGAGTATGTTCCTGCCTACAGCAACTCTTGATAATGAACTGTACAGGCTAGGATGTGTTGAAAAAAATAAAGGGTTCCTCATATTATGAAATAATATGTGGAGCCCTTTATTTTTAACTATCGATCCCCGTTAGCGGAAATGATGGCAATTTAATTGTTGTGCAACCAATCCTTATAGGTATCTGCGCGTAATTGCAGTTCATTATACAGCATACTGGCGTGGTAGCCGTCACAAACGGCATGATGGAATTGTACCGATAATGGCAACAGTATTTTTTTGTCATGCTGAAAATATTTCCCCATTGTAAAGATGGGCAGCAAATAGGTTCCCTCGTTATACACGTTCAGGTTAAAGCCCGTGAAGCTGACCCACGGAATGCTAGAAATGGGGAAGGTGTTAGGTGGTTCGTTCGCTTTAGCGGCAAATTGTTTAACACTTCCGTACATCTTCATATCATCAAGATAGCGGCTGTAGAAATCACCAAAATCTTCACCGTACAAAGTCCAGATGCTTGAAAAAGTCTTATCATCATCATGGAAGATTGTAAAGCTAGGAGACAGGCTGTCCCAATAACCTAACCGGCCTTCAGAATCAAAACATGTGCGAAACTCACTATGGCGGTTTACCACCGTAGTTATCATGTGAATTAGTACCGGGTACAGCTTAATCCCCTTACTCTTAAGTTCTGACAGTAGACGGGTTATGTCAATATTTGACGTCATGCTATAGGTGCATCTGACATTGTTTAAATAATGTTCAAAATAGGGTTTTCTACTCCAGTTATCCATGACAATGTGATTGAAATTCATATATTCTGACCTCCTAAAATTATTGCATTTTTCATTTTAGGAGGTCAGTTCGACTGATTTCACCATATCCTCATCACAATCCTTTTAGCCGCCCAATCTACCAAAATCGCGCAGAAGCAGCAAATTTTCAATCGCAATACTCGCTTTCCACCAGTTTTCGGCGACCGCAAATTCTTTCTCATAAGCAGCCCAGCTCCAAGTCAAATTCCAAACTCCCTCCGGAGTTCGGGTGCTCAATATGTAGTCCAGCTCTTGTTGAACCAACGCTGCGTGATCCGCCGCACCCAAACTATCCGGAGTTTTGATAAATGCAGAAGGTCTGCAGCTGTATCCGTTCCAATCCCCGGCTCCGCGTGCCAGCAGCACTGCGATTTGGGCTCTGGCAGCTACTATTAGCTGCGGATAAGCGAAATGCTCCTCGACCTTAGCGGCAGAGATACACTCCAGCATTGTGAGCACACATTTCAGCGGATGCATCTCTATATCGGGATGCTCCAGAAACCTGCCTGCCAAATCTTTGGCAATTTGCATGCCTTGTTTATAGAGCCGGCTGTCTCTGTCGGCAAATTTGAGGATTGCCCCGGCCAGAATCGCTGTCGGATTATACATACTGCGGGCAGTGCTGTTCGAATCCGTATGCCACCATGGTGCATGAGGGTAATCATTATTGGAGTCCACTACATTCCTCCAGATACCTTCATCCATCTCGGCTCCACTGTCCAGATACCTCATCATCCCTTGAACGATCGGATGGGTCCGGTCATCAAAATGAACTTCCAGTAACTTCTCTACCGCTGTCGCTGTCTGAATCGGTGTGGAGTTTGGATTCCATGAGTCGGCTTCAAGCGCATGTCCAAAACCGCCGTCTTCATTCTGATAAGCAGCTAAGGCCTCCAACACTGCGGACAAAGGCCCTTCTTCGAAATGGAACCTCCATCTGGCGAGATCCAAAGGGCGGGCATTGCGGTAAAACCAGCTGCGAATTCTGTTGTAATCCGTAAGCGGCAAACTCATTATGATTCTCCTTCCTGTAATTAGATCGGTCTGTAAGTCTTTGGAGCTAAAGTATATACTTGTATTAAACAAAACCCGCTATGTAAATAGCTATGACATCACTCATTATTTTTAAAATGACGTACAATCTCTATCTCTGAGTCCTAGAGGAAACATTGATATTACACTTGTGAGGTGACACGATGTTTAAGAAGTTGATAACGGCTATATCCTTGCTACTTGTATTACCGTTTTCCACAACAAATATCTATGCGGCCACTCCGCTCCATATCGTGGCGAATTCAGTTGATTATTCTGCATCTCAATTTATTATTAGGGAAAATCATGTCTATTGCAGTATTGAAACCCTTTCAAGTATGATGGACGCATTGAATTCTTGGGTATTTAAGGATGAAAAATCAGTTAGTTTTGTTACGCATTTTTCCGAAAAGGGAGCATCCGATGAATTTTACGCCTGGTTTTTTAACTCGAAGAAAGTTGAAATACAATCAAAGCAAGCTGAGGAAGAAATTATTAAGAGCATTACAATGAAACATCAAACGATTGTTTCAAAAGATGGAGAAACGCTCCTCCCACTACGGGATGCAATTCTGGCATTAGAAAAGTCTATTTACTGGGATAAGGAGTCGAACAAAATAATGGTAACGGGTAAAATAAGCTATTGAGCGATAACCATTTCTTGGAGGTCAGTGCTTCATGAAAATTCCTGCCGTTATTAAGAGCAGAAGAGAATCCCCCCTCCCGAATAAGGTCGGTTAATACGCCAAGCGTCTCTTCCACTGAAGTCTGCGGGTCTGGACAGTGCAGCTGGTACTGGTTGATATAATCGGTTTGCAGCCGCCGCAGACTGTGCTCCACCTCTTGTCTAATCCACAATCTGGAGTTTCCGCTTTGGTTCAGCCCTCCACCCATGGGCATACCGTTGGAAAATTTGCGGTTATGTTAATATTAAAAATATGTACATGCATAACATAAAAGAAAAAGCGGGTAGAGGAGTGAACTATGAACAAGACTAAGGATGCCGCAGGTGTGTTCTCTTTTATGAAGCAGCTGTTCCAAAAAATCAAACTCGACGATGTGCAGGGTATCAGTGCGCAGTTGACTTACTATCTGATTCTCTCCCTGTTTCCTTTCCTGATCTTTATTATGACGCTGATCGGTTACGCCCATATTTCTATCGAGGACAGGATTGCGGAGCTGCAGCAGATCATGCCTGCCGAAGCCGTCTCTATTATTGAAGAGATTCTGCAGGATGTATCCGAGGGACGGAGTGAGGCCCTGCTGTCCTTCGGGATGCTGGCCACACTGTGGGCTGCCTCCAAGGGCATCAACGCTATCATCAAAGGGCTTAACCGCGCCTACGATATTGATGAGAGCAGGGTGTTCTGGAAAATACGGGGGATTGCTTTCCTGGCCACCATGATCATCGGTGTTGTTGTTCTGCTCAGCATTCTGCTGCTCGTACTGGGGAGCTGGCTGAAGACACAGATTTTTCTGCTCGCTGATCTGCCCTACGGGCTACAGAAGGTATGGGATCTGCTGCAATATATCGTACCGCTGTTCGTGCTGTTCGTCGTGTTCACTCTGCTCTACTGGATTGCACCCAGCCGGAGGCTTACGCTAAAAGAGGTCATGCCCGGCGCGATGTTCTCCACCATCGGCTGGATCATAACCTCCATTCTCTTCTCCATTTACGTCAACCAGTTCAGCGATTTCACCAAAACCTACGGAAGTCTCGGAGGCGTCATGATCCTGCTGATCTGGCTGTACATCAGTTCAATCATTATACTGGTCGGCGGCGAGATCAATGCGCTCCTGTTCAATCGCAGGCCCATCCGCAAATAGATTTCGGTGAGGCTGAGGCATTTTAAACTACACCATTCTTCGCTTCATCGTGCGGTTTGACGGCGTCTGCCCCGGCTATCTCCGGCAGGTATGCTCCTTCTTCTTGCAGACGTCTGCGCAAGGTAGGGATATCCACGGCATGCACGTCATTGTCAGGAAGCTTCACTGCCAGTGCTGCGGCAATCCCGGCGGCTTCGCCCATGGCCAGACAGACCGGCATCACTCTGACACTGCCTTGGACCTCGCGCACACAGGAGATGGAACGCCCGGCGACCAGGACGTTTCTCAACGTCCGCGGGGTCAAACAACGGTAAGGAATGCCATGCGATTCGCCCGGACCGTAACGTTTAATGACTTCCTGCTTGCCTCCAGCCTGCTTCTCTTCCTTTTCCGTCCCATGGATATCAATGAAATAGCTGTTGCGGCAGATTTCATCCGCGAAGCTGCGGCGGTTCACATAATCATCCACACTCAGTACGTAATCCCCGGTAATTCTTCTTGTCTCCCGCACTCCCATTAATGAACCTGTACTGGCTACAAAAGAGCTGCCGAAGGAAGCCGGCATAAACTCGGCAAGCGCATCCCTGTAAACTGCGGCAAGTTTCCTTCCCTGCATCAGGGCAGCCGATACCGAAAAGGCATCCGTGTTGTCCACTTCCCATAAATGGCCGGCGTTGAAGCCTACCGTACGGGGAGCAATCATATTGTTGCAGATATGCGAATCCGGGATCAACGGATATTTGCCGGACCGCAGAATGTCATAGATCGGACTGGTTTTATTATTGCCATGCAGCAGCGGTCCGTTCAGATAAGCATATTCATCCACATTCCCGAGGTTGAAGCAATGCGTGGCCGGCATGAGGTCACCGGTTTCGGTATCGCCCTTGAGGTATTCCGCCCCTGCCCAAGCCGCAACATCGGCATCTCCTGTACAGTCGATATATACCTTGGCCTGCATAGCCTGCAGGCCGTTTTTGCTGGCTGTAATCAGTGTTTCCACTCTGCCGTCTTCACCGGTTTCCACAGAGCCAAGCAGGGTCTGGAACAATACAGTTACACCGGCTTCTTGAACCAGCTCATCATAGATGACCTTCAGCTTCTCCGGTTCAATCGGCACCCAGTCCATCGCATCCTTGTCAACATGCGGCATCTGAGCTTTCAGGGCTTCAAATACTTTCATCGCCAGCCCTCTATAGATGATGGTCTCCATGTCGGAGAATGGACACCATGCCGGCACCAGTCCCGAGGTTCCCATTCCGCCAAGGCTTCCCGTCGCTTCAATCAGCAGTGTTCTTGCCCCTTCACGCGCGGCGGCAGCGGCGGCCGTGCAGCCCGCAGGGCCGCCGCCCACAACGATCACATCCCAATTGTCCTGGAGCGGAACTTCATTGCTCCGCATCCTGTAGGTTTTCATTCTGTTTCCTCCAAATACTCAGCCTTTTATTTAGCGGATGCCGCATACCAGTCATTAACTTCTTTGACACTCGCTTCTCCGCCAGCTGCATTGTACTTTTCAACAAATGTTGTTACCGCATCAGGGGACTCCTCACCTACGATTACCTTGACGGCAAAATCATTGATCATCTGACCCAGTGAAGCATTGCTCTTGGAATATTCCGGCAGGGACGGAGCAAGCGCAAGCGGATCGGAAATTCTGGCCTCTGCTGGCAGCTCATTGTTAAGGAAGGAGAAGCCGGCAAACAGACGTGCATCCTTCTGGACACGGGCCTGCCAATAGATGGGATACAGCTTTTCGTCGATACCGGTCAGATAGTTGCTGGCATTGCCCCGTTCATCCGTGAACAGCGGCAGAATCGGGCTGTACACGCCATCTTTAAACGTATGATGTTTGCCTTCCTCTCCGATGGCGATCAGCTTGAACGTTTCTTTCTCCAGCTTGGCATTGATCCATTTAATCGCATCTTCCGGATGTTTGGCAGATTTCGGAATAAAGGTAATGCGGTCGAACCCGCCGCTCATCCCGAGTCCCATTTGCCCGTCTTTCCCTTTTAAGGCAGGAAGGTAAGCAAACTTGGCATCCGGGAAATTTGCAGCCAGTGCATCGGCAATGCCCGGAATGTCATACCAGGGAAGCTGAATCACACCCACCTTGCCGCTGGTGAACTTCTCCTTCAGGGTAGCATCCTTGTTTACTGCAAATTCCTTGTCCAGAAGACCCTGCTTATACAAACCGGACATATAAGTTAAATATTCCTTGAATCCCGGGTGCAGCGGTGTCGGCACCAGCTTGCCGTCGACCTGGTTCCAGCTTGTGCCAATCCCGAAGGCACCGGTAATATTGGCTGTTGTTGCGAGCGCACCGTCAATTGACATCGGTGCGCCGTTGCTGCCGTTGCCGCCGGGATCTTTTTCCTTGAACGCCTTGAGCACTGCCGTAAATTCATCCAGCGTCGTCGGCATCTTAAGTCCCAGCTTGTCGAGCCAATCCTGGCGGATCATCAGATCAGCCCCGGCAAACTGCGAAGAACTGTTCGGAATAGCGTAGATTTTGCCTTCTACCTTCATGGCATCAAAGGACGCCTCCGAGATGGATGCTTTAATATTGGGACCAAACTCATCAATTAGCGGTCCCAGATCCACCAGGGCACCCATTTTGGCATAATCGGTATACACAGCTTTTTCACCGGAAATGGTAATGATGTCATAAGGCTCGCCGGAGGAAATCAGCAGGTTAAGCTTATCCATCGCTTTGTCCGCCGGAAGCATTTCGTATTTCACCTTGTAGCCGGTCTGTTCTTCAATGACCTTGGCAAGCGGATAAGTATTGTAATCATCCTTTGACCACAGATTGAGCGATTTCAGCTCAGGCTTGGAATCGTTTTCAGTTACTGCAGCGGTTGTAGCCGCCGGAGCTTTTGCCCCAGCCTCTGTTCCCTTGCTCTCATTGTTGCCGTTGTTGCCATTGTTGCCCGATGAACCGCAGGCCGTTGCTGCAAGCAGCAGCCCAGTGCACATCATGAGAGACAATCCTTTTCTATATTTCATCCTTATAACCCTCCTCCAATGATATGGGGTGATGCTGTATATGAAACGCTCTGTCAAAGAGCGGCTTCATAGCGTAAGCTGCGGGGACAAAGCTCAGCCTTTTACAGAGCCGATCAGCACCCCTTTGATAAAATACTTCTGCAGAAACGGATACACAAACAGGATCGGGACAGTGGAAGCTACCACAGTCGCTGCGCGTATGCCTTCCGGTGACATATTCATGAGATCGTCCACGCTTTTGTTCACGGCATTGGCCGCACTGGCATCCATTACAACATCCTGCAGATACAGCTGCAAAGTCTTAAGCGCGGTATCGTTGATATAGATCATCGGGCCAAAGTAATCATTCCAGAAGCCCACGGCATAGAACAGGGCAATGGTGGCGATAACCGGCATGCTGAGCGGCAGGATGATCCGGAACAGGATAGTGTACGTCTTGGCACCGTCAATCCGTGCCGATTCCTCCAGTGCTTCGGGAAGACTCTCATAATAACTCTTGATAACCAGCATATTAAAGACACTGATCATCCCGGGCAGAATCAGCACCCACAGATTGTTGATCAAATGCAGCTGGCGCATCAGCAGATAATTGGGAATCAGTCCTCCGTTGAATAGCATAGTGAAGATGAACAGCACCATAATGAAGGATATCCCCGGCAGATTGCGCTTGGATAACGGGTACGCGGTAAGTGCAGTCATCAGAATCGAAATAGCCGTTCCTACTACAGTGACACCGATGGATACACAGAATGCGCGTATGAACATCGAGGAGGAAATAACCTCCTTCAAAGTGTCAAGCTGGAATCCCACAGGCAGGATGCCCACCTTGCCGGAAGTGATTGCCCATTCTTCACTGACCGATTTGGATAACACGTTCAGTAGCGGCAGAAGCATAATAATCCCCAGGGCGATCAGGAAGACATACACGGAGATATCGAGCACCAGATCTCCTTTGGTTCGTTTGGTCATTGTTATCTTCTCTCCCTTCCCGGATTACCAGATTCCGCGCTTAAGCAGCTTGCGGCTGATGTAGTTGCCTGAGACAATCAGGATGAAACCGACGACGGAGTTAAACAGCCCGACTGCAGTACTGAAGCTGTAGTCCATCTTGCCGAGACCGATTCGGTACACGAAGGTTCCGATGACATCAGCTGTTTCATATACCACCGGATTGTACATTGTGAGAATTTGCTCTGTACCCGCGTCGAGTACTGAACCGAGACGGAGGATGAACATCAGCACCACCGTCGGCAGAATTCCCGGAATGGAAATATGCAGCATCCGGCGGATTCTACCTGCCCCATCAATGGCAGCCGCTTCATATTGCTCCTGATCGATACCGGCAATGGCGGCAATGAAGACGATAGCATTCCAGCCCGTTTCCTTCCAGCCTGCGGTAAACACCACGAGACTGCGGAAATACTCATTGCTGACAAAAAAACTGATCGGCTCACCGCCAAACCACTGGATGATGTTGTTGACCAGCCCGCCCGATGTAGAGAGGATGGTCACGAATAAGCCAGAGATAATGACCCAAGACAAAAAATGCGGAAGATAAATGATCGTCTGAATCGTCCGTTTGAAGAACATCAGCCGAACCTCGTTCAGCACCAGCGCGATGAAGATAGGAACCGGAAAAAGTATCACAATTTTATAAACGCTGATTAACAGCGTATTCATAAACACCCTTCCGAATTCTTCCGACTGGATCAGCTTATGAAACTGCTCAAGCCCTACCCACTCACTGCCCTTGATGCCTTCAAAAATGTTGAAATCCTGAAAAGCAATCAGCACCCCGTAAAGCGGTGTATATTTGAAGAGCAGGAGAAACAATAATCCGGGGATCAGCAGTACATAGTAATCCCTGTTTCTCCATGCATATCTCCACCTGCTTGCGGACCTGATTCTGGTTGGCTTAACCTTGCTCTTCGGGTTCAAATCCGTGACACCTGCGCCCAAGATGACTCACCCCCAACTGTTTATGGGTTAATTATAAAGATCGGCCCCGGTCCTGTTGTAGGAGGTAAAGCGATTATTTCTGGTCTCAGGCGACTGTAAAAAAAGCTGCAGAAACTATTCTGATGAAACCGCTTTAAATCTCACAGTAACGAGGGTTCCCTTTCCGATCTCCGTCTCAATGGACAATCCATAGCGGTTGCCTGAGAAATAGCGGATTCTTTCATTGACATTATAGAGCCCAAACGAGCCCTCTGAACCGCCCGGCTGACTCCCGGCAGAGTGATCGATCAGCAGACGGTTGGCCTGATCCTGGCTCATACCGGTCCCGTCATCAGAGACTGTCAGCACGATATCCCCCTGCTCAAGAGCTGCTGTGATTATGATTACCCCTTGTTTTTGCTTCGTCTTGCGAATGCCGTGAAGCAGAGCGTTCTCCACCAGAGGCTGCAGCGTCAGCTTCGGCATCATATATTGTTCAAGCCCCTGTTCCGCATGAATGGTGAACGTAAACGTGGACGGAAAGCGGTTTTGCTGAATCTCCAGAAATACCTTGGCCAGATTCAGCTCATCCACGATGCTGACGTTGTCCCGCCCTTGGTTAAGGCTGAGCCGGAAATAACGGGCCAGCGCTTCAATCATCTGGCTCGTGTCCTCAGCGTCATGGGCAATGGCCGACCAGTTGATCATATCCAGGGCGTTGTACAGGAAATGGGGATTGATCTGCGCCTGAAGTGTGCGAAGCTGAGCCTCCCGCTCCTGCATCTTGGCCTGATACGATTCTTCCATCAAGTTATTGACCTTGTGAATAAGATGGTCCACGCTGCGCTCCAGCAGCCGGAAATCACCATCAGGCATAGAACGGCGGTCTTCCAGCCAGCCGATACCTTCCTTGCGGATCATTTTGAGAATCATCTGTACTCTGCGCTGCATGCCTTGAATCATGAACATGAAGAGAACAAAGACCAGTACCAGGAACAAAACCGTAATTCCCGCGAGTGTAGCAATACTGGTGAACTGATTCATCGCTGTAGCCCTGTGTGAAATCTCAGGCTCCGATACCTGTGCGACCAGCTTCCAGCCAGTCGTTCCGATGGTGGTGTACACTACGTTTACTTCTTCACGGCCTAACGAGCGCTTCAGTATGCCTTCCTCCGAGTGTTCGATGGTATCAAACAGCTCTTTAGGCAGGACATCCGCGTCCTTTTGCAAATTCCCTGCTTTATTATCCGACTTATTCAGACCGGCACTATCTGAACTGTAGATCAATCTGCCGCTGGCATCCGATAGAAAAGGAGCGTACTTGTCCGAGAACTGCAGCTCCGACATAATCTCCCCGATCAGACCTTCGGACACATCCATCACGAGAATACCTACAATCTCTTCATATTCCTGGGGATTGCGCAGCATCCGGGCAACGGAGAAAATATTCTTTTTACCAATGTCGTTATACTTCTCCTGGTAAACACCGGTCCATACCATCCCCCCACCAGCCTCTATCACCGATTCATACCATGGATATTGCTTTGCATCCTCGAAGGAATACAGATTAATCCGGTCTCCGGCATACAGGCGGGAAGGATCAACAAAAAACCGCAGGCGGAAAATATCCTCATTCTCCTGTGCGGTTTCGGCCAGATTGCGGAGCTCCTTAATTTGTTTTAGCTGCTCCGTGATACTGGCTTTCTGGAGCAGATTATCGTAGAGGATTTGGTTCATAAACACCGAATTGCTGCTGTCGCGGATGTGTTCCAGCTTGTAGGTTAAATTCAGCCCTGCCTGCTTCAGTGTAAGCTGCATCGAACGGGTAACTTCCTGTTCCAGAATTTCATTGGACCGCTGATAGAAGGAAGCCAGTAAAATGGACACCGGCAGCAAGATTAGCAGGGCATAGACAAGCAGCCACTTTCTTGCGGCCAGAATCCCCTGTCCGAGTCCAGTCAGATAACTCCATCCCAATTTCATAAAGGTGACACCTCGTTTCTCCGGCCTTTTTGTCGTATCGCCCATGGGAGGCTCAAGTTCTAATTTTGCTGTTCTCTGTAGGCGCTGGGTGTGCTCCCGGTCATTTTTTTGAACAGCTTGCTGAAATGGCTGGGATCGGTATAACCTACGGCATAGCAGACCTCGTAAAATTTGTTCTGCGGATCTCTTAGCAGCATTTTCGCTTTCTCAATCCGTACTTTGGTCAAATATTCAAATACGGTTTCGCCCGTTTCCTGTTTATACAGCAGCCTTACATAGGTAGGACTGAGATATACACCTGCTGCAATATCGGCGATCGTCAAATTGTCTGCATAGCGCTCTCCGATCAGGCGGCGGACCCGTTCAATGACATCACTGGACTTCCCGCTGCGTTTGGCCTCCACAAAATCACAGACATGCCGCAAATACGATTCCGTATACCGCAGCAAATCCTGTATCGTTTCCTGGCGCATAACCAGCTTCCAGGCTTCCATTTCCCGTTTCTCCCACTCTGCCGTCATGCCGTTCAGCTCCAGCAGCACCTGGCTGGACTGCAGAATCAGGTGGAGACTGACATTCTGCGCGTAACGGGAGCCCTGCCCCCGGTTCAGCTCCAGCAGGCCAAAGATTCCACTCAGTTCCCCCTGCAGCCGGCTTTGATCGCCTGACTTAAGAGCGGTGATTACGCGTTCGCTCCATTCCGGCTCAAAGCGGTAACGCAGATTCTCTCCGGACTCAATGTTGTCCATCGTCAGAATGCGATTTTTACCCAGATACCATTTCTGGTCGGCGGCAGCTCTTGCCTGCTTATAGGAGGCCGGCACCTCAGAAAGGCTGCCTACTCCATCCCCCACCCCGATGGTTACGCTCAGCTTCAGCCATTTCCGCAGATTGTCGCGGATCGATTCCGCCAGCAGCAGCAATTCGTTCTCGGGAGAGCGGTCAGCTGAAAGCTCCGCATTTTCACCAGCTTCTCCTGGCTGGGGCACTGCATCTAGAACATCTGCCGCCCTGCCCGCAAGCTCCGGTTTGATCTCCCGGTCCGCCCCCTGCCCTCCAAAAGACCGGGTGAGCAAAATGCCGACATACTCTCCCGGCTCCTTCTCAAACGTCACACCGCGCATTTGCTTATCCGTTAACTCTTGAATGATATTCAGCACCGTATAGGACAAAAGCTGTTTATCCCGCTCACTGCGGGAATCCATTACCTGCGGAACATCATCAATTACGATGACCATAATGATATAGCTGTCCGCAGAGAGCAGCGACAGTCCCAGAAATTGCAGTTTATCCTGCACCTGGGCCATGTTGATGTTGTCGCTGACCACCGACAGCAGAAATTTCTCGCGCAGCAGCGGCATGCTCTGGGTCAGCTTAACCTGCATTTCCTTTACCCGGTCCCGCTCCCGCCTCTCCGTATCCAGTGCAGCAGTCACTTTTTCCATCACGGCGTACAATTCTTTCCTGCTGACTGGTTTAAAAATATAATCAGCCGCATGCATCTGCAGCGCCGATTTCAAATACTCTGCATCGTTATGCCCGCTGATGAACACAATTTTGGCATCCGGCAGCAGTGCACGGACCTCCGCAGCCATCGTAATTCCGTCCATGGAAGGCATCTGCACATCCGTCAGCACAATATCCGGCCTAAGCTCACGTATGAGCATAAGCCCTGTATCTCCGTCATCCGCGGTTCCAATCAATTGAATCCCTTGTGCTGCCCAGTCTACATAAGTGCGCAGCCCGTTCACCACCGAGGGCTCATCATCCACAATGACTAATGTTTTCATAGTATCAGTTCCTCTCTATATGAGATTATTTGTTTCACAGAATTAAATACCTTATTTCATTGTAAAAAATTTCAACCGATTAAGATATTCTCCTGCAAAAATAATACAAAGTAGGATTAATGATTTGTCATTCCCCTCATTTCTTATTTCCCGGGAAAGTTTCTTTGCATAATAAGTCACGTCGTGATATAGTCACGTTATGACATAGTCACGATGAGACATATATTTTGGGAAAAAGGTGATCCTGGTGTCCTCCATTGAAAAAGCACTTAAAAAGTACGTGCCGATGACCGAGACAGCATTCTACATTCTGTTGTCCCTGACCAAACCGCGCCACGGATACGGAATCATCAAGCATGTTGAAGAATTGTCAGGCGGACGGCTCAGACTGGGGTCAGGTACGGTCTATGGAACATTGACCAAAATGAATAAAGACGGCTTGATCACCGTATTTGCCGATGAAGAGAGAAAAACGGTATATGAGGTATCGGAGCTTGGAAAAAAAGTGATGACCGTAGAAATTGGCAGATTGAAAGAACTGCACAACAATGCGATTAACTGCGAGGAGGAATTCTTATGAAGACTGTATTTCGGCCTTTCTGGAGCTACGACTTACTCCAAACAGAAATCTGGCTGACCGAGATGGCCAGCCAGGGATGGCTGCTTGAAGGATGGAATATTAAACTTCGGCGGTTTATTTTCCGGCAGGGTAAGCCGGGTAACATTACCTATCAAATCGGGTATGCTCCATCAGCTCAAACCTCCTTGTCCACCTATCTGGCCGCTGAGGGCTGGACAAGGAACGTGCATCAAGGGAAGTGGACCATTTATGCCAATGAACGGCAACCCGGCCAAATCAACGCCTACCCCTCCCGCCAGGAAGCGATCAAGCGAAACCGGAAGATTTCTTATTTTTTCATGGCGATTATCGTTTATTTGTTATTAATTGCACTAATTCCGCTAATCACGATAGGTTTTTCCCTTTCGCAGGATACACCCCTACGGGTAGTGAAAAGCCCCATGTGGCTGGTTACCTATATCGCTGCAGCCTTCGCCATTGCTCTGCTGGTACTCGCGTTCTATTCCGTTATCAAGATCAGGGCAGCCAATAAAACATTACGCGGGGACAATCAAGACAGCTACGAACTTGACGTACAGCCCGACCCTGCCGGACCCAAGATCATCCGGATCAAACTAGGCTGGATGTACGCTCCGGACCGGCTGGAGCAGTGGCTTGAGAACAAAGAACGGCTTGGATTTAATCTGTGTAAAGTCGGTCCAGGCGGGACGCTGTTCTATTTCTGCAAAGGCAGCCCACGACGGATGAACTATCATGCCGACTATCAAGTGATTTCCGATGAAGGTTATTTAGAGCTGCATAGGGAAGCCGGCTGGAAGAACGTCTACAGTTCCCTCTCCTCCTTGCAGAAATGGACGATCTGGAGCCGGGAATATTCGGAAGGCGCTGAGCGCCCTGAAATATACAGCGATCAATTCCACCGCTTGAAGCACGCCCGAAAAATCGCCATCAGCTACACTTCGCTATTCCTCCCGATGCTTCTGCTCTATAGCGTGAATTTGGGGGCATTCATTGATGGCATGCTAAATGACGGAATCACCGCTTCCCGGGCATGGAACACTTCGCTAATGTTCATCTGCATTCTCCTCTTCGGGTCGTTTGCGGGCAGAACCTGGCTGTATTACCGGCGTCTCAAAAACAGTAGACCGTAAAGGACAAAATGCCAATATGAAAACAACCACGCTAGCAGCTATCACTAAAAGCCCGTTAAGACGCTCGCTCTACCATTTCACCAGAGCACGCAATCTTCCGGCTATTGCCGGACTGGACAGACTGGCCGCATCCGTGCTTTTGGACCCTGAGCATGCATGCGGTGTGCACCGGGCGACGCTGCAGCAGACCCGTTATCAAGGCCGCTCAGTCTGGTTAAATGCCCATCTGCGGATCACTCCCGAGGCCATGGACCCGGAAACAACGCCGGAGCAATTCCGCGCCTGCCTTGACCGGCATGTCTTCCTGTGGCCGACAGAGCGTGATTGCCTTGCCATGGCTGCTATGTACTCCCGCAGAGAACCCGGCGAACATTTTGCCATTCTGAAATTCTCCGCCTATGAACTGCTGAGTGATCATTTTGAGCATATCAAGCTGTCCAAATATGACTCCGGGAGCTCCCCCCGTTATCCCCACAGGATGTCTTACCGCAAGAGCTGCGGGATGCTGCTGCCCATTGAACGTTTCATGGAAGCTGCCGGACATTCGATCCCAACAAAACCTTCCGAGATCAAAGAAGTGCTGGTTGAACAGCAATTGACTCCGGTAAGCCGCTATCTGCAGACGGTATATTGCTCCGACCCCGGGCAAGTCCCCGGGGTCTGGAAGCCGCTTTTTATGCCGGGATACCTGTAATATAAAAAACAATAAACAACAATCCGGGCATTAAGGTTGCCGGGAAGCCTTTGAATCCCTTTTTATCTTTTACAGCAAGAATGATGGCAATGTTCAGCAGCTGCCCTGCCAGGATGGGCAGTACAGCAAATAACAGACCGAACTCACTGTCCGATTTCAATGCAACCATTGTCAGCATCGAATAAAAGACCAAATCCCCCACACCAATGACCGGAATCAGCCCCCGTTTCCCGGAAACCGGAAGACAGATGGACAGCCGCACGGCTGTATTGTTTTGTCCCATTAGTTTGGCATTAAGCGTGAATCGCCCTCTCTTGGTGAAACTAAACACATCCATTACCACCACTCCGAGGGCAGCACCAATAATTGCACTCTCCGAGACGAATACGTAGGCTGACAGCATATATGCCAGAAATAGTGCGCAGACGATGTTCAAACCATTGTGCAGATAAATAACAGTCCTGCTGATACTCTTCTTCCAGATCCAAATATTTGCCGCAAACGCAGCTGTGAATCCGGCAATAGCAATTGCATGTGGCAACTCACGAACAATTCCCGCCAATGTCGTCAAAAGCGCCGTAAGAAAAAAAATATAGGTTAATTCCCAATGCATCCTGTTCTTCACAGCATCCTCCATTGTGATATCCCTCCAACGTAAGTAACTCCTTGTATTCCCGCTTCTCCTAGATCGGCTACATCTGTTTGCTGTATTTAATCATGTAGAAGAGCTGCGTGAAATAGCCAAATAAATAAAGGCCAATGGTGGTCAACACCACCCATAGAGAAATCCCTGCAAAGATTAACAGAAACGGCAGTGTAATCATGACCACAAACATAATATCGAAGGCTTTGGCCTTGGCTTTCATCCGGATAGCTGTATTGCGTTCGTCGCGGAAATCAATCACAGCCTGCTTTTTGAGCTTGGGGTGCTTCCGATAATACCCTTGAACGATAAGATTAGCGGCACTCATACTGAACAGCCCCGAGCCTATCCCCACACATATCCCAGCAAGCTTCTCTGTACTTTCATCAATCACCAGAAGTCCGACTACAGTCAGAGTACCTCCAAGCAGCAGCAGAATAGTAAACAGCCAAACTGTCTTGTTCATTTTCATTCCGATTCCTCCTCATAGATAAAAATATCTTCAATGGCCAGCTTGAAATAGCGGGCAATTTTAAAGGCTAGAATAATGGACGGATTATATCTCCCATTTTCGAGCGAACCAATGGTCTGCCGTGAAACTTCTAATGCCTCGGCAAGCTCCTCCTGCTTGATCCCCCGCTCCTTGCGAAGCTGCTCCAATCTGTTTTCCATGCTTTCACCTCACTATTTACGGAAAGTTAACTTTCCATAATAATAACATTCACCTTTTCCAATGTAAAGCACACTTTCCATTTCCTCATAACTCTAATAAATATAAAAAAGGCCCTTGATGGCATCACTGCCAAATCAAGAGCCTGCTAATACGGGCAGAACTATTCAAAAAAATCCTCTATTTCCTTTATAATAGCTTCAAGATTTCTGTTGTTTTGAAAATGGCTTGCATTTTCCAGGACAACAATTTTTTGCAGATGATTAAAAATCTCTTTCGACCTTGGAACAACCTGTTCAGCAGGGAAAAATATATCTTGATCTGCGACAATTAGTAAGGAAGGTGCGGTGTACGCCATCAACTCTTCCTTGGTTGCATACTTGGGAAATACCGTTTCCAACCGGACATAATCGTATATGTATTGTATCTGCAACAACAAATCATCATGGATTTCATCATCGAACATTGCTGCACAAGCCTTATATAAATTCCTATCGGTAGAAATTACTTTATATACAGCAAGCGGAATAAGTATCTTCCTCATCATGCCGATCATTTTACCTCCCGCAATACCTGAAGGTACAAGAAATACAGCTTTTTCAATACGCTCAGGTGCGTAGGCAGCCAAACGTATAAGTATTCCGCCTCCGTACGAGGGGCCAATAAATTTCGCCTTCGCTAGACCCAGACCATCCATAAAATCACAAACCCACTCAGCATATTCATTTGTTTTGGGATTGAGCCGGATTTCATCACTTTTGCCCGGATGTCCGATGGTATCTGGCGCAAAAATACGATAGATCTTAGACAGAGGTTCAAACCACTTGAGCGTTATTGGATTTACTACATTTCCTCCATGAAAGCAGATTAAGGGTGGTGCCGTTTCATCACCCCCGACTAAAATATGGGTTTTGCCAAATCGCGTATCCACGTATCGGCTCTCAAATTTCGTATCCAGCTGGGATTGTAGCTTGTCATAGATACCAAGTATTTTTTCTTTACCCAAGGGACTTTTATAGATTGACTTCATCGCTCCACCCTCCCTTCAAAAATCCTCTCCGCAAGACTTTCGATAAAGAAATGCACCACTTCTTCATGATGCTCTACGCTAATCTCATTTTTATGAAGTACTGTGAAAAATATCGCTCTCATCGCTGATGATACAAAGCCTATATCACATTCAACCTCAAGGTACTTTAAGAGCATTGAGATTTCGTCCTCGTCATCCGATAGATGTTCTTTAACGGTTTCTTCCGGCAGCTTTTGGATCAGAAGCTCGTAATCACCATTTTGAAGATTTAGAATCCACGGGTTTTTCTGGACCTCTATAAACATTTGCTTAAGACCCTGGATAAAACTCTGCTTTGGGGGCTCATTAGAGGTTTTTAATGCTTCAAGCATTGCATTCTTTATACGTTTATCAACGATTTTAAGAACATCGAAAAAAAGCAGTTCTTTTGATGGATAAAATAAATAAAAGGCACCTTTTGATATACCCGCCATTCTGACGAGCTCGTCCACGCTGGTTTTTTTAATTCCATACTTTCCCCAGCATATCTCAGCCTTGCTTAGGAGCCTTTCCTGTATGATCTCCTTTTCTTTATCGCTAAATTTCTTCGCCATGCCGCCTCCTTAAAACTCTATGACCGTTTTTGTCTTTATAGTCATATAATAACGTTTTCACTCCTTGAAATCAATAGGCATCCCTGTTTTCTTGCCCCGGGTTCTTATACTCCATAAGAGCTGAACAAAGACGTTCACATGCCAGGAGAAAAGGCAACTAACGCTGGCGGCACGTTCAATTCGCCTAAATATACTAAGCCAGACAAATTAGAAAAAACCCTTCCAAGGAAGGGTCTTATTTGTAAAACAGGATGCGGTCAAGAGGACTCGAACCTCCACGATATTGCTACCACTGGCACCTGAAGCCAGCGCGTCTGCCAATTCCGCCATGACCGCATATTATGATGACTCGCTTTCGCGGTCACAAGATAGATCATATCATACTGAGAAATCAGAGTCAATCTTTTTTAATTTTTCATTGGTTTCATTAATTTTTGGTTAAATATTGCTTTTATTGATGAATAAGAGGTATAATAAGAACAAAGGTTCGCATAATATAAATGAGGTGATTTATAATGGCGACTACCAAGAGAAGCACACTAATCACACCAGCTATTCCTGAAGATATAACCAAAGACGAATTGTCCCTTGTCAGAAGCTATCTGCTGCTAACGTTTATTCATAAAGTATTTGAACGGGATTGCCGGGTGATCGGCAAGAGTGGTCTGTTTAAGACGCCTCAGCTTTACATGGAACTGGTGTCCAGCGCAACCAAGAAGACCTCGCTAATGCTGCAAGAGGTAACCCGTGAGCTGGCTTCACATCATTTGAAGATCACCACCATCCGCCAGGATCAGCGCGGCGTTGAAGCACAATATGCCTGCCGCGGTTATGTGGGAGAGATCAACATCCCGTGGCCTGGATTCCGCAATGAAATGATGCTGCGCATGCGCGCTTATCTCGGATTAAATCCCGAGCTCACTGTTCTCCCTAAGGAAGACAGCGTCGAACAGATGGCTATGTCCATCTAATAGCATAATGAAGTATATAAATAATGACAGCCCTTATCCATAACCGGACAAGGGCTGTCATGCTGTTAGTTGCTTATATATTGTCCGGATCTTGTCTAGGCTCCGAGAAAGGCTGATACACGTAATTACGGTCAAGCTTCACTACCCGCTTATTGGGACGGCGCACCATCACCTGTGACTCGTCCCAGGCCAATACAATACCCTTGACGTCATTGCTCTCCAACGCATCACGTACGACACGTATTTTCTCTCCGGATATCCGGTACGCATCCAACTGTTCATCACTGATCATGTGGTTATACTCCCCTCTCTCCGTTAGTTAGCTTGTCCATTGTCTCCCGCAATTCACTCATGAAAAAGGCCCGAATGATAAATCATCTGGGCCTCAGTTCCTTACTAGAAAGCAATTCTGTATGTCTTATGAAGATACTATATCAGCGCTTCATTCTTCTCAAACCAGAAATCAAGAACTTTAGCGGACATCACACGTTCTTCCAGATATTCAACCTGATGATCACTGAAGTTCTGTTTCCAGTTGAAATCCAGTTCTTTACACAAACCTGTGATTGTCAAAAGCTCCGACCAAGCTACATAACGTTTGTACCAGAAAAATTGAGGATGTTCAATCATATAGGGATACAGATCGTCGAACTCCGTGTGTTTACAATCCAGCGCACGCTCGAAATGATCCTTGGCCTCGGATAATTTATCTATAAAGAATTGCTCTGTCACCGGTTCTTTCCCCATTGTGACGCCTCCTCTCCTATGTCTAATGTTTATTATAAAGGAAAAGTCATAGGGTGAAAAGCAGATGTTTTAAAAATAGGCTATACACCTATTAATTGCCACTGCTTAGTCGCCAAAGACTATTGTTCCTTCACTTAGAGACATAATTCTGACCAGCGACTCCAGACGGATGCCCTGTTCCCGGATGGTGCGGGCTCCTGCCTGAAAGCTTTTTTCCACCACTACGCCCAGTCCAACCAGTTCGGCCCCTGAACGCTGGATGATCTTGATCAGTCCGCGCGCTGCATCACCATTGGCGATAATATCATCAATAAAAAGAATCTTATCATCCGGGGAGATATACTGGCGGGACAGCATAATATCAGTAACGATTCCCTTGGTGAACGATGGTACTCTTTCGCATAAAGCATCAGGATCGGCCAGCAATGTTTTTTTGCGGCGGGCAAAAACAAGCGGTACCTTCATTTCATAAGCGGTGGCAAATGCCACGGCAATACCCGAGGACTCCACGGTAACTACCCGCGTAACTCCGGCGTCCGCAAATCTCCCGGCAAACTCCCGTCCCATTTCCATCGTCAGCATGGGATCCACCTGATGGTTGAGCAGACCGTCTAGTTTCAGTACCTGATCCGAAACGACGACCCCTTCCTGCAAAATCCGCTGTTTCAATACTTCCATGACTTTGAACCTCCATTACCCTTTATAATTTCAGACATTCCACTCTAATACACCCATTTGCCATTAGGCGGAAGTCATGTCCTTCTGTTCCTCATCATAACCTGTACTATACGGACTGCACAAGGCAATCCTGCGGGCGCTGCCCATTTTTTATATTCATAGCATTGAAGGAGGCGAGCCATGAAGTCCCATGTCCGCACATTGCAAATCGCTTTCACTTATATTGGCACCATTGTAGGCGCCGGATTTGCCACCGGCCAGGAAATCCTCCGGTTTTTCACCCGGTACGGCCACTGGGCGGTATTAACCATTCTGCTCGCGACGGTGCTCTTTATTTGGCTGGGCACCAAGATGATGGTGATTGCCCGGCGCATCGAAGCCGATTCTTATGAAGACTTTAACCGCCATCTCTTCGGCGAGCGGGTTGGCAGCAGCATCAGCCTCTTTACCTTGATCGTTCTCGTCGCAGTCAACAGCATCATGCTGGCAGGGGCAGGGGCGATATTTCAGGAGAATCTGGGATTGCCGTTCCAGGCAGGTCTGTTGATTACAATATTCGGCTCATACTTTTTACTGAAACGCGGAATTTCCGGGATCCTGCAAATCAACAGTGTTGTCGTGCCCTTAATGCTTACTTTGTCGCTAATCATCATTTCCAATACGCTCGGTGTGCCGGGAGCAGGGCGCTTTCTGTTTCTTGAAACCGATCGCAGCATCTTCGGGGCGTGGATGTCGCCACTGCTCTATACCGCCTTCAACCTCGGGATGGCCCAAGCCGTGCTTGTTCCGCTGGCCCGCCATACCGATGATGAAAAATCCCTGGTGCGGGGCGGCATCCTCGGCGGGGCAGGGATCGGGTTCATGCTGCTGGCCGCTCATTTTGCCATGAGCTCGCAAATGCCTGGCATCCTGCAGTTTGAAATCCCTATGGGCAGCATCGCCTTCCGGCTAGGCCCCCTTGTGCAGAGCATTTATCTGCTGCTGATCTTTCTGGAAATCTTCAGCACTTTTGTAGCCAATATCTATGGAGTTGGAGTACAGCTTAAGCAGCATCTGCCCATCGCCCCGTCCCTCGTCACTCCCCTGCTGATGCTGATCTGTTATTTATTCAGCCAATTTGGCTTCAGCTCACTATTGGGAGTTTTCTACCCTATATTCGGTGCCTTGGCGCTAGTCTGGGTTATTATGCTGCTGCGCGCGCCTATGTCTCCTCCGCCCCGGATAGCTGACCCTTCCAACCCGGAAGGTAAAGCCATCACTATTGTAGCTGTCAAACCGGTGATTCGATTCACACGGAAATAACAGCTGGAAGGATGAAGCAACTATTCCCTCCGGATAAATCCACTTCAGCGAGAACTAGAAGGATAATTTATAGCGTGAAGCATATGATTTCTTATATTTTTAAAAAGCTGTACGGCCGCTTAGTTCGCAGCCGTTCAGTTTCTATACAGAGATCACAGCGGCTGCCGGTATCAAACGTACAGCCGCTTCGGCTACATGCCGGTGACAGGTCATCATGACAATCTGCCGGGAAATTGACAATTCACCGATCAGTGCCAGTGCCGCATGCAGGCGGCGTTCATCAAAGTTGACGAACAGGTCATCGAAGAGCAGCGGCAGGCTGGCCTGACGGGTCATCGTCTCTGCCAAGGCCAGGCGGATAGCCAGATATAGCTGCTCCGCCGTTCCCCGGCTGAGCAGTCCGCTGTCCAGAAGCCCGGCATCCTTATGCTCCGCCTTCAACTCCTTGTGCCCAAGCGTCATCACGATTCTCAGGTATTCCCCTTCCGTCAGCTTGTTGAAATACGCCGAAGCCAGCTGCAGTACCTGCGGCTGCTTCTCCTGCTCGTAGATGCGGCGCGTCCTTCCCATCAATTCGGCCGCCAAGGCTGATACAGCATACTGTCCGGCCAGAAGCTTCAGCGCCGCCCGCTGCTCCTCCAACTGCTGGAGGACTGTGTCTTCCAGGCAGCGCTCCTTCAAATACTCGCGCTCCTGCAGCAGCTTGCCCCGGTGCTGAAGCAGCGTATTACGTTCTTCCTCAATACTTGCCGCAGCATCCTCCGCTGCGGACCGTTCCCGCTCCAGCGCAGCAGCATCATGATGCTCCAGCAGCTTCTGCAGTTCAACCGCTTCCCCGTTCTCCCATCCACCGAACATGGCCAGCTCCCACTGGCGGATCGATCTGGTCAGCTCCAGACGCCGCTGCACGGCTGACGAACGGCGCAGAAATTCCTCGCCGTCCGTAGCACCGCCCTCCTGCAGCAATCTGCCGCTGCGCTCATTCAATACCTCAAGTGCTTGACGGCCCCCGGCAAGCTCCGCCTGTACTTCATGCAGCCGCTCTTGGGCAGCTTCCCGGCGGAGCAGTTCCGTCTTGAGCTGGTCCCAATCCCGCTTCCTGATCTCCAGCCAGCTCAGCAAAGTGAGCGCGGCAGTTCCAGCGACAGGTTCTATTAATGGCAGAACCCGTGTATTACCTGTACTTGCTGTATCGTTCAGGGATAAAACCTCAGTATTTACGGATGGCAACAAACCCGAGAGATCTGCTGTGCTTGCTGCAGCGTTGTCGGCGGCAGCTGATGACAGTTCGCCCCCGGGTGCTGCCTCATGCCATAAATCCAGGCATTCTTGCTCATAAGCAGCGCACTCTTCTTGCAGCTCTTTAAGCCGTGCCGCCAGTTTGCTCTCCTGGCGCAGCAGCTCGTTCCCCTGCTCCACTCTGGCGAATATATCCGGCAGCCCTTCGGGCGACAAGCCTTCCGGCAATCTGTGCTGGCGCAGCCATGTTTCATAGCTCTCATCCAGCTGGGTAAATTCAGCCTCAGCACGGTCCATCTCTTCAGCCAGCGCCCGCTCCTGCCCGGAGAGCGTCTCAACCTCTGTCAGGCAGGTTTCCCGTTCCCCGGCCAGCCGTTCCACCCGCTGCCGCCAGGCATTCCAGGCTTCCATGAGCCTGCGAAGCTCCTTCATGCCAGCCTCCAGCCCGCTTGCTTCAGGGCTGGGCGCTGCCGCCGGCCTGCGGCCCGGCCGGCTTAAAGCACTCTCCGGCTCCGCACCGGAGAGCAGCAGCCCGCGCAGCCGCAGCATCTCCGCTGCGGCCACGCTCCCGTCCCCGCCATGCTCCGGCGGGGACGTTCCCGGTCTGCGCGCGGCGTGCAGACCGGCCCACAGGGCCAGGTCCGCGGCGGCCAATAGGCCGAGCGCGGTCCAGGCGCTGACCGGCGGCGCACCGGTCAGGTACAGCGCAGCCGGCAGCAGCAGCGTCAGCGCTGCGCCTGCCGCAAGCAAGCGCCGGTACAGCGCAGCCCGGCGCTCTCCCGCGCCGGAGCCGCCACCGGCGCTGGGGCCGCTGCGCGGCCCTGCCCCGCCGAGCTGCGCTTCGCGCCAGCGCTCGGCGGCCTGCTGCAGCTCGTCCCATAGCTGCAGCACTTCACGCGGGCTGCGCGGGGCGAGGCCCGCGAAGTCCGCGGCGCCGCTTGCGTGCTCGCGTGCAAGCGAACGTTCCGCCGCCTGCAGCGCAGCGCCCGCGGCGGCGAGACGGGAGCGGAGGCTCTGCCGCTCCGCCTCACGCGCTTCCATTCGCCGGTCATACCCGGCGAAGGATGCCACGAAGCGCCGTGCGGCTTCACGATCCGCCGCCGCACCGGAGAAGTCCGCCAGCTCGGCTAGGCTCCAGCCTGCGCCAATCCCGCGCAGGATGCGCTCCAGATGCTCATGCAGCGCAGCAAGCTCGCCCGTGAGACGCTGGCGTTCAGCCCTCCGGTCCTCATAACTGGAACGCCGGCGGTCCAGACGCTCAAGTGCCGGTCCTTGTGCAATCAGCAACAGATCCGGCGGATGCTGGGCAAGCTCAGCGATAAGCTCCTGCTCCAGACGCTCCATGCGGAATACCGCTGCTTCGCTGCTGCGGATCTCCCCTTCAAGGGACTGCCAGCGAACTGCACCGTTCTCCGGAAAGATCTCAATCACCGGCAGCTCTGCCAGCTCCAGCCCCGCTTCCCGCCACTTGAGCCACAGCTCGCGGATGTCCTGCACCTTCCGCAGTTTGACCAGCATCTCCCCGGTGGAAGTCCGCAACTTTTCCAGCCTCGCCAGCTCCAGCTGCGCATTATCCAAAGCAGCAGTATTCTCATTATACCGGGGAAGATAAGAACGGCTCTCAGCCATTTCACGTTCCAGCTTGTCGATGCTTTGCAGGATTTTGGCCGCATCCTGCACTTTGCCGCGCGGCTTATACAGCTTCTCGGCTTCCTGGATCAATCGCCGCTCGGCCCGCATAATTTCGCCGCCACCGCCCATCCCGGCATGGAACAGATAGCTGCTCATCTCCTCGGACTGCAGTGCCCCAAGCTCCTGAAGCTCGTCCAGCGACACGGCAAACAGCTGCCGGAACATGCTTCTGGAAATGCCGCCGAGCAGACGGCGCTCCATTTCCGCTTGCCCCACTTCCTCGGACCGTCCATCCGGATAGCTGACAGTAATGTTCAGCTTTTCGCTGCGTCCCGCCGTCTCTCCACCTGCGGCATAACGGCGGATTCTCCATAGGCCTCCCTGCTCGTCATTCGCCGTCAGCATGCCGCCATGCAGACCACCCTGTGCCGGCTCATATCTTTCCGCCAGATTCACCCTGGTCGGGATCCCAAAAAGCATCGCCCGGATGAACTGCATCGTAGTACTTTTACCGGCCTCATTACGTCCAAACAGAACGGTTACGCCCTCCTGCAGCTCCAGTTCCCGGTTATGCAGACGCCCGAAACCTCCGATCTGCACATGCTGTATCTTCATCCTGTACTCCCCCGCTCCTGCCGGTCGGGGGAATGCCCGGTCCCTCCGCTGGCTGTATCCGTTGCACCTGGCAGTCTGATGTCTGCTTTTTCCCCCTCAGCGGTCTCTTCCACCCCGCTAAGCAGTGTAATCCCCAGCTCTGACGCGCTTTTCAGCCAGCCCCGTTTCTCCTCTTCATCTACCGAGGATAGCAGTCTGCGGAGCTCCTGGTTCTCCATGAGCGGCTTCAATGCACTTCCGATCAGTTCATCCAGTCCTTCTGCCGTCTCCCCGCTGCGCCCCGACAGCCGCAGCATTTCACCCAGGAAGCTGTCCTCCTGCAGCAGCCGTTCCCGGTCTATCGCCAGACCCGTTTCCACCGAGAAACCCTCTGTCCACACGAGACCGGCATATTCTTTCCGCTCCGCACGTTTAGCCTCACGCCGCTGCAGCTCAGAGAGCAAATCATCCGCCGCACCCTTTTCTGCCAGTATCCTGTGCACGCCTCCCCTGCCTGTAAGCCGAAACCGCACAACCGACATCATTTGCGGAAGCTCATTCCTGATTTCTTCAATTGCCTGCTCGACAGCTTCAATCCATTTCACCTCATCCGCCAATCCTTCAATGGAAATCTCCCGCACCTGCCAGCGGACGGAATCCAGTTCATGAAACTGGAGCGATGCAGCTCCTGCTTCATCCACATCCACCACATAACAACCTTTGGGTCCGGTCTCTTTAATGCTGCGGCCCTGGATATTGCCCGGATACACAATAGACGGACGCTCATGCAGAATACTGCGTTTATGTATATGTCCCAGCGCCCAATAGTCGAATCCCCGGCTGATCAAATCCTTGCGGGTGCAGGGGGAATAGGTTTCGTGCTGAAGATCCCCATCCACGTTGCCATGCAGCAGCGCAATATGAAACAGGCTGCTTCCGGGCCTGCGGCTAAATTTCAAGGCAGTATTCTCCGTTACCTTTGCTGTTGGATAGGAAATTCCGCTGACCACAGCAGCCTCCTTCCCGTCGCTCCGACGGCGGGCGATGGCCTGTCCCGGCTCTCCTGAACTAAACACAGTGACATGCTCCGGTGGTTCTGTTGCCAGACGCGGCCCGTCGAGCGGATCATGGTTGCCGTGAATCAGAAAGACCTGGATGCCATGCCTTCCCAATTCCTGCAGCGCTTCCTGAAACCGCAGCTGTCCCTGCAGCGAAGCATCGGAGACATCGTACACATCCCCGCTAATGACCACAAAATCAACTTCTTCATGAACGGCTACGTTAACAAGCCGCCCGAGGGCGGCGAAGGTAGACTCCCGTAAATAGGAGCGTATAGCCTGCGGAAGCTGCGCCAATCCGGCAAAACGGCTGTCTAGGTGCAGATCCGCGGCATGCAGGAAACGAAAAGGAATCATCTGCTCACCCTTTCGTTCCCGGCTGATATTGCAGATAGGTTTTTTTGAGCTCATTGGCCACCCGGGTTAGCGAATACAGGCTTTTTGCTTTATCCCAAGCCGAACGGGACAGCTCATAGCGGTAACCCGGATCGCTGATTACTTTTTCCAGCGCATCCGCCAGTGCCACCTCATCGTCAGGATTGACCAGAAGTCCGTTCACCCCGTCTTCAATTTGTTCCGGAATCCCTCCCACATTCGTGCCGACAAGAGCCAGACAGCTGAGCGCCGCCTCCGCAAACACCGAGCCAAAGGCTTCCGCGCGTGAAGGGAGTACAAAAATATCAAAGAAAGGCATGAATTCTTCCGGATGCAAAGTGTATCCGTAAAAAATCGTCTCATTATAAATGCCCAGATTCTGGGCTAGTGACTCCAGCTCACCGCGGCTGGGACCATCCCCAATGATGTGCAGCACATACTCATGTCCCCGTTTGTTCAGCTCGGCACAAGCTTTAAACAACGTATCTATCCCTTTGGCCGGCACAAGCCGGGTTACGGTCACCAATTGCGGGATGCTGTTATCATGCGGAACAGGCTTGAATCTTTTCTCATCGAAGCCGTTTGGAATGACGCCAACGCTCGAAGGCTGGTCAATATATGGCGCCAAATAATCGGCAAAAGAGCGTGAAACCGTCATCAGGCGGTCACTGACATGCTCCAGCTCACGGTACACCGAGACAAGAAATTGATGCTCCGGACCGCCTTCTTCAATGATTCCATTCAGAATCAGCTCACGTTCATAGCTGGAATGGAGGGTCTGGATCAGCGGGATTTCCGGATAGATCTTTTTCATCGCTAGACCGGCAATCGGATGATGTGCATGGATCAGATCATACTTTTTACTCATCCGCAGCTTCGTCCACCATATATAATCGCGGTAGGTCTGAATATATTTTTGTACAACCGGACTTTCGCCATACTTAGTCCAATCAAAGGTCTCAAATACAATCTCTTCGCGCCCCTTGCCGCGAATCCGTTTGGGCAACCAGAAGAGATCCATATCCCAGCGGCTGGAACGGAAACGTTCCTGGAGATAAGGAATCATTGAAGATACCCCACCGGGCTGTTCCGGCGGGAAGAATAGCGCTTGCAGCAAGTTCATCTGGTACATCCCCTTTACAATTGCCCTGATTACGGTGAGGCCCGGCAATTATGATATAGTAATAAATATGTACAATTACTGGTACGCAAAGGTCCCATACCTTGATTTTATCGGTATCCACCTGAAACAGCAACCAAGAAGAACACTTGAGCCTGAATTGATTTTGACATGAGGAGAATGAATGATGACGGAAGAACAGCTGCCCGCCGCTTACACCACTGCCATGAGAGAAATGCTGGGGCAGGAGGCGGACGCTTTTCTGCAAAGCTATACTTTGCTGCGGACCCAGGGTCTGCGATTCAACACTTTAAAAAGCCGGCTTGGAACCGGCGTCCGCGCTGCCGAACATACGGTTTCCTTGTTCGGCCTTACACCGGTACCTTGGTGCCCCTCAGGGTATTACTACGAACATCCGGCCCGGCCCGGACGGCATCCCTACCATACCGCCGGACTATATTATATTCAGGAGCCCTCGGCAATGTCCGCGGCCGAGCTGCTGGGGCCGCTTCCCGGTGAGACGGTGCTGGATCTTGCCGCCGCTCCCGGCGGGAAGACGACACATATCGCCTCTCTAATGCAGGGGCAAGGTCTGCTTATATCCAATGAGATCCATCCCGAACGGGCCAAAATTCTGGCCGAAAACGTCGAACGCCACGGCATCTCCCACGCACTGGTGACCAGTGCAGCTCCAGGGGAGCTGTCACGGCGTTTCCCGCAGGTCTTCGACCGGATAATGCTGGATGCCCCCTGTTCTGGTGAAGGTATGTTCCGCAAAGATCCCGCTGCTGTAAGCGAATGGTCTCCGGGCCATGTCGAGATGTGTGCGGCAAGACAATGGGATATTTTGCAGGATGCCTATATCATGCTGAAACCGGGCGGCTGCCTGGCGTATTCGACCTGTACCTTCAACCGCAGCGAGAATGAAGACACCATCGCCCGGTTTATAGAGCATTATCCCGATATGGAGCTGATTACCGAGAAACGCCTCTGGCCGCATCTGGAGAAAGGCGAAGGACATTTCGTCGCCTTGCTGCGCAAGGCACCTGCAGAAGAAACTGCGAATAGCCGCAGCAAACGGGGCAGCGGACGGGGCAAAAACAGCCCGCGAACAACCTCCTCCGTGCGCGATGCTTACCAGCAGTTTCTGGGCTGGGCAGCAGAGCATCTGCCAGGATTCACCGGCCAGGGTGTGCCTCTGCTCTTTGGAGAATCCTTGTACCTGCTCCCGGAGACATTTAACGCTAGCCTGCATACCGGTCTGCTAGAAGGCCTCAAAATCCCGCGGGCCGGGCTGCATGTGGCCCATCTGAAGAAAAACCGGATCGAACCGGCCCATGCTCTGGCAATGTCTCTTCAGCCCAGTCAAGCTGCCCGTAGCTGGGACCTTGCGGCCGATAGTCATGAAATTCAGGTCTGGCTGCGCGGAGAGAGCCTGCCGGTTCCGGCTGAGCTGCACGGCTGGACACTGGTCACCGTTGACGGACTTCCCGTTGGCTGGGGCAAAGCCAGCTCCGGTCAACTGAAGAATCACCTGCCCAAAGGGCTGCGGATCCTAAAAGCCCATATTGACGAGCAATAGGCAACTGACCAGTTCGTGAGGCCTCCCCCGGCATATGATGACATTATCCCAAAGACGCCCCAGCATAACAGCGCGGCATGGGAACTAGACATGAGTTAAGGGAGGAATCAGACATGGGTGCACATCCAGGCTTTACATCGACCGGTGCGATTTTGGTGCTCTTTATTTTACTTGTCATCATTTCCCGTTCGTTGTTTGTCTAATTCCGCTCAAGCAGCAACGCACAGTGGTACCAAGCGGCCCGCCGTCCCTTTAAGAGGCGGTGCAGCCGCTTTTTTGCATTTCTAGTTCACGGCTGTTTATATCTAGCAATGTTTTATCAGTGATCGCAGATTGATAAAGCAGATCAAATAAGCAGAAAAAAAGCATAAACCAGCGCCTCAGGGCACTAGTCTATGCTTTCACATTTATATTCTTACTTCACGCTCACTTATTTCATACTTTCTCAAGTATTACGATAGGCAGTACTTCACCAGCGCGTCGCGGACCCCGCTGTCGTTGTTGGTTCCAGTAACCGCGTTTGCCGCTGCTTTGACCTCGAGTGGTGAATTGTCCATCGCAACACCCAGTCCGGCGTAGGTAAGCATCGAAATATCATTATAATAATTCCCGATTGATAAGACTTCCTCCTGAGGAATCCCAAGCTGCACAGCCAGATTCTTCAGCGCATTCCCCTTGGAAGCCTCGGGATGCATGAAGTCTACAAAAAATTCACCGCTGCGCAAAATGTTGTACTGCTGCGTCCAAGTGCCCCATTCACGTTGTGCTTCATCCAGAATGTCCGACTGGGTGAAAACCGTAAATTTTACAATCGGTTCACGGAAATCCTCCCAGGCCGGCAGCGAAGCAGGCATAATCCGGAAGTGCTCGTACATAAAATTAGCCTCTTGGGTCAAATTCTCCACATTATCGACGTACATATCAAAAGCGGTATTAACATCGAAATGGATATCATGCTGCCGGCAATAATCAATGTAAGGGTCGAGTCCACGGGCATCCAGCCCGAATTGATGCAGCACTTTGCGGTCATTGACACGGACCGTCGCCGCTCCGTTGTGGCCCAGCACATACCCTGACAGGCCCATTTCTTCCATAAATGGAATCGAGTTCTGCGGGCTGCGGCCTGTGCATAATACTATCTGTCCGCCCAGCCGCGTAACCTCAGCAATTGCCTCTTTGTTCTCATCACTTAAGTGGTGATCATCATTCAACAGTGTTCCGTCTACATCCAGCGCAATCAGTTTGTATCTCATACCCCACCATCCTTGTCTGTCTTTTATATCTATATATGAAAGTTTACAAAACCCCCGTCAACTAAGACACGTACTTTAATTAAGCCGGTATTAAATCAGCAGCGGGGCTATTTCTCATGCTTCCCGGCCGTCTGCACCGAGCAGACTCAGCTCTTCTGCCGTCAACTCCCGGCAAGCGCCCAATGGCAGGCTTTCGTCCAGCTTCAACTCCCCCATAGACACCCGCTTCAGAAACGTCACTTTTTTGCCTACCGCAATAAACATCCGCTTCACCTGATGGAATTTCCCTTCGGTAATGGTTAGGGAGATTTGTGAGGTGATTTTGCTGCCGCGCTCTCTGCCAAGGATACTCAGCTGTGCCGGGAGAGTCACATAACCATCTTCCAGCTCCACACCGGCGGCAAATGCAGCCACATCTGTTGCGTCTACTTCGCCCTCCACGATAGCCTCATACGTCTTCGGCACATGTTTTCGCGGGGACAGCAGCTCATGGGCGAGCTTGCCGTCATTGGTAAGCAGCAGGAGTCCAACCGTATCCTTGTCCAGTCTCCCGACCGGAAATGGCTCGAACTGCGCATACGCCGGCTTCAATAAATCAAGAACAGTCCGGTCCCGTTTGTCTTCTGTAGCAGACAGGACACCCGGGGGCTTGTTCATCATCAGATAAATATGCTCGCGGTACAGAATCGGCTCCCCATTGAGCTCTACTCTGTCAAGATAGGGGTCAACATGAAACCCGCTGTCCTTTACCACAATCCCATTAACAGTAATCAATCCCTGCTTCGCCTGCTTGCGGATGTCACTGCGGGAACCTGCGCCCATATGGGACAGCACTTTATCGATCCGTTGTTTCTTAGCGTTATTTCCCGATGCCCCCATGCCTTATGTCCACCTCCAGCCAGCCGGATATTCATTCTTCAACATTCCGTCCTGCCACTTCGCCCAGCCAGCGCTGTACCCGTCGATACAGACCAGCACATACCCTTTGAGTGCACTGCCTGACTTCACAGACAGTCGTTCTGCCGGAATGGACAACGTTTCGCCTTTAAGATAGGAGACCGCTTCACCGCTGCTGCTGGACAGGGAAAGACTGCGGCAACTCTCATCCGGGTGCAGGGCGGTAGCGAGCGGATGCCCGGGAATAAACCGGCCGTTGCGCACATGACCTACATACCAGCCTGGACGGATCGTCTTCAGTCCATCCAAGGCTTCCTTCGGCAATGGCGAGATGTACAAATGTTCACCGAACCATACGGGATATCCCGCAGGCTGCCAGCCGAGCTGCTCCTTGAAGAAATCGGCATAAGCGGCAAGCAGTGCCTCTTCTCCTATGCTTTGCTGTTCTCTGCCGGAGCCGTTGCCGGATTTGCCGAATGCACGGCCGCCTTTGCCGCCGCGTCCTCTTTCTGTTTTGCCTCCAGCTGCTTTAGCTGAAGGTGATGCTTTGCCTGACTTGTTCCTCGCAGCGATCCCAAGCGCAATGTCCCGGTTTCCGCCCTCCTCTTCCGGAGCGAGGCTTCCATCATGGCGCAGCACGGCCATGAAATGCCCCTCGCCCTTGACCTTATGCGGCCACAGACGGGCCGTCTCCGGCAATTCGCCGAACCCCGGCGCGAAAGAGCCGGTGCCGCCTGCCGGAACCGGTGAGAACCGGGGATGTGCGGCCAGAAAACCGGCTATCGTCCCCTCATTCTCTTCTACCGCAAACGTGCAGGTCGAATAGACCAATGTCCCGCCGGGCTTCAGCGCCGCAGCGGCAGAGACAAGAATGTCCCGCTGCATCGCCGCATATTTCTCTGGCGTTCCCGGCTCCCACTGCTTCACCATGTCTTCATCCTTGCGGAACATGCCTTCACCGGAGCATGGCGCGTCGATTAGAATCCGGTCAAAGAACCCGGGGAATGCCGCTGCGATCCGTTCCGGGCTTTCATTCAGTACAATGCCATTGCGGACTCCATAAAGCTCCAAATTTTTGGCCAAAGCCTTAGTCCGCTCCGGATGAAGATCATTGCTGACCAGAAGACCTTCGCCTTGCAGCTTAGCGGCGATCTGCGTAGATTTGCCGCCCGGTGCGGCACATAAATCCAGCACCCGGTCACCTGGCTGCACATCAAGCAGCTCTACAGGAGCCATTGCACTCGGCTCCTGAATGTAATACAGGCCGGCATGGTAATACGGATGTTTGCCAGGTCTGGCGCCTTCCTCGGTATAAAATCCGGTCGGACACCAGGGAATCGGCTCCAGCTCCAAAGGTGCTAGCGCCAGCAGGTCCTTCACCGATATTTTCAAGGTATTGGCGCGGATGCCGCCATAAGGAGTTTCCTTGTAGGTCTCCGCAAATTGTTCATACTCCGTTCCCAACAGTTCTTTCATCCGCTGCGTGAACGAGCCGGGCAATTGTGCCGCCATGTTGCTTTCCTCCTGCTTTTTGTTTCTGAATGTAGGAATGAATAATTCAAGGAACACCCCGGTGGAGTGCTCCTTGTTGTCTTGCTGTATTTATTGCTTCATTTGCGGTGCGGTGAGTGAGCCGGCCGCTGGGGCCCCCTGCGCTGCGGCAAGTTGGGTATAATCCGGGCAGCTGCAATCTTTACAGCCTCTTCCAGACCGGGATCTGCAATTTCAAGGGTCAGATCATAATAGGGAAACGGCTGTACATCATAGCCTGCCAGCTTGCGGACATACTCACCAGTCTCCTGTACAAGCTTCGCAAGATGAATCCCCAGCGTTTTATCCGGATACTTCTGCAGCACATTATGTGCCCCGCCCAGCATAATCCTCCCGCCTCGCACATTCCCGTTGCGGAAATGATACAACCCGACCGCTACCTGAAGAAGTGCTTTGTACAGCGGATCACGGTCTTTGGCCAGCCACAGCTCTTCAAGCACCTCATGACATTCGAAATAATCTCTGTCTCTATTAAAATAGACCAGGTACGCCAGATACAGCGGTTCATAGACCATCCGGCAGACTGTCCTTCTTCGCATTAGAGAGCAGCTCACGCACATGGTCCAGCAATTCCTTCATCGCATCCATATCCTGCGCCTGCCAGATCACGTTGAAACGTTCCTGGCTTTCAATTGCCTCGTTCACCAGATGATAGAAATACAATTGATGAATCGCCTTGAGCAATTGAGTCGTCATATTGGAATTTTCTTCGAAGGTTTTTTGAGCCTCCAGAATTTCTTCACGGATGCTGGACATTTCACTGTCCAGTATGGAAGCGGCCTCTGCCGCCGTCTTGAGCCGCACCCGCATTTCATCAGGTAGGCTTTCACGGTATTTATAGTTCAGCGAATGCTCGATGGTTGCCCAGAAATTCATCGCCAGTGTGCGGATTTGAATCTCGGCGAGCACAATCTTTTGCCCCAGAGCCGTCTGAACAGGATATTTAATAATCATATGGAAGCTGCGGTAGCCGCTTTCCTTGTAATTGGTGATGTAGTCCTTCTCGTAAAGCACTTCAAGATCCTTGCGGGCACGGATATACTCCGCCACTCTGCGGATATCCTCAACGAATTGGCACATGATGCGTATGCCGGCGATATCCTCAATGCCTGTCTCCAGATCTTCCATCTTCACATTCAGCCGCTTGGCCTTCTCCAGAATGCTGGACAGCCGCTTCACGCGTCCGGTTACGAACTCGATCGGCGTATATTCCTCTCTCTTCTTGAGCTCCGAGCGCATCGTCTTGAATTTAACCTTGAGTTCCTCCACAGTCTGTTCATATGGAAGCAAAAAAGTTCCCCAGTCCCTGCCGTCCATCGCCTTCGTCCTCCTGTCCATTCATCCTTCAGTGATGATCAGCGCCCACCGCTTCTAGGATATTACGGAATCCGTCCCGCCGCAGAAGCTGCCTAAGTCCGGCATGCACACTACGGTTAACCTCCGGTCCTTCATAGATGAGAGCTGTATAAATTTCAACCAGGCTGGCACCTGCCCGGATTTTGTCATAAGCATCCTGGCTGGTAAAAATACCGCCTGAACCAATAATCGGCAGCTTGCCGCCGGTCTGGCGATAAATGCTGCGGATAATCTCCGTGGAACGGTCGCGCAGCGGTTTGCCGCTGAGGCCCCCTGTCTCTCCGGCTTTGTCACTCTTCAGCCCCTCGCGGTTGAGCGTGGTGTTCGTAGCGATCACGCCGTCCACGCCGGCTTCAGAGAGTGTATGTACCATATATTCAAGCTCGGTGTCGCTGACATCGGGAGCAATCTTGACCAGCAGACTTTTGGCCATACCGCTTTTCTCACGCTGGAGTTCCATTTCCTCTTTCACTTGGGCCAGCAGGTTCGATAATTCACTGCCATGCTGGAGACTCCGCAAATCCGGTGTATTCGGAGAGCTGATATTAACCACAAAAAAATCACCGTACGGATAAAGCGTACGGATACACTGCCGGTAGTCCTCATGTGCTGATTCATTTGGGGTCACTTTATTGCGCCCGATATTGACCGCCACAGGAATTCTGCGTTTCTTCAGCACCTTCAGCCGCTGGGCCATGGCCTCTGCACCTTCATTATTGAAGCCCATCCGGTTAATCAGTGCTTCGTCCGGAAGAAGACGGAACAACCGCGGACTGTCATTGCCCGGCTGGCTCTTGGGCGTAACCGTACCCACTTCCATAAATCCGAAGCCAATTGATGAGAAGCCGCCCACCGCTTCAGCGTTCTTATCCAGTCCTGCCGCAAGACCCACCGGAGTGGGGAAATGCAGACCGAACAGGTCTACCGCAAGATCGGCTGTCTCTGGAACGCCGTACATCAAGCGCATGGCCGCGCTGCCGCCCGGAACCAAGGCCGCTTTGTTCAAACCGCCTATAACGAGATGATGTGCCTTCTCCGGGTCCATTTTAAAGAAAATTGGTTTACCTAAATTTCGATACAGCACCGTTCTCGCTCCTTCAAGGGATAATACGTGATGTCCCGCGACTCCCCGTTTCTATAGGTTTCTTCTTAATTTTATCCGTTTCGGGAAGAAAAGAAAAGTTTTTTGCCCAGGTGATGCCTGCGAGCGAAATGCAGAGTATAGTATTTTTCTTGCAAACGCATTACAATGTAAGGGTAATCACCGATCAAGAGAGAAAGAAGGATGACCAGTATGTCAACTAAACGCAAACCTCCTACACTCCAGCAGAAGAAGGAAGAAGTCAACCGCAAAGCAATCCTGTGGATTAGTGTAAGTCTGGCCTTGCTGATTCTTCTTATTATTGTTCTATTTCTTGTAGCAGGTAATTAATTCAGCCAGTGGTAGACTTTGTGGGGGTTGGTCTGATTTTGAGGTGCTCCAGAGGGATAGGCTTCCTCCGGAAGCAGCAGCTCCTCAGGCAGAACCCCTTTAGTAATCTGAACCTTCGTTCCCATCGGTACCATGGCGAATAATTCCTCCACATCTTTGCGGTTCATCCGGATACATCCCAGCGATTCATCTTTGCCTATGCTGTCAGGCTCATTTGTGCCGTGTATGGCATAGTTGCTGTCCGAGAGCTGCATCCCGCGGCTGCCGAATTCCCCGTTGTCATGGCCATTCGGATTGACCACCTTGTCTGTGATCGTAAAAGTCCCTTCAGGTGTTTTGTCGCCGCCGAGTCCAATCTCATAGTTCCGCAGAATTATCGAGCCGCTGGTCACTGCCAGGCGGTGTTTTTGTTTATCTACAATAATAGTCAGCGGTCCTGTAAAAAAGGGCATTTCCGCCGCCGCATCACCGCTTGCTCCAGGAGAATTGCCGCTCTGGCCAGCTGCAGGAATCCCCGTTGCCGTGGCAGTATCGGGCTTGGCAGTAGCCGCCGGGGCCTGCGGGACTGCTGGGGAAGCTGCCGCACGCAGCGAGGCAAACTTCGCTTTCATCAGCGGAGTCGTTCCACCCAGCCAATTTCCCGGAAACGGCGCCTCCAGCTCCCCAAGGGATTTCGGCAGCACGCCCTTGCTGCTCTTGTAGGATCGCATGGCGCTCCACAGCACTGCCAGCTCCTCCTGGTCCTCCTGCCATCCTGCCGCCTGCTTCTTCAGCTCTGCTGAATCCGGGGGCTGGCAGGCACAGACCGCCGAATTGTAGGATTGGTATACAATTCGTCCTTCCTCACTCTTCTCCAGCGTAGCCTCGAGCGGCAGTTTCTTCTTCCATATAAGCCATTTGCCGGAGCGCTCCATTCGCAGGATCGCCGTTGAGCCGGTCGGCTGGCTGCTCTGCAGCAAGCCCGCCAGCGCCTTGCCAGGTCCGGCAGCGTCCCCCGGCTGTGCCGTAAAGGCCAGCTTTACCGGATCCGGGGCCAGCTGTACTCCAGTCTCAGGCACCGACGTTGCCGTAAGTTCCTCCGGTAAATCTACCGGAGCTCCGCCGGCAATCTCTGGAGCCGAGTTGTCCGTTTCACCGAAACCGGGAAGGGTACCCGGCGCAGCTGCATCCGGCAGAAACACCAGCAGCAGCAGAACTAGTGTAAGCAGAATACGGCGCATTCTCTGCTTGTTCTGGTGACGCTGCCGGGCAGCCTGAAGCAGGCCGTCTTCATATTCACGCAGCATTTCGGCCGGCACCTTGCTGTGCTCGAAAGCTTCGTATACTTCACCGGCCTGATTGAAGCAGTAATTCGCTTTGCCTTGCTGGCCGTTCTTATAGTATTCCTTACCAAGCAAGTACCATGCCATCTTGTTTTCAGGATGCAACTGAACATACGCCTTAAGATGCTGCGAGTTTTTCATCGGGGCCTCCGCGGGTTTGTGATTCTTTCCTTATATATATCGGTCAGTCCATCAAAAAAAGACATCCCCCAACCGAATTTACGCCGGCGAAGAGATGTCTTTATGTAAATATAAGGTTCGCGCTGAGCGATCCTTATATCCTGTAGTCAACGAAAAACCTCTTGGATTAACCTTCTTTATTAAAAGGAGCATCCGCAATTTTGATGGAGTCCGTTGGGCATCCATCTGCAGAATCCTGCAAATCGTCGAACAAATCATCCGGAATTACAGTACACCCGCGATTGCTGTCATTCTCGTAGATCACTTCTGCCAAACCTTCATCATCATAATCAAAAATATCAGGAGCCGTCGCGCCACAAGCACCACAAGCGATGCAAGTATCTTTTTCGACCCAAGTGTATTTAGCCATTTTTTCTCTGCCTCCCGTTAAACAATACAGCCTGCTGTAGCAGCCTGTTATTTTTCTCATATTAATATAAATAGAATACAATTTCAATGAGTTTTCAATTCGTTTCCATTTTCGACGCATATGCCATTGCTTGAATGTCCGTGCCGGGCAAGGCTTTTCTCATGTTTTATCAGGATCAACACTTTCAAGATTGTCCTTCTGCAGTGAGGTGCCGCGCTCCTTATGATTGCGGAGGCGGGCCGAGTGGCTGTCACTGAGCATGCCGGCCGTCAGCACCGCATTCTCGCCAAATTTGTTGCGCAGCATATCCATCGTTTTGTTCAGGGACTCCTTCTTCGGCTGACGTTCATAATCGAACAAATCCAGCTGGATAGCGGAGTCCTCCTTGGGGCTCAGTCCCTGCAGGGTAACACCCAGCAGACGCACCGGCTTGTCCCCCTTCCAGTGCTTAGCAAACTGCTCGCACACCGTCTTATAGATGTCTTCAGCACTTTCTGAAGGAGTCTCCAGCTGGCGCGACCGGGTAATGGTCTTCATGTCGGGTGTGCGGATCGTAAGCTGCACACCTGCTGCCACCAAGCCCTGCTTCCTCAGCCGCCGGGCAACCTGGTCGCTAAGATTCAGCAGAATTGGCCGGGCCTCTGCCAGACCGACTACATCTCTCGGCAAGGTTGTCGTATGCCCGATCGACTTGCTCTGTTCGCGCTCGGGATTCACAATGCCGTGGTCAATACCGTTGCCCGCCCGTTTCAGCCATGAGCCCATGACCCCGAAATAATCCACCAGCATCTTCTCATCGGCCGCAGCCAGCTGGCCGATGCTGTAGATGCCAAGCTTCCGGAGCTTTTCGGCTGTTTTTCCGCCGATGCCGAACATTTCATTACATGGCTTGTTCCACAAAACATCCGGCACATCACGCAGCCGGAGGACGGAGATTCCGTTGGGCTTTTTCAGATCCGAGGCAATTTTGGCCAGCAGCTTATTGGGGGCAACCCCAATGGAGCAAGGCAGCCCCAGCTCCTCCATGATCCGGCGCTGGATGGCCCCGGCAATCTCCAGTGGAGTCCCGAACTGTCTGGAGCCGGTAATGTCGAGATAACATTCGTCTATTGAGACTGCTTCAAGCAGCGGAGTATAGCTGTAGGCAATCTGCATGAATGCATTCGAATACTTGCGGTATAGATGAAAGTTCGGTTGAATAACAATTAACGATGGACAAATCCGGAGTGCCTTCTGCACCTGCATGCCTGTTGAGATTCCCAGCCTGCGTGCAGCATAGGAGCAGGTGACAATAATCCCTCTTCGTAGCTCCACGCTTCCGGCAACCGCCGTCGGTTTGCCTTTGTATTGCTCCGGATCCTCCGCCTCATGCACTGAGCAGTAGAAAGCATTCATATCCACATGTAGAATAACCCTGCCGCTCGTTGGGTAATACTGATCCACGTTCTGCACAATATCTACCTTCTTATCTTCAGGGTTTCCATTGTCGGATTTAGCATACCTCTTCAACTGCCGGAAGGTCAACAAAAGCAGATGCGCTGTAAAGTTCTTTGTTACATTCCCGCGTAAAAATGCTATAATATAAAAATTCATTTCCCTTAAGCGGATGCTTCCGAAGTAAATTCTGTACGGAGTAAATCCAGGAAGCCATTCTCACAAAACTTTTAGGAGGACTCCCATGTCTAAGTCCATCTCCATCTTCGATACGACACTACGCGACGGCACCCAAGGCGAAGGCATCAGCCTGTCGGCGGATGATAAGCTGAAGATTGCCAGAAAACTCGATGATCTGGGTGTGCACTACATTGAAGGTGGCATCCCGGGAAGCAACAATAAGGATATCGAATTTTTCAAAAGGGTCAAGGAATTTCATTTAAATGCCAAAATCACCGCATTCGGCAGTACCCGCCGCAAGAACTCTGTAGCTGAGAACGACGACAATCTCCAAAGAATGATTGATGCCGGCGTACCGGCGGCTACTCTGGTCGGGAAATCATGGGATTTCCATGTGCATACTGCCCTACAAACTACATTAGAAGAGAATCTGGCGATGATCGGCGACTCCATCGCTTATCTGAAACGCAAAGGCCTCGAAGTGATCTTCGATGCTGAGCATTTCTTCGACGGCTATAAGAACAATCCGGAGTATGCAGCTGCCGTCCTGGCTAAAGCACGGGAAGTCGGTGCAGACTGGCTGGTCATGTGCGATACAAACGGCGGCACACTCCCGAATGAGATTCAAGACATTGTATCCGGTATGGCCGGGATCCTTCCGGGCGCTTCGCTGGGTATCCATACCCATAATGATTGTGAGCTTGCGGTCGCCAATACGCTCAGTGCCATTGGCGCAGGTGCCCGGCAGGTGCAAGGCACAATCAACGGTTATGGTGAGCGCTGCGGCAATGCCAACCTGTGCTCTATCATTCCCACTCTGCAGCTTAAGATGGGCTATCACTGTATTCCGGGGGATTCCCTCCCCCAGCTGACCAACACCGCACGCTTCGTGAGCGAAGTCGCCAATGTGAATATGCCGGTTAATCAGCCTTATGTTGGAACGGCCGCATTTGCCCATAAAGGCGGCATTCACGTCTCAGCGATTATGCGCGACTCGCGTACCTATGAGCATATTGCTCCTGAACTGGTGGGCAACAAACAGCGCGTGCTGGTCTCTGAGCTGGCTGGCCAGAGCAATGTTCTGTCCAAAGCCCAGGATATGGGCCTCAGTCTTGACCCAAGCAGCGAGCAGGCCCGCAAGGTGATTGACAAGATCAAGAACCTGGAGCATCAGGGATACCAGTTCGAAGGCGCCGACGCCTCACTAGAGCTGCTGCTGCGTGAAGCCACCGGCGAGATGAACGAGCTGTTCACTTTTGAATCCTTCAAAATGCTTGTAGAGAAGACAGCCGGCAGTCCGGTCGTTTCCGAGGCCTTCGTCAAGCTGAAGGCCGGAGGAGAGAACCTGTATACCGCTGCAGAAGGCAACGGTCCGGTCAACGCGCTGGACAACGCCCTGCGCAAGGCGCTGCTGCCCTACTTCCCACAATTGGATGAGATGCATCTCTCCGACTATAAGGTTCGCGTGCTGGATGAACAGGATCAGACCGCTGCGAAAGTACGGGTTCTGATCGAATCCAGAAATTATACTAATACCTGGAGTACGGTTGGAGTATCCAGCAATGTCATTGAGGCCAGCTGGGAAGCATTGGTCGACAGTATGCGCTATGCCCTTTTGGGACAAATCTCACGCGAAAACGACAAAAAGTCCAGCAGTGAGCCTAGAGGCTTAGTCAACCATTAAAGATTCGGCCTCACAAATGCCTCAGACAAAGCCCCCCTGCAGCCGGGAAAACACCCGTTCCGCATGGGGGCTTTAATAGTTGCCGTTTCTTTAAGAGCCGGTTAGTGTGATGATTTTTTTCTCCAGCTCTTCGGGAGTCAAGACGCCGAGAATAATCTCGGAGATCACCCCATTCTTGTCAATCAATACATTGGTAGGAAACACCGCACCGTTATATTCATCAAACACCTTGCCCTTTAGATCAAACATGACCGGAAAGGACAGCATATATTTTTTGATGAAACGTTCGGCGTTGGGCTTATAATCCTGGCTGGTCACATTGATTCCATAAATATCAAGAACATTCTTATATTTAACAGCCATTGCATTCAGCTCTGGAGCCTCCAGCTGACACGGTTCACACCAGGAAGCCCAGAAATTAAGCATCAGCGCCTTCTCCCGAGGTCCTCCTACGTCATAAACAGTGCTGTCGTTTCCCTGCAAAGTGAAAGATGGAGCCAACAAGCCAGCACCTGCACCGCTTTCCAGCTTGGTCGATTGCTGCACTACTGGTACTGACTCGGGCTCAGCCCTGAATTCATGCGCAATTACGAGAACGGCCAATATCACAATCAAGGCCACAACAGTTACATTTCGTTTATTCACAGCTCTCATGGGAAGACCGTTCCTTTGCAAATGGGATGGTTTTCTCCTATTGTACCCCCAATATGTGCAGTTTCAAACCATCCTTTACATCCAAGTAAAATTAGCTTCTTCCGTAACAAAAAAAGAGGATTCCGTCAGAGACGAAATCCTATGAAGAGAGAGGGGTGAATATATGACAGCATACCAGGGAAAAACCCAGCCCATCAGACTGGATAGCTCCGTACAGCTCATGCTGGGGAAGCATTTGCTGACCTGTTATCCGCATGAAGCTTGCGGCGTACTGCTGGGTGCTGCCGCAGCGGGCGGCATGCACATCAAGGACTATGTCCCCATGAGCAACGTAGCGCCTGACCCGCTGCATGCCTTCGTTCCCGATCCCCGCGAATGGGTAAAGGCACTCTATAACGAACCCGCCCCTGTCGGTTTGTTCCACTCCCATCCCCATTCTGCCCCCTGGCCTTCTCCCTCCGACATCGAGGGACTAAGCGCACTGGGTCCCGAATTCAAGGTATACCTGATCGGTTCTCCCGGTACGGACAATAATGAGGAAATAATGTTGAGGGGCTTTCATATCGACCGGCTGCCTGATTCAAGCGGAACAGCGGGTTACCGGCTGCTGCATGCTCCGCTCTATGCTCTGCTTAAATAAGCATACAGATCTCCCAAGGTATCAACCTGCCGCTTCTGGGAGATCTCATTCAGATAAGACACCCATAGCCGCGCCGTCATTTTGGCATCCTCCAGCGCATGATGCCGCCCTTGGATCGGAATTTCGTGTACGGCAAGAAGTTCATCCAGCGTATAATTGCTGCGGTGCGGCTCAAGCCAGCGGGCCAGCATCATCGTATCCAGCACTCTGTGGGTAAGCTGCACTTTGGAGGTTTTCCATAATGCAGCATTCAGAAAAGACTTGTCATGCGCACTTCCGTGCGCCACCAGCACCCGCTGGCCCACAAAGGACATGAAATTATGCAGCCCGTCCATTAACGACGGTGCAGCGGATGTCATCTCTTTGGAAATCCCCGTAAGCTTGGTAATATTATCCGGTATCGCTGTCTGGCAGTTTACCAGTGTATAAAAGCATTCGTCTTCTTTTATTTCCTCCCCTACTACACGAATCGCACCAAATGACATAATCTCATCCCCATGCTGGTGGGAGAAACCTGTCGTTTCCAGGTCAAAAATAACGGTCTCAAGTTCAGAGAGAGGGGTATGCAGCACTTCAGGACGCCTTTTCTCGCGCATCAGGGAACGGATAAAGGCCATTTGCTGCGCCGTTTGCTGTGCCGATTCCCCGCCTCTCATCGACGCGATGGCGGATGGCATTCCGCCTTGTCTCAGGTTGTTCCAGAATCCGCCGCCTTTGTTCGGCTCCTTCATGACTGTCCCCTTTCCGCTGACCGGAGCTGACGCTGCAGTGCCCTGTGCAGGCGCCTGACGAGCAGCAGACTTTCCCGCAGCTCGGACATGAGCTGCTTATTCTTCAGATCACTTTCAGCAATATAATCACTGCTGGACAACAAGCCGTCGTTTACACTGTAGGGAGTGTTCGCACGCATCCGCAGCGCGGTCAAAAATGCCCGGCGGATATCTTCAAGGTGCTGGTACTTGTCAAGCGCCCCCAATACTTCCAGCCTCTTCAGCGTGGAGCTGTCCCAGACTCCCTCAAATAAAGACAAATGTCTAACAATATTCACGAGCGGAATATAAACACCATATTTAACATCAAATCCTCCGGCATAATCGCCGAACCGTTCCGTCAGTACCTGTCCAAGAAGATTTAGTGTCGCCTTGTGGCGGACCGTATTGCGCAATACCGCCGTGGACAGCTTCTCGTTGCCGATAAATCCCGCATGAAAAGCTTCCCGCCACTCCGCGGATAACTCCGCGTTCCCGGCTACATGGCGCATATCGGAGGAAATAATCAGATAACGGATCGGCTCCCATTCCAGCTGGTTCATCCAGCTCTGCAGCTGTTCTTTCCATTCCGTCAGTGTCTTGCACCAGAGCGGCTCGGAGCACATCACCTTGCCGCTGCATTTCTCATAACCCACTTGTTCAAATAAATCCGACAACATCGCACCAAAGGCTCGGAAATAACTCTTCTTGAGCCCATCCGGTTCCCCTTCCACAATCAGGCCGTTATCCTGATCACTCCAGAGCGTAGCTTCCTGCCTGCCTGCGCTGCCAAACACAATAAAGGAATAGGCGCAGGGAGGCGGGCCGTAGCCCGCCTCTTTCATCTGCGCCTCACATATGATTACTGCCGCCTTCGCAATACTGTCATGCATTGCATTGACACGGGTCATCCATTCCTCGATTGGAACAACGTTTAACTGTGCCAGAAGTACGGTTTGACAGGCCGTGCGCCTTGCCTTAAGCTCCTGCGGCGAACCGGCCGTTGCGATGGACAAGTAATTTTTATCTTCATTCCACTCTGCTGACTCCATCGAAGCCACTCGGTCCGCCCCCCATCTATGAAGTAGTTAATTTTTAAGGGTCTTGGATTCCGATTCTGCAATCAGTTTCATTTGTTCAGGATAACCGTAAGTACCATGTTCACTGATATCAAGGCCCATCAATTCTTCCTCTTCGGTAACACGCAGGCCGATAGCCAACTTAATTACGTAGAGAATGATGAAGGACAGAACTGCTACGAAGACAAAGGTACCTGCCACACCCAGCACCTGTACGCCGAGCTGGTGGAATCCGCCGCCGTAGAACAATCCGGGTTTACCAACAAGCGCGCCTTCCGCGATCAGATCAGGTGTTGCGAACAACCCGGTGGACACCGCTCCCCACATCCCAGCGATACCATGTACAGAGAAGGCATAGATTGGATCATCAAGGCCGGCACGTTCCAGCCATTGTGAAGTCATGAAAGTGAATGCTCCCGCTACAAACCCGATAAGAATTGCTGCCCAAGGCACTACGAATGCGCAAGCGCCTGTGATTGCAACCAGTGCAGCCAGAACACCGTTCAGCATTGCCGGGATATCCGACTTGCCGAAGTAGAGCCAAGAAGCGATCAGTGCAGCCAGACCGCCAGCCGCAGCTGCCAGGTTAGTTGTCAATGCTACGTGGCCGAAGAATCCGCCCATTGGAGACAACGCGCTACCAGGGTTAAATCCGAACCAGCCGAACCAGAGGATGATAACACCGAGTACTGTGAATACTTGGTTATGTCCCGGAATAATAACCGGCTTGCCTTCTTTGTTGAACTTGCCAAGACGGGGTTTCAGCAAGATTGTCGCGACTACAGCCGCCGTTGCACCTGTAAGATGGACAACCGTTGAACCTGCATAGTCCTGCATACCCAGTTCAGCCAACCAGCCGCCGCCCCATACCCAGTGAGCTACGACAGGGTAGATAACTACAGAGAACAGAATTCCGAAGATAATGTATACACTAAGCTTAGCGCGTTCCGCCATACCACCGGATACGATGGCCAGAGAAACTGCGGCAAAAGCCATTTGGAAGAGGAATTTAACGTTTAAGGTTACATCTGAGAATGCCAGGGAATCGAATGATGCTGCTTGTGTTTCACCACCATAGAAGAAGCCTGTAGTTCCGAAGAACCCGTTGCCGTTACCGAAGCCCAGGCCAAAACCCAGTGCCCAGAAACACAAGCTGGCAATTGCGAGTGTCAATACGGTCTTACCAGCTACGTGGCCCGCATTCTTCATCCGGACCGAACCGGCTTCAAGCATCGCAAACCCCGCTTGCATAAAGAATACAAGAATAAATGCCAGGAAAGTAAACGCCGTATCCAATCCTATTTGGAGATCCGGTGCTGCCGGACCTTCAGCGGCAAATGCGCTGACCGGGTAGACCATCAGTGTAATCATGGCCAGAAACATCATTATCATCTTTTTTTTCATTCTTTACCCCACTCCCCAATGTTATATTTTCTAACAAAGCGTGAAACTCTTAATGTCATTATAATCAGAAGTCAGGTAAATTGACAAGACTATTTTTATGAATGTTGCGATTTATTTCTTGAGGCACATGATTTCTTCACTATTTGCCTGTAGCTACGCATTTTCGCTGTTAAATCACAGGTTTCCAGCCGATCAGCAAACCTTATTTATGCAAACGCATACAGCAAAAGCGGACTTCTCCATGTATGAATATGTATTTTCATTAATGTAAATTATCTAAGATGCTGTATTGTATGTTAAGTATTCTGAACATATATCAAGTGAATGGTGCTTATTTTGCCGAATCCCTTTCTTTTCATGAGCAAAAGAAGCAGCGCGCTCTTCCGTCAATTCAAAAAACATGACACATAATATAACATAATTACAGAAACCCATCCAGCCTTGTGAATATACCGCAGTTCGTAAGGTCCATTCGGTGTACAATCTTATAGAAGGAAGACCTGCTTTTCCAAAGGTATCTTTGGCTTTAATCCTGCATATACTTAAAGTAAGTGTCACGTTTGACTGTACGGTTTATCATTTGATATCATTATAAGTATAAATATAGTAAGAAGAGCGCCGGATCAAACCGGCCGGATTCTGTTAGCGAGGTGAGAAGAACATGGGGATATGACCCTGTACCGGATTGGCGAACTGGCCAAAGCTGCAAGCATCAGTGAACGTACAATCGATTATTATACGAAGCTGGGACTCATTGTACCAGAAACCAGAAGCATGAAGAATTATCGGCTGTACAGCCATGAAACTTTAATCGCTCTGGAACGTATCAATCAGTTAAAGCATGAGAAATATACATTGGAAGAAATCAAAACCATGATGAGCAAGTGGAATTCAGCCGCACCAGAAACCGATGTTTCGGATAAACTCGTGGAGCTGGAACTGCAGATGCAGCGGCTTGAGCGCGAAGTGAAGGCACTGGAACCGATGATCAGCGGACTGAAACCGGTCCAAGCCAAACGAGCGCTGGCCGCACTGCTTCCGCAGGGCGTTGCGTGCATGGAGGCGATCCGGCTCCTGCTCTTGCAGGGGCCGCCAATGTAAATAGTATTTTTACACCATAGTGGAGGAATGTTATATGATGCCTTTGATGTATCTCTTAGTTATTATCGCTTTTCTATTCTCGTTGTGGGCTCAGTTCAGAGTTAAAGGCAACTTTAATAAATGGTCCAAGGTTGCCAACATGAACGGTTTGACAGGTTATGAAGCCGCACGGCGCATGCTTGATGCCAATGGCCTTTATGATGTACCGATCGAACCTGTGCGCGGCACCCTTTCCGACCATTATGATCCCGTCCACCGAGTGGTGCGCCTGTCGGAGCCTGTATATTATGAAAGCTCCATCGCCGCTGTCTCTGTCGCATGTCACGAGATCGGCCATGCCATTCAGCATAAAGAACATTATCCAATGCTCACCCTGCGCCACCGGATGTTCCCGGTTGTCAATTTCGCTTCCGGCGTAGCCCCCTTCATGCTGTTGGCAGGATTTATTTTCAGTTCATTGAATCTTATTGGTCTGGGTATTATCTTCTTCTCGGCTGCAGTAGCCTTTCAGCTTGTTACATTGCCGGTTGAATTCAACGCCAGTAGCCGGGCCCGCCAGGTTATGGTTGAGCAAGGCTACATCCGCAACGAGGAAGAGCGTGGCGTAGCCAAGGTCCTGAATGCAGCTGCCTTAACTTATGTCGCTGCTGCCCTGGTCTCCCTGCTTGAACTGCTGCGTCTGATCATGATGTTCTTGGGAAATCGTGATTAAGCTAATCTAGTTAACCCTCTGTCGATATACAGAGCAAATACCCCGGGAGGCTACGAGCCGACCGGGGTATTGTTATTTCTATCTTTGAAATATGTCAACAGGAAAGTGCGGAAGGAGCGGGCTACCAGCGGCAGCTTACCCTCACTGCGGTGAATGATTCCCACCGTTCTGGTCACAACGGGATCTATCACCCTCACTTGAGCCGGCTGCATAGGATTAGTCTGATACAATGCCGTTTCCGGCAGCAGGCTCACTCCCATGCCAGCGGCAACCAAACCTCGTATGGTATCAGTCTCTCCGCCCTCAAAAGCAATCTGCGGCTTGAACCCCGCCTGCAGGCAGGCTTGCCATACGATCGGTCTCAGTGAATATCCCTGGCTGAACAAGACGAACTTTTCTTCCCGCAGCTGTTCAAGCCGGATTACCTTCTCTCCGGCAAGCGGATGATTCTGCGGAAGGATCGCGAACAGCTCCTCTGTCATTACAATATCTCCGGCCACATGACCGTCATTTTCGGGGAAGGGAGAAATAAAAGCCAGATCCACTTCACCGGACAGTACGTCTTTAATCAAAGACGGAAAAGACCCCTGCTTGAAACGAAACTTAACCTGAGGATAATGCCGGCGAAACTCCGCCACAATGGAAGGTATAAGATGCGTACCCAGGCTATGCGGAAATCCGATGCGGATCTCTCCAAGCTCCGGGTCCAGAAATTCATGCACCTCAGCTACCGAGCGCTCTAATTCCTTCAGCACCGACTCTACCCGTTTGCAAAAAAGCTGCCCCACCGGGGTGAGCTGCAGATTGCGCCCCTTTTGCATGAATAAGTCCACTCCAAGCTCCTGCTCCAGCTGATGAATCTGGCGGCTAACCGCAGATTGCGCCACATGCAGCTCCTCTGCCGCTCGGGTAACATGCTCTTTTTGCGCTACCTTCAAAAAATATTGCAGCTGTCTAAGCTCCACGAATCCAACACCTCCTACCTTCGGCTTTTTTTGAATACCCGTATCATAAGTCCATAAAGAAAGAACCCGGCCACGAGGCCGCCAATATGGGCTGTATAGTCCACATGAGGTGTGGCGAAGGACATAATAATCCCCATCACCAAAAGCCCGTACAACGTCTTACGTGAGCTCTCATCCATCATCGCTCTCTGCAGCAGCGCAATATAGAGAAATGCGCCGTATATGGCGTAGATCGCTCCTGAAGCCCCTACTGAAACCGTACCGTAATCCACCACAGAACGGCTGCTGACCGCGACTCCCAGAAGATTGGCAAGGAAACCTCCTGCCAGATAGAGCAGCGCGTAGCGCCACCAGCCCATCAGCCGTTCCAAAGGCGGAGCAAACACCAATAACGCAAAACAGTTAAAGAACAGATGGGCAAAGCCATTGTGCAGAAACATCGCTGTCGCATAACGCCACAATTCCTCTTTCAGCGGGCTGACATTAACAGTTCCCCCGTAATCAATCAGTGTCTGGATATTTGTCGAGCCGCCGTTTAACGTCAGAACAATAAACATAATCACATTCGCCAAAATAAGCAAACAGGTTACCGGATAATACCGGAGATAGCTTCTCCACTTTTCATATCGTATGAATATCATAACACCCACCCTTTATGTAAGTTGTCGGTTGGACATCCAGCTTCTAAAAAGATTATAATTTATTGTGGCAGTAAGAATCCAATATTGCAATTCAAGGAGGAACCAAGGATATGACGCAAGAAAGAACAGGCGTGGCCGCATTTAAAGGCAACCCCATCACACTGGTGGGTCCGCAGCTCAAAGCCGGAGATTCCGCACCACAGTTCACAGTGAGCAAGAATCTGCTGGAAGATACTTCCCTCAGTGATTACGCCGGCAAAATCAAGCTGATCAGCGTGGTGCCTTCTCTGGATACCGGTGTATGCGATGCGCAGACCCGCCGCTTCAACAGCGAGGCCGCAGAGCTCGGCGATGATGTCGTTATTCTCACCATCAGTATGGATCTTCCGTTCGCCCAAGCCCGCTGGTGCGGCGCAGCCGGCATTGACCGGGTCATCACACTGTCTGATCACAAGGAAGCAGCCTTTGGACAAGCCTACGGCGTCCTGATTAAAGAATTCCGTCTGGACATGCGTTCCATCTTCGTAATCGACAAAAACGATACTTTGGCTTATGTGGAGTACCTCGGCGAAATGTCCGAGCATCCCAATTACGAGGCCGCTATTGTAGCTGTAAAGGAACTGCTGTAGCCTGCAGCCGAATTGAATTTCATTCGTAGTACATGAAAGTCTATAAGTTCTTATTTTTTTAAAAAAAGCGGCAGAAGGTCATCCTTCTCCCGCTTTTTGCTTATGGGTAGGCTTATTGTTTAATGACAGGCTGCATCTTCATACTTCACGAAACCGTATACAATCTCTGAACAGAAAAGTGCAGCTTGCCTTTATTCTGTCTTGTATTTGCCCAGCTTCTTATCAAGAGACTGGTACAGACGTTGAATTACTCGATAGTTGGCGCCCAGGTCGCCAAGCGAACCTCTGGATGCCGAGTACATATCTACGCCGCAACGCACCGGTGAGGTACTCAGCACCGAAACGGTAATATCCAGCGTACGCCCGAATGCCGTTCTCTTCTCAAGCGTAATCTCTCCTACAGATTGCACTTCATGAAGCACTTTGAAGCCAGGAACCTTCTTCAGCGTTGAGGATACTTCTTCCCACGCCTTATCTCTAGAAAGAGTGTAGTAACGCGTCTTTAATGTCGGATCTTTTGCACGGTCGCTTGTTCCGTCATGACTGCGAAATAAACCGACCAAAGTTCTTTTCAACGACAAAATTCTTCCCCCTCTTCAAATCCCAAGTTCATTAGTCTAAGTGTAACACTCTTATCCCAGGAACAAAAGGGCATTGCTCACTTTCACCTTGTTCACTATAAACAAAAAGGTACCCCATCCCCGCGGGTAAGCGGGAAACAGGGCACCTTGTCAAAAACAGTAGAAAACCCGCCTATGCCGTCCGGCTACAGTGTCTTCTGAACCTGCTATAGCAGGTGGGTGACCGCAGAAGTCGTTTTTGAATTCCCCGAGTCGTATAGACAGGGCCTTTCAGCCGCGCTTCGTATAGATCTCCCAAGACATTATCATTGGTTCAAAACAACGAGCAACCGTAAACGTACATCGCAGGATTTGTTACTATTATATTGCGTTTTGACGAAAAAGTAAACCTGTATGCGCTTTAATTTACACTGGAATAAATTTCTCGCCTAATTTCGCGGCTTATGTGTAATTAATGTTAGATCCGTTTTTTATCTTTATCTGTATCGTACTCGTCATCATCGTCGTCATCATCTTCATCGTAATCGTCACCATCTGCCTCAAGCAATTCCGCGGCTTCTCTTTCTGCAGCCTCCTGGGCTTCCTGGGCTTCCAGTTCCTGTTGCTTCTTCTTCTCCACCTGCAGTTGCAGCTTGTTGTATGTAGCGTAAAAGTTAAAGAAGGCGAAAAAGGCAATCAGTGTAGGAATACACAGGGCGTAAAGCACCGGATACTTCAGACCTATATAGACAAGAACCGCTGCACCAATAAGCGTGGAGAATACGCGGATCGGCCGGGCGATTGTCAACAGAACAGAGTTGGTCACCACTTCTTTGAAGGTCATTTGATAATGAACCACAATCGAGAAGAAATTAAACATGGAGACGAACAAAATAATCATCAGCACCAGCATTAAAATCCCGACGATTCTGAAATTCGCCATTTGCGTCATGTATACGGTCACATCTACGTACATCACAACAAACAGCACTGTGTAGATTACTCCCCCAAGCATACTCTTGAAATAATTTTCTTTGTACCCCTGGAAAAAAGTGCGGAATGTGCTAACATCGCTATTGCCCATAACCCATTTGCGTACAACCGTAAATAGTGCCGCTGTTGCCGGGAACACCGTAAACGGTGCCAAAATGCCCATCGCCCAGTTCAGTGTGATCTGTTCATTCGGGCCGCCTGCACCCGATCCCCACATAATCATCTTCATTACTCCCATGAACAGAAACGGAACCGAACAGATTGCCCACAAAATGTTACTGAAGGCGATACGTGAAATCCATTCCGTGACGCGGTATAGACCGCCCATTGCTCCTTTAAACTCCAATTCCCTTCCTCCTGTCTGTCTCGCGCATACTGCGTATCTTAACTATACCTTATTTGACCCGGACTTTTCCAGCGCCCATTCTTAAGATTCTGGGTTATGGTCTATACAAGCCCGGCGATCCGTCCATATATTAGGAACGTAACCATTACAATCACCTTAATTCAAAGGAGGTTTTACCTATGTCCTCACCAGTTGGCGGCGTCTGGACTTCCACAGGCACTATCCTCGTTCTGTTCATCCTGCTCGTTATTATCACCCGTACTTTTATTATCTAAGGCATGAAACACAAAGCCTAATTTTGTTCAATTGTACAAAAAGAAGACGAGAACCGTAACCGGTACTCGTCTTCTTCCATTATTGTCGGTGCTGCTTAAATGTCGTAATCTTCGCGTTTAGCCGGACGAGTACTTGTGCTGCTTGGACGCGCCGATGGTTTGCGGTCGGCACTGCTGTCGCGGTTGCCTTTGTAACCGCCGCTGCTGCTGTTGCTGCCGTAGCCGCTGCTGTAACCACCACGGGTTGTGGCGCTGCCGCTGCTACTATCGCGGTTGCCTTTATATCCGCCGCCATAGCTGCTGCCGCTATCACGGTTGCCCTTATAGCCACCGCCTGTGCTCGATCCAGTGCGGTTGCCGCCGTAGCCGCCATTAGGCTTGCGGCCGCTGCGGATGTCATTCTTGCCGCCGCGGCGTTTTGCGCGGATCGGATCTTCAGGTGTCAACTCAACCTGTGTGTCCTTGTTGTCGCCGGTAAGCAATTTCATTGCTGCTGAGAGCAGTTGTACGGAATCATATTGCTCCAGCAATTGAATCGCGATGCCTTTGTATTCGTTCAGCTCGCTGCCTTCTTCAACCATTGCCAGCAGACGTTCTGCAGTGATGCGCTGTTTGCCTTCAATTGCCTCAGCCATTGTTGGCAGCGGTTTGCGGGTAATCCGGTGACGGGTTACACGCTCGATCAGATGCAGGTGATCCATTTCACGCGGAGTCACGAATGACCACGCTGTTCCTTCTTTACCTGCGCGGCCTGTACGGCCGATACGGTGTACATAACTTTCCGGATCTTGCGGAAGGTCAAAGTTGATAACATGTGTTACACCGGAAACGTCGAGTCCGCGCGCCGCTACGTCAGTAGCTACCAGGACGTCAATGCTGCCGTCGCGGAATTTACGCATAACCGCATCGCGTTGGTTCTGGGACAAGTCGCCATGCAATCCGTCAGCGGAATATCCGCGTTTCTGGAGGCCTTCGGCAAGCTCGTCAACCCGGCGTTTGGTGCGTCCGAAGACGATTGCCAAATCTGGGGATTCCATGTCGATCAGACGGCTCAGTGCTTCAAACTTCTGGCGCTCAGGAACTTCGATATAGGCTTGGTCAATCAATGGAGCGCTGATTTGTTTTGGAATTACGGAAACATGTTGCGGGTTCTTCAGGAACTGTTGGGCGAGACGTTGAATGTTAGGAGGCATTGTTGCTGAGAACAACATGGTTTGACGTTCTTCCGGCACGAGCTTGAGGATCGTCTGGATGTCTTCCATGAAGCCCATATCCAGCATTTCATCAGCTTCATCCAATACGATGGTCTGCACGTCATCAAGACGGATCGTCTTGCGGTTGATGTGATCCAGAAGACGTCCAGGTGTTCCGATAATGATCTGTGGTTTCTTCTTCAATCCGCGGATTTGACGGCCGATATCCTGTCCGCCGTAAATAGCCAGTGAACGCAGACCCTTGAAGCGGGTCAGTTTGCCGATTTCCTCAGCAACCTGAATAGCAAGCTCACGGGTTGGCGTCATAACTAGCGCCAGGATTCTTTCTTCTTCCCGAGCAATTTTGGAGATGAGGGGAATACCGAAAGCGGCTGTTTTGCCGGTACCGGTCTGTGCCTGGCCGATCAAGTCTGCTCCAGTCAGCGCGAGCGGGATTGCCTGCTCCTGAATGGGTGTTGCTTCCTCAAATCCTAGCTCTGTGATTGCTTGAAGCACTTTTGGCTCCAAGCCGAATTCTGCGAATGTTTTCAAATTATTCATGCTCCTTCTATACAGTGGACATTCCACATGCTTGTCTGTATTCTTAAGTAGCGGTAAACACATTTATAGGCTGTCCAACCATGCCGTAATCTCTGCATGGTTTACGCGTATTGGGACGAAAAAATGTCCTATGATCAAGCCTGGTTATTTAGCCTGAACAATTGTAGCTTCACATCCGAAGCAATGCAAAAGTACCATTGTAACGTTCTACTCAAGAATATCCTATACATTATATCACAAACCCGATCAGGAATACCAGTGTATTCCTTTCTTTCATTACTTACATTACACGTCAGAGGTGAATTTGCTTGTTACGACTAAGACAACTAGGCAATTACCTTGCCATCATCTTGGGTTCGGCGATGATAGCAAGCGGCTTCAATCTGTTCTTAATCCCCCATCGGCTGTTAAGCGGAGGGGTATCCGGTGTGGCAATGTTAGTGGGTTATTTCACTCCCCTTAACATCAGTCTGCTATATCTGCTCTTCAATGTGCCGCTGCTTGTGGCAGGGTGGTTTCAGCTCGGGCGCAGATTTATTATTCTCAGCATTTTATCCGTAGGGGCCACAACTTGGCTAATGACGCTGGTACCGCAGACAGCTGTAGCGTCGGATATGCTTCTTGCCTCCGTTTTCGGCGGAGTGCTGGTAGGTGTCGGCAGCGGTATTTCCTTTCGGGTTGGAGGATCTACGGGCGGCTTTGACATTATCGGCTCCATTATTACGCGCTACCGCGACTTCCCGATCGGGAATGTGCTTGTAGGGCTGAATGGTATCGTCATTTTGGCCGCTGCCTATTTTGACGACAATTGGAATTTAGCCCTTGCTTCCATGGTCTCCATTTATGTGACCGGAAAGGTCGTCGACCTGATTCACATCAGTCATGTTAAAGTGACTGTCTACATCGTAACCACAAGGACAGACGAACTGCTTCAGCAGCTTCTGGGCTTGCAACGCGGGGTCACAAAGATCAAAACAGAGGGCGCTTATTCTCATGTGGAACGGGACATGCTAATGACAGTGACCACCCGCTACGAGCTCGCAGAGCTTAAAAGAATCATTAGAACCAGCGATCCTCAGGCTTTTGTGAACATTGTGGAAACCGTTGGAGTCATGGGTTCATTCCGCAAAAGATCACATTGAAAGAAATGCGCATAAATTAAAATTGTGATATATTATACTCACGCAGGACCCTTACAATTTCATGAAGATTGGGATTTACCCCTCTTTTTTCCGGCACTTCGTTTTACGGGTGTACCCTGAATTCAATTCAGTACCATTCGAAAAAGGAAAGGGTGATTTTTATGGAAATGGAAACGGTAAAACTGTCAGCAATCGTCATGAGGTGGTATCCTGATATGATGCCGTTTCTCAAGCAGAACGAATTGAATTCCGTAATCGTTCTGCGTGACGGTCTGAGTATTCTGGAACCGGCAGATGCCATGGATATCATCCATTACAGCATTTGCGAGCATCAGAATTCTGCGTATCTTCAGTGAGTAAGACGTTTCGAAGCAAGTCTTCATAGTTGCCGCTTGGGGTTCGGCTATGTGCCGGGTCCGGGCGGCATTTACTTTTTATCAGGACCGTTTAAAATCTGTACATCCCGTTTATAAACAACAAGAGCGGTTATTTTTAACAGCCAAAAATTACAGGGATTGTTACAAGTCTGTTCTTTTTGGCAGCTGCCGTTCCTTTATACTTTAAGGGAATGTACATAAAGGGAGAGAATAGCAAATGAACATCACCTGGGCATTACTGATGATGGCCCTGGGAGGCGTTGGCGTGCCGCATGGCGGACACGACTCCGACGTGACGGCTGCATTGCAGTCCGCCACCAATCCCCCCATCGTCGCAGAGCACAGCAGCAATCCAAACGGAGCATCGGCATCACCAAACGCCACAGGCGGCACCACATCCCCTACTCCGGTTACAAGCGCTTCACCCGGAACTGAAGCAGGAGGTACTGACGGCGCGATTCTTGCCGATCCGCAGCCGGATGCCCCCAAGGTTAAAGGTATTTATGTAACAGCCTACAGTGCAGGCGGAGCACGGATGGAGTCCCTGCTTAACCTGCTTGATAAAACGGAATTAAATTCCATGGTCATCGATATTAAGGATGATGCGGGATATATTACCTACAAGACAGACAATGCGGAACTTCAGAAGCTGGGTCATCCCCAGCCGTTCATCGGTGACATCAACAAGCTGATGACCCGCCTAAAGGAGCATGACGTATATCCGATTGCCCGGATCGTAGTCTTTAAGGATTCTGTTCTCGCCAAGAAGAAGCCGGAAATGTCATTCGTAAATACAAATGGCACAGTCTGGAGCAATAAAGGCGGAGACAGCTTCGTCAATCCCTATAATGAAGATGTATGGAAATACAATGTAGACATCGCCAAGGAAGCCGCCAAATTGGGCTTCAAGGAAATCCAGTTCGATTACGTCCGTTTCCCGGAAGGCTTCGAGAAACGTGCTGATACTCTTAAATATACCAAGAACGACAGACCACGTGTAGAAATCATTGGCGACTTCGTTAAATACGCCAAAGCAGAGCTGAATCCGCTGGGCGTACGGGTATCAGTTGATATTTTCGGATACGCCGCTTCAGTTCCCGCTGCGGAAGGCATAGGCCAGGATTTCGTGAAAATATCGAAGAATGTGGACGTCATCAGCCCGATGGTATACCCAAGCCATTATTCAACAGGATGGTTCGATGTGAAAGACCCTGACAAAGACCCTTACGCGACCATTAAGGGTTCTATGGTCGATACACATAAGAAGCTCGACCCTCTGGGAAGCTACAAACCGATTATCCGCCCCTGGATTCAGGACTTCACCGCAAGCTGGCTTGGAAGCGGCCATTATGTGAAATACGGCAAGACGCAGGTGGAAGACCAGATCCGGGCTTTAAAAGACGAGAAAGTGGATGAATTCCTCCTCTGGAATGCCAACAACCGTTACACTTCGGGTGTGGATTACGAGAAATAATGACTACAGCAATTATCCTTAATGAAATCAATTAGCAAATATAAGCCAAGGACCCGGCGCCCTGCCGGGTCTTTTACTGATAATATAAGGATTATGTTACACACTTTTATAAAATTCAGATGACGAGGCACAAACCGATGATACATACTACTACTCTTAAACAAAAGGCAAGCCAATTCCTGCATATTTTATTTCCTATTCTTGTTACGCAGATTGCGTTGTCAGCTATTACTTTCTTTGATACCAATATGTCCGGCAAATTCGGCACGGATGATCTGGCCGGCGTAGCCATCGGCACCAGCTTATGGATCCCGATTCAAACCGGGCTTAGCGGCATACTCATGGGTATAACACCGATTGTGTCTAATTTAATAGGCAACCGCCGGGATAAAGATGTCGCTTATCAGGTGACCCAGGGCATCTGGCTCTCACTGATTGTTTCTCTGCTCGTCCTTGTGATCGGCGGTTTCGCTCTGTCGCCTGTTCTTGATTTTATGAATCTGGAGCCGCAAGTACGGAATATCGCTTTCCGCTTCCTGTGTGCCATTTCCTTCGGCATCATCCCTCTGTTCGGCTATACGGTAGTCCGCAGCTGTATCGATGCATTAGGGCAGACAAGAGTTTCGATGTTCATCACGCTAATTGCTTTACCTGTCAATGTTGGGCTGAACTATCTGCTTATCTTCGGAAATTTCGGTTTCCCACGCCTTGGGGGAGTCGGAGCCGGGGTCGCGTCGGCTATCACCTACTGGGTGATCTTCGGAATTGCCCTGACCTTCATTTACCGCTCCGAGCCCTTCAAAAGCCTGCAGCTGTTCCGCAAGTTCTACGCCATATCACTGAGCAGCTTCAAAGAGCTGCTTAAGATCGGCGTGCCTATCGGATTCTCCATCTTTTTTGAAACGGCGGTTTTCTCGGCAGTAACACTGCTCATGAGCCGATTCGACACAGTAACCATTGCAGCTCATCAGGCGGCGATCAACTTCGCCTCCACCCTGTACATGATTCCGCTCAGCATCTGCATGAGCCTGACGATTCTCGTCGGCTTTGAGAACGGGTCCGGCAGGCAGAAGGATGCCCGCCAATACGGCATTATGGGCATCGCCTCGGCCGCCGTGCTGTCGCTGCTGACTGCTCTCGTCCTCTTGTTCGCCGGCGATTCGGTTGCCGGACTTTATTCCGACGAACCCGAGGTCATCTCCCTGATTCAGCACTTTTTGATTTACGCGATCTTCTTCCAGATCTCCGATGCCATTGCCACGCCGACGCAAGGGGTGCTGCGGGGCTATAAGGATGTAAACCCGGCATTCATCATTTGCTTCGCCGCCTATTGGGTAATCGGCCTGCCTACAGGCTATGTCCTGGCGACTTATACCGATATGGGCGCCTACGGCTACTGGGTTGGACTGATTACCGGTCTGGCGATTGGAGCCATTCTGCTGCTGACACGGCTAGTCAAAGTCCAGCGGCGGTTTGCCTTGGCCACCGGGGCTGGAGAACAATAATGGCTTTGAGTGCAGCACAGCTTTTTCGGCACCATACCGAAGAAATGTGATGTTCTCGCAGTAAATTAAAAAGGAACAGCGCGGTCTTCCGCAGCTGTTCCTTTTTTTGAGTTAACGACTTTTCACAAGCATCTCTACCGCTTCCTTAATCACTTTATCCGGTGAATTGCCCTGCTCCAGCTCATCCTGAATGCATTGCTCCAGATTAGCGCCGATAACAGCACCCACCGTGCGGTCTACAGCTGTTCTTATTGCCGTCAGCTGGGTCACAATCTCCCGGCAATCCTGCCCTTCCTCCAGCATGCCCAGCACACCACGCACCTGGCCCTCAATACGCTTCAATCTGTTTTTGATGCCTTTATCATATTCCATACATCCCACATCCTTTAGATAAACAAATTCACACCCGAATCCTCAGCGGCTCCCAGATAACTGGCTACCCCGCCAAAATCAACACCAGCCATTAATTCTTCCTGTTTGATGCCCATGATGTCCATACTCATCGTGCAGGCAATGATCTTTACGCCGGCATTCAGCGCACCCTGCATCAGCTGTTCTAGAGAGTCCACATTTTTCCGTTTCATTGCATGCCGTATCAGCCTTGCACCCAGCCCGCCCATGTTCATTCTGGACAACGGCAGCTTTGTGGTACCTTGAGGCATCATCATTCCGAACATTTTGTCCAACCCTTTTTTCTTAACCGGAGAAGCATTTCTCTGACGCAGAACATTCAATCCCCAGAAGGTAAAGAACATGGTCACCTGCTTGCCCATCGCTGCCGCACCGGAGGCAATAATGAAGGAAGCAATCGTCTTGTCCAGATCACCGCTGAACACGATCATCGTCGTACCCTCCTTGGCTTCAGAAGGCACTGCTGGCAAGGCTTCTCCCGTCACCCTGTTTAACCCTTTACGTACAAGGGCCTTCACTTTCCCTTCCGACACATCCACCGATTCCAGCGTATTCTGCGTCTTGAGGCACCAATGCTTAATATCTGCGGCAAAACCGAAATCCGTAGCAGCAATCTCCAGCTGCTGTCCTTCCTGCATGGACTTTACAGTCTCATATACCTTGAGTATAGGGCCGGGACACTGCAGTCCGCAAGCATCCAGCAACAACAGCTGCTCCCCGCTGCCGCTTTGTGCCCTGTCATCTAAAGAATCCGGAGAGGTTGGTAAATGGGCTGCCGTATCTGCGCTGCTCTCCTCTGGCGGCAGGATGTCCTTCATTGCCATTACAGCATACGTTTTGTATCCACCATCGACATTCTTCACTCTGTATCCATGTTGACTCAGCATTCTTGCAGCAATATAGCCTCTAAGCCCTACCTGGCAGGATACCGCGATCTCCTGATCCGCAGGAATCTCGGCAAGCCGGTTTCTCAATTCGGATAGGGGAATGTTCACTGAGCCGGGAATGAAACCTGCCAGCCGTTCCACCTCGTCCCTGACGTCAATGATCAGTCCGCCCTTGGCGGAGAAAGCATCCACCTCATGCCACTGCAGATTGCTGACTAATCCGTCCACAACATTGGAAGCGGCATAACCTGCCATATTGACGGGGTCTTTAGCCGAAGAATATGGCGGTGCATAGGCCAGCTCTATATCCGCGAGCTCGTTCACTTTCAGCTTCCCTCGAATGGCAGTGGCGATTACATCAATCCGCTTGTCTGCACCGTCTACCCCCACGGCCTGTGCTCCGTATATATCACCATTACCGGGATTGAACAGCAGCTTCATGGCAATTGGGGATGCCCCGGGATAATAACCCGCATGTGAATTGGGGTGGATATGAATGGCCTCATAAGGGACACCCAGAGCAGCGAGCGTCTTCTCGTTGTTCCCGGTAACCGCTGAGGTCAGGTTAAAGGTCTTAATGATTGCCGTTCCCAAAGCTCCTTCATAGGAGATGGCGTGACCATTGATATGATCAGCCGCTAGACGGCCTTGCCGGTTCGCTCCCCATGCCAGAGAAACCATGGTGGCGAATCCATGATTGCGGTCCTTGACCTCAATGGCATCGCCGATGGCATAAATATCGGGATCGCTGGTCTGCAGGGTAGAACTGACCTTAACCGCGCCGCGGATTCCCAGCTCTAGACCGCTGTGGCGGGCAAGCTCATTCTCTGGAGTGACTCCAATTGCCATAATGATCATCTCGGTCCTGATCACGTCTCCAGAAGAAAGGCGCAGCATCCCGCCCTGTTGCTCAAAAGCCTCCACCCCCTCATTCAGCCTTACTTCCACGCCGTGCATCCGGAGATGCTCTTCCACAGGTTTGGCCATTTCCGGGTCCAGCGGATTGAGGAGCTGTGCGCCGCGGTCAATAATCGTCACCTCAAGTCCGCGTTCACGAAGGTTCTCCGCCATTTCCAGCCCGATAAAACCTCCGCCTATAACAGTGGCATGCTTAGGACGCAAACTGTCAACAAAAGATTTAATCCGGTCCGTATCCGGGATATTTCTTAAGGTGAACACATTCTTGGCCTCTAAGAGACCCGGGATATCAGGCACAATGGGTCTCGCACCCGGGGACAGAATCAGGATGTCATAGGGAATCTCTCCCGTCTCACCGGTGCGTATATCACGGTAATGAACAAGTTTATGCTGGCGTACAATTTCAGTTACTTCAGTAAGCACCCGCACATCTATGTTAAATCGTTCCTTGATACCCTTGGGCGTCTGAAGAAATAGCTTATCGCGGGAATCAATAGTTTCACCAATATAATAAGGCAGTCCGCAGTTGGCAAACGATACATGCTCCCCGCGTTCAAACAGGATGATCTCATCCTGTTCATTCAGTCTCCGCAGCCTCGCGGCAGCTGTCGCTCCACCGGCAACGCCACCGATAATAATGATTGTTTTACCCATATTCTTATCCTCCTTATAATTATACCCCATGGGGTATATAATATACGGGTGGGGGTATATTGTCAAACACAAAAAAGCCGCCTATCTCTAGGCGGCTTGTGAAGCGGCGTTTGCCGCTCTCTTGTATTCTACTGGGAAAGACGGGAAGCCAGCTCGTACAATTCCGTATCGAAATCTTTCTTCGTATTCACCACAATATCGATATCGGTAAGCGTCAGCTCGCCTTTAATAATGCCGCAGCCTTTATCCGATTCACCTTCGAGCAGTTTGCGAACAGCAAAGTCACCCAAACGGCTTGCCAGGTTGCGGTCGCCTGGAGTCGGAGTACCTCCGCGCTGAATATGACCCAGAACCGTTACGCGGGCATCCAGTGAAGCATGGCGGTCTTTCAACGCTTGTGCAACGTCTTCACCCTTGCCTACGCCTTCAGCGACAATAACGATACTGTGGCGTTTGCCTCTGGCAAAGTTGTCACGCATCCGGTCAGCCACCTCGTTGAGGTCATAAGGCATTTCCGGTACGAGAATGGTTTCGGCTCCGGAAGCCAGACCTGCATGAAGAGCAATATCTCCGCAGTGGCGTCCCATAACTTCTACAATGGAGGAACGCTCATGCGAGGACATGGTGTCACGAAGCTTGTTAATGGCATCTACAACTACCCCTACTGCTGTATCAAAGCCAATCGTGTAGTCCGTGAAAGAAATGTCATTATCAATCGTACCCGGCAAAGCCATTGTCTTAATTCCCAGCTTGCTGAGCTTGTTAGCTCCTTTGTAAGAGCCGTCACCACCGATAACTACAAGGCCGTCGATGCCCATTTCGTTCAGGATGTCCGCACCCTTCTGCTGACCTTCAGGCTTCACGAATTCAAGACATCGCGCAGACTGCAGAATGGTACCTCCACGTTGAATAATATCGCCTACACTGCGCAGATCCATCGGGAAAATGTCGCGGTTCAGCAGACCCTGATAGCCGCGCTGGATACCATACACTTCAACCCCGTAAAAAATTGCGCTGCGCACTACCGCGCGAACAGCGGCGTTCATGCCCTGTGAGTCTCCTCCACTGGTCAATACTGCGATTTTTTTAACATTAGTCATCCTGTTTGTTCCTCCTTAAAATTGTGCGGTACACATCCCTTGTTGAGGGAATGCGCTCCACGACATCTAATACATGTGTTTGCGGATCCAGCGGCTGTTCACAAAAAAGAACAGTCTGGTCAGCGGGCTCTTTCTCATCAGACGCTTCGATACCGTGCGAACCTCCCGCTGTTCGCTGACTTTCGGATCGGATAAATAAAGTGCCAGAAGCCCCTCGATCACCATGCGGTGCATGGAGGTCTCGGGAAGATTACGGACATCCTTACGGGCCCACTCCACGATGGAAGCGATCCGGTTCAGCATAGTATCTGAATTGTCATAATAATTGCAGAAATTAAGATCACCGCCGGCCCGGTCCTCATCCTGATCGATCAGGTAATCCAACATAATGTGCAATCCGCAAAGATGCGGAAAATACGCAGCACGAATCGAAACCGATGCCGATTTAGTCAGCTTGGGGTCGCAAGAGGCCAGAAAAAGCATAAATACACCCAGTGTGGAACCTGTTGCTGCTGCAAACTCATTCCATTGAAGATGCGGAGCACGCTTTCCCTCTTTCGCCCACCACTCCTTCAGGGCATCTTCCCTGAGTTCGGGGCTTATGTGCTTATAAACCTGCAAATCCGTATACAGTACAGCCAGATCATGAATCTCCGCGACCGCCGAAGCATACCCGGGCAAAAGCGCGGTCATCTCCTGACACTTGCGGACCAGCCTGTACAAATATCCGCCGTCATTCTGCTCGCTGCGCAGCGCATAATAATTAACAGGCTCTGCACCGGGGGTAATTGCGTCCAGCATGGATTGATGCAGCAGCCTGAAATCGGCAGGATCCAGCGAAGTACTGCGATCACATAAGTTGTCCAGATAATCACTGATCGTTTGATATGCGACAATTAACGGAATCAATATATGTCTCATTGACAAATTACCGGCGGCATAAATCCCGCCGCCTTCACAATGAAACTGCTTCGTTTCAATGCTGGCAAGCGCTTGCTTGCGGAGCTCGGGATCGGGAATCCCTTCCGCATCCTGGCGCCAGAAGCCCAGACATTCCCGCACTTCCGGCAGCACGTACTTGTAGACCCTGTTCATAAGCCCAATAGGGCCCCGCGGGCTAAGGTAACGGCCTTGCTCAAATTCACTCAATGACAGTGCCTCCACATTGTTGTCTCCTTATCCAAATCATCATTATTATAATATCATCAACGTATTTGTACAAACAACAAAATCACTTTCGCAAAAGGCTGAAAGATTCAGAAATACCTCAATTTTAACAAACATGCTGACTTTTCTTTATGCTATACTATCCGTATTTGATATCCGGAGGAGTGCAACTTCATGTATTCAGGACGGACCGGAGGCCGGTACAGCGATCAGAACTGGCTGCGATCCTTTATGTTCACACTCTACGGCACAAGCGTGCTGGTAGTTTCGTATTTCCCGCTATTCTATACCCATCTGGGCTTCAGCAGCCCTCAGGTCGGACTGCTATATTCTGTCGGTCCGCTGATCTCCATTCTTTCCAATCTGTTCTGGAGCATGGTCAGCGACCGGCTGGGCACGATCAAAAAGATCATGGCTATCCTCCTGGCAGGTCAATTGGTAACTGCACTAATGCTGGCTAGAGCCACCGGCTTTACAAGTGTTATGCTTATTATTTCCCTTTTCTATTTCTTCTATTACCCGGTTTTTCCGCTTGCAGACACTATGGCCATCAAAATTGCGCAGCGCCACGGACGCAACTTCATCGCCATACGCGTGTTCGGCTCTCTCGGGTATTCCTTCTTCGCGCTCACCATCGGCTATGTTCTGCGGGCCTTGGGTCCTTCCTACAGCATTACCGTCTGTCTTGTTATTATTGCAGCCGCACTGCTTATCACCTTCGGGCTGAAGGATGCCAAGCGGAATGATGAAGCAACCGAGAGCAGTGTCAGCTCTGGAGAGCCCCCTGTCAAGAGCGGCGGACTTAAAGATATTTTACTGCAAAAGGAAGTGCTGTGGTTCTTCGGCTGTGTATTCGTACTCGCCCTCGGCCACAGAATGAATGAAGCTTTTCTAACACTCAGCCTGAAAGGAATGAATGCCGGTGATGAAGTCATCGGCTGGGCACTGCTCGCTTCGGCACTAAGCGAAATCCCTGTCTTCTTTTTGCTCAGCAAATATGGAGAAAGATTCAAAGAGCTGCCGCTGCTCGCGATTGGCAGCCTTATGTATGCCTTGCGCTTTCTGCTTATGTCGCTGGCCGATGTTCCCGGGGCCATTATCGCTATTCAGGCGATGCACAGCATTTCGTTCGGAATTTTTTATGTGACGGCCGTCCGGTACATTACACGGATCATTCCTGATCATCTGCGTGCAACAGGACTCGCTCTCTTCACGGTGGTGTGGTCCAGCGCCTCCGGCCTGCTCAGCGGCACATTCGGAGGCCTGATTTATCAGGACGCCGGGCGCAAGGTTTTTTACCTGGTGGCCACGGGCTTTTCGCTGCTCGCCTTCCTTGGGTTTCTCGGCAAGCATCTCGTTGATGTTGGAGGAGGCCCAGGACGTTATTTTAACCGTAAAATAAAACCTGCCGCCAGCCAGCCGCCGGATTCGCCCTTCCCGCCGGCTCAATAAAACAAGAGACCTTACTGCCCAGACTATGGCCGGCAAGGTCTCTTCTCTATAATAAAAAACACAAATGTAGGGTAAGACGAGGGATTACTCCCTCGGACTCCCCGTCAAACCGTGCATGCGGATTTCCCGCACACC
>NZ_JBOFBG010000006.1:0-266050 GCF_051594305.1 Paenibacillus sp. IHBB 3054 | reverse complement strand
CAATTTCCGTTAGGTGTTCGATTGTCGGAGTAATCTCTATATAGCGGCAGTAAATCCCGCTAATGAATCCATGAGCTGCAAGGTGGCAAGGTAGCGAGATAGCGAGGTGGCAACGTTTTACACATTACAAGGTGAAATTTGATCAGGGACTCCGAAAACATAATATAGAATGGTCTCCTCCATAGCTGCATTTTGTTAAACAGCAAAGGAGCTTGCCCCTGGTCACCGGACCTGAGGCAAGCTCCTATTCTGTGTGCACCTTATTGCGGGAGCTCGATGAAATCTCCGCGGAATCTTTCATAGTCGGCCGCTCTGCACTCCAGCTGAAGTTTTGTGCCTTGCTCTTCATAGCTGATCTTCTGAATATGCGCATGCTCGTTGAAGTACGAGACGACGCTGCCGCGATCGAACGGAACCAGAATTTCACACTGGATATAGTCATTGAAGACATGCCCCCGGATCAGCCCGGTAAGCTCGGCGATTCCGCTGTTCTGCTTAGCCGAAAGAATAACAGAATTCTCTTGGACAACAGGATAGGGCTGGTCCGTCAAATCCGCCTTATTGTAGGCATAGATCGTTGGAATACCGTCTGCGCCCAGCGCCCTCAGGGTCTCGGCAGTTACCGCCATATGCTGCTCATGCTGCGGATCGGAAATATCGACGACATGAATCAGCAGGTCGGCCTCAGTCACTTCCTCCAGTGTGGAGCGGAACGCCTTGACCAGATGATGGGGCAGCTGGCTGACGAAACCTACGGTATCCGTCAGCAGGAACGTTTTCTGGTCGGGCAGCTTAATGCTGCGGACCGAAGTCTCCAGTGTGGCGAACAGCATATCTTTGGCAAATACCTGCTTGCCTGAACCCGGATGATACGTCTCTACTATGACATTCATCAGGCTGGATTTGCCGGTGTTGGTGTAACCGACAAGACAAATCACCGGGACTTCATTCTTGTGGCGCTGCTTCCGCTGAATCTGGCGCCTGGATACCTGGGTCTGCAGCTCCGTCTGCAGTGCCGAGATACGTTCTTCAATTCTTCTGCGATCCAGCTCCAGCTTGGTTTCACCGGCCCCCCGGTTCTTCAGGCCCGCCCCGCCGCCCTGTCGGCCGAGGGACTCGCGCATTCCGGTCAGACGGGGAAGCATATACTGCAGCTGGGCAACTTCAACCTGCAGCTGAGCCTCCTTGGTTTTGGCCCGTTCGGCGAAGATATTTAGAATTAGAATCGTGCGGTCAATCACCTGGCGATCCAGCGACGATTCCAGATTGCGGATCTGCGAAGGGGTTAATTCATCATTGAAGATAACAAGGGTATCTTCATTCTCCAGCATAAGGGACAATTCCTGAATCTTTCCTGTACCGATATAGTGGGAAGGGTTGATCCGGCTGGCTTTCTGGCTGAGTTCCCCGATCACTTTGATGTTGCAGGCGGCGGCCAAATTGCGCAGCTCCTCCATGGCGTAGGCGAAATTAGTTTCATTCTGCAGTTGAACCCCGACGATTACTGCGTGTTGTGGTGTGGATTCCATATATTTATCAACCTCCTGAAAGTTTTGTGAGCATAACCCCACTGAATAGACTTCGTGGAAACCTGGCTTCGAAAGCATAAAAAAACACAGGCAATCAGCGGCCTGTGCTTAATATCGTAGAGGAAACAGAATAGGACTGGGAGAGCATCCCTAAAGGATGCAATGATTCTTCCAGCTGGGCATAACCATAGAAGGTAAAGGGAAAGAACCGGCATCGGCAAAGGGGAATAGCTGCCTATTCCACCGCTGGTGCATGCGGTAATTCCTTGTCTATGGCTGTGCGAATTTCTAAAGGCGAATGCGGCGGAGCGTTCCCGGTCCGCTGGTTAAGCTGTGGGTTGCCTTTAAAAATGGATAGACCTATCCTGAGTCCTCTGCACAAGGCAGAGCTTTAGCGCTATTAAAAGCTGATTAGCCGCGTAAAGTACGAATCCGGATATAATCTATCACATTCATTTGCAACCCTCCGTTCCTAAAAGTTGTGTTCATTTTAGCACATCAGTTATTTTATGGCAATCCTGATCCTTTGCAAGCACCTTCTGGAATTCGCGGCTTTTTGGCCACTTGCCATTCAACCAGAAACTTCCTACCTTGTCTGCATATAATATACTAATTGTCTTAATAGGAAGGAGGGATGAGCCATGGCAGTTCTAACTACAAATACAATCACCAGGAATCCTACCGGCGTTTTAGGACCGATCAGCCAGGCTGTTATAAAAATTGTAAATAGCGGAACAGCCAAAGCAGTGGTCTATATAACGGGCCTCAACAATGATGTAAGTCCGGCAACCCTCTTTGCCCAGGAATTGTTCGAGGTGAACTACAGGGAAGTGGTGAGCAAAACCTACAATATCACCGAAAACTTTTTTCAATTTAATGTACTTTATTCTCAGGAAAAGCTGGGTGTTCAGATTTTTCTTGTGGATAGTGGAGGGAAGTGGTTTCCGGTCAGCCTGACGCAGCTTGCGGTCAGCCGGATTACGTCGGAGTTTCGCGATAACATCGCCGTAACCAATACTGATTTCGCCGCAATCAGCTTCCGCAGAAATGGGGCGCTGACGATTCCGGAGGGGGTAGCCGCCGAGATCCGGCCTGACGGTGTGGAAATTCTGGCGTCAACGCCCATCCGCTACAAAATCGTGGCCGGCGGTACCGTTAACGGCAGCTTTGTTAATTTTCCGACACCGACTACCGCTATTTCCGTGAATGACACGGCGCTGCAAGTGAATTATACCTGTTCGACGGTTACGGGCGGCAGAGTCATCACGCAGGGCCTGGGCTCCGGGATTTCCGGTGCTTATCAGGATGTGGTGGTCAATCTTCTGAATCAGCAGCTTGTATATGACCTTCAGGAGGAACCGGTAACGCTTGTGGTCAGCTCGCTCGCCGGGGAGGATAATCTGGCAGCCACCTTTAGAATGGCGGAGCAATGGTAGGGTTAGCTGCGCGGAACAGCAATCTTACTCCATAATCCGGGCATACAAAAAGAACACCGGCGCATGCAGCATGCAGCAGATGTTCTTTTTTTGCACGTTATAGGTGATGCCTGCTGCTTCAAGAGCTTGAAGGAAAAGGAAAGGGCAGGGTCAGCCAACCCACTCCTGCCGCAGCGTGAACAGATCTTTCAGGGCATCTGTAGACAGCTCAGTAATCCAGCCCTCGGAGCCGGAGATCACATCGTCGCTGAGCTGCTGCTTGCTCTCCAGCATCTCATCAATACGCTCCTCCAGTGTGCCGAGTGAAATGAATTTATGCACCTGTACATCTTTGGTCTGGCCCATGCGGTAGGCGCGGTCGGTGGCCTGGTTCTCCACAGCCGGATTCCACCAGCGGTCAAAGTGGAACACATGATTGGCCGCCGTCAGATTGAGGCCGACGCCCCCCGCCTTGAGGGAAAGAATAAAGACGTTTGGCTGATCGGACTGCAGCTGGCCTGCCGCCAGCAGATCCCCGTCTTCCTGCGGCGGCGTCTGGAATTGTTCGATCATCCGGTCGCGTGCCGTTTTGGACGTGCTGCCGTTCAAGTAAAGGACCGGCTCCTGCAGCTCCTGCCGAAGCACGGCCTGCAGCATTTTGCCCATGCCGACATATTGGGTGAAGATCAGGCAGCGTTCGTTCTCTTCACGCAGCTCCCGCACCATCGCCAGCAGCCGTTCGAGCTTCGAGGAACGCTCAATCAGGGACGTGGTATCCAGTTGGCCCTCGCCATCTGGATCAGGCAGCGCCTCCTTCGTCAGCAGCATCGGATGGTCGCAAAGCTGCTTGAGGCTGGTCAGCGCAGCAAGAATCGCCCCTTTGCGCTCAATGCCCTCCAGCTGCTTCATCCGTTCCAGCAGCCCGGTTACGTTCTGGTCATAGAGGGCGGCCTGCTCTGCCGTGAGATGAACATAGGTTTTCATCTCGTTTTTGTCGGGCAGATCCAGCTGAATGGCCGGGTCTTTCTTCTTGCGGCGCAGCATGAACGGCTTTACAAGCTTCTGCAGATCCGCCGTGCGCTCCGCATTGCGTTCCTTCTCAATCGCATTTGCGAACCGGTCCTGGAATGCTTTTGGACTGCCGAGATAGCCGGGTGTGATGAAATCGTAAATCGACCAGAGCTCGGACAGTTTGTTCTCGATTGGTGTTCCGGTCAGGGCGATCCGGTGCAGGGCAGGAAAGCTGCGCACCGCCACAGATTGCTTGGTTCCGGCGTTCTTAATATTCTGTGCCTCATCCAGGCAAACCGTAGCCCAAGTGAACTGCTTCAGCAGTTCCTGGTCGAGCGCGGCCGTGGCGTAGGAGGTGAGGACCACGTCGGCCTGGGAAGCGGCGCCGTAGAAGTAACCGGCATCGAGGCGCCTGCTTCCGTAGTGGAGCATGATGTTCAGGGACGGAGCGAACCGCTGGAGCTCTTTCTGCCAGTTGCCGAGCACTGAGGTCGGACAGATAATCAGCGACGGCCAGTCCGGCGGGTCGGTCTGCCGCCCGGGCCCCATTGCTGATGGGCCGGCTTCTCCCTGCTGTTCCTTCAAGTGGAGCAGGTAGGAGATCAGCTGCACGGTTTTGCCGAGGCCCATATCATCGGCCAGGCAGGCGCCGAGTCCGAAGCGGCGCAGAAATACAAGCCAGGCATACCCTTCATGCTGGTAGCTTCTCAGCTCGGCATGCAGGCCAGCCGGCACCTCGGGCTTTGGCCAATCCGAGCGGTGGCCGAGCTGGCCGATCAGCCGGACCAGATGCTCGTTCAGCTCGACCTCCAGCCGGAAGCGGGCGGCATTTTCTTCCGCCTTCTCCGCCTCGGCCGCCTCGTTGTCCTGCTCTTCGCCGCCGCCCAGCAGGTGCAGCTGGAGCACATCCTGAAAGGACAAGCCCTGGGACTTGTCCATCCCGGCCATGGCCCGCTGGATCTGGGCCAGCAGAGCGGGGTCAAGCGGAATCCACTTGCCCCTGAACTGCACGAGCCGCTCGCCGCGTGCGACCAGATCGGCGAACTCCGCCTCGGAGAGTTCGGCGTCGCCGATGGAGATGCGCCAGTCGAAATCGACCAGCGCATTTAGCCCGAACAGCGACTGGCCGCCGCTGCCCTCGCCGGAGCTGATCTTGGCGCGCAGGCGGGGTTTCTTCCGGCTGGCGGCTTCCCACCACGCCGGAAGGAGCACCTGCCAGCCGGCTTCCAGCAGCAGCCGGCTGTCCACGGTCAGGAACCGCCAGGCGTCCCCGTCGCTGAGCGGTTCACCAAGCACATCGTCCCCATGGCCGATGTGCTCCCCGGCCAGGCTTTCGCGCAGGCGCGACAGCCACCCGGACGCGCGCTCGTGGACGTGGGGCGTCCACGCTGCCGGCCACAGGCCATGCGGCTCGCCGTCCCCGGTGAGCCGCAGCGGCACAAGCGCGGATTCATCGCGCTTGTCCTGCAGGAGCAGCTGGAGCCGCCAGTACGACTTCTCGTCGTCCGGCTCCAGCAATTGCAGGGCCGGCCGGAACGGCGCCGTGTCCGCCTTCCAGCCGATGGACATCAGCCAGCTGTCGTCGTCCATGCCGGCAGTTGCCGCGCCCGCGCTGCTGCTGAACAGCAGCGGATATTCGCTGCGCAGGTCTGCGGCTTCGGCCTCGGTGCCGTAATACTGCTGGAACACCGCCGCCGAGAAGGCGGCACGCAGTCCGTCCGCAAGGTTCCGGCGCCCGGCAAGTCCGCGCAAGGCAGACTGTGCGCTCTCGTTGCCTTCCGCAGCCAGCTCCAGCGCCTTGTCATCCCAGTCCCACTGCAGCTTGCCTTCGCGATAGGCGGACAGGCTTGGCGCATACTTCTTCTCCGCCAGCAGCCCGGCGATGGCGGGCGCCAGCCCGGTCAGCAGTTCGGCGTCGCCCTGCCAGCTCCAGCCGACATGCCGCAGCAGCCTGCGCTCCGCAAAGAAGGGGATGACCTGCTCGGCAGGCAGAACCACAAGGTCAACCCCATCGGCGTTCTGGAGCGTTAACTCCGTTCCATAAAAAGACTCCTCATGCCAGGAGAACAGCTTCTGCTTAAGCTGAACACCGGGCACATAATCATCCCTGTCATCCACCCCGTAGATCAGCGCATCGCCATATTGGGTTAAGGCAAGCTGGACAGTAATATTTCGCATATATTTGCTCATGGGATCAGCTTTCCTTTCCGCAGCTCTTCCTGCAATGCGCGCAGCCTGCTGTACCGGAAGGTGAAGGAATCCAGAAATTGTCCCCACCGCTCCTCGCGTTTCAGCTTTTTATAGAGCTTGGACAAGCGCTTTAACAGTTTTACAGCCGCTTTGTAGCCGTGCCGGTTCTTCTCCAGCACGAACCGTTCTGCCGCCTGATGATAGAACGGGAGCAGCAGCTCCGGTGCGTTCTTCTCGATCGGCTGGAGGTCGCTGACACGGAAATCGGCGGGTTCCTTGCCGGAGGAGAGCTGGTAATCCATCCATTCCTGCCAGCGCCCGCGGTCCAGCAGCATTTCTTCATAAATCTCCCGGGACAGCGGCAGCATGTCGATCAGCGTATCCCACATCCGGGGTTCGGTCTCCGGCAGGCGGCGGACGGCTTCCTCCCAGTATCCGGCATAGTTCTTCAGGTTATATAGGCGGCTGGTCAGCAGAGGGCCGATTTCGGCCAGCCACAGAGCAAGGCGGGACCAATGTCCGGCCTCCGCCAGGGGAGCCAGAAAGCTCATCAGCTCGTCCGGGTAGAGACCCGGGCGTTCGGAAGCTTTGCCAAGCAGCTCCCAGGCGCCTTTGTCATCGTTCAGATAGAAATACATCCGGCTCTCCGCCAGTTGCTGCGAGTGGCGCGAGAGTGATATGCCGGCTTCCTCGCCGGTCTGGCGGAGCGCTTCCAGCTCTTCTAGGTACATAGCCGGGCCGCTTGCATTCGGTGCAATCCAGCCTCTCCAGATCAGATCGTAGCAGAGGGAGTAATAGGGCTGTTCCCGTGAACGGTCGCGCGGCTCATTCAGCATCTCCCGCCGCAGATAGGCCAGCGTTTCGCTGACCCGGGGCCAGGCTTCCGGCTCTGCGGCGAGCGGCAGGCTGTTTTTCATGAGATCTGTTACCGCTTTTTGCAGCTCGGAGACAGCAACAGAGGTATAATAACCTAGAGAAGCACCTGCTCCCGGGACGTGAGGGCCTGCCGGTTTTAGTAAGCTTTCCAGCACAAAGAGATGGGCATGAAGCTTATATAACAGCCCGGAGGCCGGAGGGAGCGCGGGAGTGGCCTCGGAGATGGCTGCCAGCGCCCTGTCGGTGTATTGGGAATTCCGCACGGTAGGCGCCAGCGGTGCGGTGAGCAGCGCTAAGTATTCACGCCACTGCTCCACATTTCCGGATGGAACCAGGGCAGCCAGCTCCTCCAGCTGATCCTTGCGGCGGGCGGAGCCACCGGCAACGGGAGTCTCCTTGACCACCGGATTGCGGATCCATTGACTTGTCGTCTTGGCATTGGCCAGCATATGCACCAGCCGGCCCTGCTGCTCGGCATACTTCATTAATACAGCAGCCATATGCTTGCAGGAATGCTGTACCGGGCAGCTGCAACGGCTGGCGGACAGGGTATCCAGATCAATAGTTACGCTGTAGTCTTCCCCGCCTTCCACGAGCGCCAGAATGCTCCCGACTGAGATCATTTTGAACGCATGGACACGGTCCTGCTTATAATACTGAAATCCCCGCTTGAGGGTGATGTCACTGAATTGATAGGCTACGTCTGAAATAAGCTTGTCCCATTCCTGATCGGCCATGTAGAAATTTCGCTGCATCGCAATTGGTCTCCTGTAGCAAATTGGTCTTGACTCATTTTCTCATTATAACATTTGTGACGATCTTATCCTTAACTCCCTAAAATCTTAAAGAATATGACATGCTCCATATTGCCGTATAGGCGAACATGCTACTCTAAGGTCTGAACTAAGCGAACTGCGGAAGGATGAAGCTGCACCCATGCTGCGATTTAAATTAAAATACTTGCTGAACAATAAGCAGACCCGGCTGATTCTTATGCTGACATTCAGTGTATCTCTATTAATTACTCTAATTGGCCTTTTCTCCTATAGAGAGTACAGGAATGCGCTGGATACTGAGCTGAACACGCCAAATGTAGAGCTGCTGCAAATTAACATGGATGTGACTAACCGGGCATTCCGGGAATCTGATAATAAAGCGGTCGATCTGGCCTTTCACCCGGCCGTCCTTAAATATATGGATGCCGATCCGGCGGATAATGCGCTGGCGGCTGCAGAGCCGCAGAATTTCCTGAAGACGCTCGCTACGGAGCCGGATGTCCATGCCATCAGTGTAATCAAGTTCGGGGATCATTCCGTCGTCTCCAGCAGTTACGGGTATAGAGCTCTCTGGGAAGAAGCACCGGAGCATGCCTGGAACTCATGGATTGATGAAATGAAACAGAAGCCGCTGCTGATTAAAAGAAGAGTATATACCGGCACGGATGCCCGGCTGCTCGGCACGGAGCTGCTTTCGCTGGCCCGGCCGATTGTCCGGAACGGGGCCGTCACAGGCGCGGTATTGATCGATCTGGACTATGACATGCTGTTCTCCAAGATGTATACCCATTTATCCAGCTATCAATTTGTATATAACCTGGAGGGAGAGCTGATTTACCCCAAGCTCAATCTGCCTTTCCCTCTGGCGGACATGAATGATGTGCTGTCGGACATTGATGTAAGTCCGTTTGCCCATGTGAAGCTTCAAGGAAAGGCCTATATGGCGAACCAGACGTTCTCGAATGTCACCGGCTGGCGGCTGGTTTCCCTTGTTCCGATGGAGCAGCTGCTGAAGAATGTGAAGACGGCGCGCAATATGATGCTGATGCTCTCGCTGATTTCAATCGCTGTTGGCTGCTCCGCGATTTATTATTACAGTTTTGCCGCATTCCGTCCGCTGAAGCGGATCAATAAACTCCTGATGCCCGACCAGAAGCTGGCCGGTCATGGAAATCTTTATGATTTGGAGCCAGTCATCGGCAAATTGGTCGGTGATTTTCAGAGCAAGTCGCTGGTGGCCGAATGGAGCCTGCCGGAGCTAAGGTCCAAATTTGTTAGCGATCTGATTACCCGGAGCATCGGGACGCAGGAGACGTTGACGAAATGGGAGCACTACTTTGAAGGCTGGAAGGAAGGGCCCTTCGTAATTCTGACGATCTCTGTAGACCGCCATTCTAAGTGGACCTCCGCATATGTGGAAGAGGATCAGCTGCTGCTTAAATATGCGATGAACAACATTGTAGTTGAGTTCTTCGAGCCTGCCTGGCAGACGGTTACGGCCACTCCCCGGAAGGACAGCCTTGTGGTATTGCTGCAGCCCAAAGAAGATAACAGCATCCAGCTGCGCGAGGATGCCGGGAAGCTGATTGCCATCCTGTCCGACGTCTTAAAAATATCGGTATCCATAGGCATTGGCGAACCGGTCTCCGCGATTTCACAGGCAGCCCGGTCCTACTCGGAGTCCGAGCTGGCTTTATCTTATCGTCTATACGAAGGCTACGGCCATGTCCGTGAGTTTTCGGCGAAGGAGAGTAAATATGAGGAAGGCGGAGCAGCGGCAGATGATGCCTGGAGGCTGGAGGTGCTGCATGCGCTGAAGTCTTTCGATGCTGCGACTGCCCTGCAATGGGTCCGCAAGTGGTCGGCTGATACCCGCAAGAAAGCCGTGCAGCCGCAAAAAGTTGTTCGTGTTGTAGACGATTTAATAGGAGAAATTCTAAATATGGCGACTTCCGGGGGTCATCCGCTGCCTGCCGAGCTGGCGGATTATACGTGGCATCAGGTGATGACGATGGATTTGTCCGATATTGAGGAGATGCTCTGTAGTATTGTTATTCATATGTCAGGTGTGCTTGAAGTGCACAGACAGTCCAAAGAATATCTGATGGTACAGGAACTGATCCGGTACATGGAGTCTCATTTGCAGGATAACATCGGACTGCAGGATATCGCTGCCCATGTCAAAATGGGCGTTTCCTCCGTAAGCACCATCTTCAAGGAAGAGACGGGTACGACACTATATGATTATTTGACCAACCTGAGAATAGATAAAGCCTGTGAACTGCTGCAAGGCAGCAGCCTGAAGATTGCCGAAATTGCTCTTCGGGTCGGATACCAGAATGAGAACAGCTTCATCCGTGCTTTCCGGAAGATCAAATCGGTTACACCGGGCAAGTTCCGTGAGAGCAGCAAATATCCCAATGAGTATGCAGATCGGCCAAAACCGCGCCATTCCGGCGTTTCTGACGATTCAGAATAAGATTATACTATTGATGGCAACCCCCCGTTTACGTTAAAGTTCTATTTGAGAAAACTTTCACAGATTCGTGAATGAGACTGTGATTGAAGAAATTTGGGGGGTGAAGCGGCGCACGCATGGCAGTAGATCCATTGTGGCCTGCGGCTCAATTGTCATTATTAAGGAAGAGGGATGGTCTTGAAACGGACAACAAAAATAGGCATTTGGACGGCATCCGTCCTGGCGGTTTTGACGATGGTATGGGCCGGAAACCGCATGATAACCAGCGATAACAGCCGGGAGAATGTAAGCGGTGATTTTCCGGTGAAACCGATTACCTTAATCGTGCCTTATGCAGCGGGCGGAGGGACGGATACCACAGCAAGAGCTTTAGCCAAAGCAACAGAGAAGGTACTGGGCCAGCCGATTATCGTGCTCAACCGGACAGGCGGCGGAGGTTCCGTCGGACTCATGGAGGGTGCCAATGCCAAGGGCGATGGGTATACGGTCACATTTCTTCCTGCCGAGCTCACCATCCTGCCGCATCTGGGACTGCTTCCGATTACCTATGAGAAGTTCAAACCGATCGCCCAAACGAATTTTGATCCTTCCGCCATAACCGTAAGAGCCGAAGCGCCGTGGCAAACCGTAAATGAGTTTCTCGACTTTGCGAAAGCGCATCCAGGTGAATTGAAAATGGGGAACGCAGGAACGGGGAGTATTTGGCATTTGGCTGCCGTAACATTGGAGCGGGAAACCGGTGTGAAGTTTGCACATATTCCTTTTGAAGGGGGAGGCCCTGCCGTCTCCGCCTTGATGGACGGTTTTGTCGATGCAGTGCCTGTAAGCCCTGCCGAAGTGAAAAAGTATGTGGATGAAGGGAAGCTGCGGACGCTGGCGGTCAACGCCGATAAGCGATCGGAGGCAATGCCTGGCGTACCCACGCTGGAGGAAGAGACGGGGATACATGTCAATTTCACAGGTACATGGAGGGGACTTGCTGTACCGAAGGATACGCCGGACGCTATTGCCGAGCTGCTGGCCGGGGCCTTTATCAAAGGGACAGAGGACAGGGACTTCCGCGAGTATATGAAAATCAACGGATTAGGGCTGCTGGTCAAGGACGGCAAAGCGTTCTCCAAGCAATTGAAGGAAAGCGACGATTTATTCTCCGGGATGATTCCGCAGCTAGGGCTAAGCCGTAAGTGACATGAAAGCGCCGTCAGGCAAATTTTCTCAGAATCTGCTGCCCACTGATGATTTACCTTTAGTGGACAGGTAAGGTCTTGGGGCTGATTTGCTGCGCCTTCTTCAGGTAAAATCATCAATTTATGCAAGAATTAAGAATACGACATGAAAGGTCTGATAAGATATGAAAATTAAAAAAGCGCTGGACAAAATTCCCGGCGGTATGATGCTGGTGCCGTTGTTCCTCGGGGCGATTATTCACACCGCATTCCCGAATGCGGGCGAATATTTTGGCGGCTTCACCAAGGGGCTGATGACGGGGACTGTACCGATTCTGGCGGTTTGGTTCTTCTGTATGGGGGCGGCTATAGATGTACGCGCTACAGGAAGTGTGCTGCGGAAATCCGGCACATTGGTACTGACCAAAATTGCCGTGGCCTGGGTAATAGCCCTGATTGCGATCCAGTTCCTGCCGGAGGGCGGCATTCAAAACGGCTTCTTCGCCGGATTGTCGGTGCTGGCTATTATCTCCGCGATGGATATGACTAACGGCGGATTGTACGCTTCCATTATGCAGCAATATGGCACCAAAGAAGAATCCGGCGCATTCGTGCTGATGTCACTGGAATCCGGCCCGCTGGTAACGATGCTTATCTTGGGCAGCACCGGGGTAGCTGTGTTTGAACCGCATGTCTTTGTGGGTGCTGTGCTTCCTTTCCTGATCGGTTTTGTACTGGGCAACCTGGATCATGATCTCCGTACCTACTTTGGCAAAGCGACACAAACACTTATTCCATTCTTCGGTTTCGCACTGGGCAGCTCCATCGACCTCGGCGTCATCGTAGATACCGGACTGCTCGGCATTCTGCTGGGTATCGTAGTCATCATTATTACAGGGATTCCGCTGATTCTGGCCGATAAGTTTATCGGCGGCGGCAACGGCACTGCCGGACTTGCGGCCTCCAGCACCGCCGGAGCAGCTGTAGCCAATCCTATGCTTGTGGCAAATATGAAGCCTGAACTCCTGCCGGCTGCAGAATCAGCCACTGCACTTGTTGCGGCTTCCGTCATTGTCACCTCTATTCTCGTTCCGATCATTACCGCATACTATTCCGACTATATGCGGAAAAAGAATCCCCCGGCTGCCGATGGCCCTGTGGATCTGAAAACTCAGAAAGCTGCAATCTAATAACATCATATAACAACGTAAATACTTTATAATTAATGATTACAAAAGCTAAGATTAGCTTCAACATGCTGGGATCTTCCGGACGCCTAATGGGCGGTGCCGGAGGGTCCTTTTTTAGATTGCCGGTTTAGATGAGCCGGCATGTGGAAGCTGCCGGACTCCAGCGCTCCTATTTCGGCAAAATCAGTCTTATTGGGGGCAAAACGGACCTCAGCGCCGCTATTTTCACAAAAACTGTCTAATTGTCCCAGGAAACAGGAAATAACGTCTCTGCAGTCCGCCGGGCATGAAAGGGGGCTTTTCTGCTATAAATAGCGTCTCTGCAGTCCGGCAGCGTTGAAAGCTCCCTGCTGGCCGAAGCGGACCGCTGTGCGCATATCGCGCAGCATGGTGGACTGGTCAGAGCCCGGTTGCAAAGGTCTTTACTGTCGTAATCTTGCTCTCCTATTGCGATAGGCTGCATAAGGCCAAAGCAATCGTTTATACTGGCGGTATGAGGTGATTTCATATGGATCAGGCATTATTCGAACAGGTCTATGATTCGGTAGTCAAGCGGGAATCAACCTATGACGGTGTTTATTATACAGCGGTGTTGACTACACATATTGTTTGCCGCCCTTCCTGCCGGGCAAGAACACCGAAGGCGGGCAATGTGGTTTTTTACGGTTCTTTGCAAGAGGCGACGAGGGCAGGTTTCCGCCCCTGTAAAAGATGCCGCCCCGAGGAAGGCGGCAGGCTAAGACCCGACGCGGTGCTTGCCGCACAGGCAGATGCCGTTATGGCAGAACGTTATGGAGAGAAGCTGACGCTGCAGTCACTGGCTGAACAGCTGAAAGTCAGCCCGTTTCACCTGCAAAGAACCTATAAGCGGGTAACCGGCCAGTCTCCTGCCGCGAGGCTGGACCAGCTGCGGCTGGAGAAAGCAAGCGGACTGCTCGCGGACACCGGGCTTGCCATTGCTGAGGTTGGCAAGGCGGTCAGCTTTCAGGGACCGTCCCATTTTGCCGCATGGTTTGCGCGGAAGACCGGCCTTGCGCCGACAGAATACCGTACAGAGTTCAAAGGAGGAATCCAGCATGACCCAGACACTCAAGACCATTGAGATTTTCCACCATACCCTTAACGTTGGGAATAGAGACTGGACTTTGTGGGCCAGCAAGAAGGGCCTAATCCGCATATCTTATCAGGAGGATCAAGGCGTGCTTCCGGCATCGTGGCTGAAAACCTATGCACCGTCACATCAGTTCAGCAAGGACGCTGGCATCTTCGATCAATTCGGGGCCACGAAGCTTCTGGAGAGTTATTTTAGCGGAGAGCCTGTAAGCTTCAGCAGTATCCCTTTGGATCTCTGGGGCACCCCGTTTCAGCAGGAGGTCTGGATGGGGCTGGCCGCTATTCCGCATGGTGCAATAGTGACCTACAAGGAGCTTGCCGTAAGCATCGGAAGACCGCAGGCAGTCCGCGCAGTGGGTGCGGCTAACGGACAAAATCCGCTGCCGGTCGTGCTGCCCTGCCACCGGGTCATCGGCACGAACGGCACACTAACCGGATACCGGGGCGGCCTCAAGCTGAAGCAGGAGCTGCTGAAATTGGAAGGCATTACGAATGTGGGGGCGGCGGGACATGAACGATTTGCTTTTTGAGCTGCCGCTGCCGGAGTTTTTTGACTTGTCCGCATGTCTGGAATACATGAACCGTTCGCCGCTGGAATGCCTGTTCCGTTCCGATGGGGAAGGGGTTACCCGGCTGTTCATGCTGGAAGGAACGCCGTCGCTGGTGAGGCTGACGGTTGCAGCCGGTACGCCGCGTCTGCAGGCCACACTGCTGACGGGTGCTTTTCCCGGCCCGAAACCTCTGGCGGAACTGGCGCAGTATATCGTGGAATGGTTCGATCTGGACCGCGATCTTGCGCCGTTCTACCGGCTGGCTGACGCAGACCCGCTCTTGCAGAAGCTCGCGTCGAGTGAACGGGGCTTGCGGATCATCGGCATTCCCGATCTGTTCGAGGCTTTATGCTGGGCTATTCTCGGCCAGCAGGTCAATCTGGCTTTTGCCTACAGGCTGAAGCAGCAACTCACCGCTGAATACGGGAAGTCACTGGAATATGAAGGGCATACTTATTATCATTTTCCGGGGCCTGAGACGTTTCTACAGGTCTCGATGGAAGAACTCTGTAGTCTGCAGCTGACCCGCAGCAAAGCGCGGACCCTATTGGATGTGGCTGCACTGATCGCCGGCGGTGAATTGAGCCGGGAGGAGCTGCTGGCCCTGCCGTCCCCTGAAGCCGCCGAGCAGCGGCTGCTGAAGATCCGGGGAATCGGTCCGTGGACCTCGCAGTATGTGCGGATGCGTTGCCTGCGCGACGCCACTGCCTTCCCCGTAGGAGATGTCGGCCTGCAGAATGCGGTGAAATTCCTCACCGGCATGGATAGAAAGCCGACCCCGGCGGAACTGCTGGAACTGTCGGTACCCTGGCACGGCTGGGAAGCCTATGCCACATTTTATTTGTGGCGTGCGCTGTATTGACTATCCGCTGCCTGTGAACGAGTATTCTAATCGGTCAATAGTTTTGGGTTGTTTTTGTATCACCTTGTTGTATAAAAACCGATATGCTAAGATACAATTAAAGAAGGAGCCGTGCGTCAACACGACTCCAGTGTACAATCCGCTATAAGAGCGGTTGGCTTTCGGAGTTTGGTCAGTAGTAGACCGCTATCCTAGGACGGGGCGGTCTACTTTTTTTTGTGAAAAGACAGTATAAGCACAACCAGTGTCGCACGATCCGTTTTATCGACCTCAGATTTGAGGTGGTTACTTCTGCAACTCTACGAGTTGGGCCTGGAGTTCAGCTATCTTTGCTTCGTCTTTGGGAATCATTTTTTGCGCACGTTCTAAATCAATCTGCAGGTAAATTAATTCGTCACCTGTATATTTTCCAGATGCTATGTTTTCTTTTATTTTTTTAACTGCTTCTTTTGTACTTTTTAGAGTTGATTGGTATAGAGCTATTTCCGCATTTAATACATCCGCAGTTTTCTTGGGCGTTTCAGAAATGTCTGGCGAATTTAACCTAACCACTCCCTTCTCATACCCGACATCTAGACCGGTAGCTTGACCAATTACTCTAATTGGAGCATAAGTTGATCCATTAATAACTACTGCCGATCCTATAACGCTACCATTTAGATTAACCTTAGCGGTTCCTTCAACCTTTTTTCCAATTAATTCACTTATATCATTCGCAAACACTGTTGATGACAATGTGAGGACGACCCCAGCAATAAAACCAACAAAGTATTTTTTCACTTTCAATCCTCCATATTAGCTATTTACTATACAATGGTTTATTTATCGGTAAAGGTAATCCAGCAGTTAACCGTGCATCAATGGAAATAAGACCAGCTTTGATAGCCCCATACTTTTTTACACGCTCATGAAAAAGCCTCTGCAGAGTTTGCAGAGGCTCGTCCGGCTATTGATTTATTTAATGGTCTACCCCGTGGCGCAGCGGTTCGAAGCCGCCGCTTGCAAACTTATCCGTGCTGGTGGATCCTGCGTCCGCGCTGACAACAGCAGCATTAACACTTACCAAAGCGACCACAATAAAGATGAGCGTAAACACTTTTTTCTTCATTTTGAAATCCTCCCTAGTCTTGTATTTGTTCCATCAAGCAGAGGTACTCGTCCAGTTGCCCGGAAGTTGTTTGATTTCGGAGTTTCTCAAAGAGAACCGCTGACTTACGGAACCCTGTATCATCTTTAAGCTTAACTGATGATGCCAAAGAACATAGAAGCGAATTTATAGAATCATATATATTTCCATTTATGTAATAATATTTCGCCTTCAAATAAATGTAATCTATGTAATAACGAATGTTCCTTTTTGCTATGTAGTACTCCCTCATCGAGTCAATTCGCTCTTCGAACTCGATCAGCACCTCATCGACGTTGTACTCATGCTTGATTGCTGACTCCAGGATATATATCATGCCCGGCAGGATTTCCTCTTCGTTACGCCGTAGGAAAACTAGGTAATCCGGAAGCGCGGTGGTGTTCCCCTCGTTCAGTTCGATCACGTGCAGATTAGCTAGGGCGATTTCACGATAATATTCAACCTCGGTCCAGCCCTCGGCGTTCATACCGTTAATCCATCCCAAATCCTCATACTTCGAGATGCACTCTCTCGCCTCGTCATATCGGCCCAGCTTCTCAAGCGCGATTCCTTTCAAACACATAGAATAGCCGAAGTAATAGACGATGCTTCGTTTTAATCCGAAGTTGCACACCTTCTGGCCGTCGGCATGCTCCCGCTGATATATGCTGTAAAATTGATTAATCTCGCTGTATAGCCTATCGGCGATTTGGAGGATACCGTCCCAATTTTCAAGGGTAAATGATGCCCGTAGCATCTGAACCAATGAATCAGCATTGATCCCGTTAAGATCCAACTCCAATATGATCCATCCTTCCGTAAAAAGCGAAAAAAGTTTCTCCATTTATTCCACAAAATACAAAATAAGAATTTCTTTGTCTAATCATTGTTCTTTATTTCACCCATACTAGTAAGTGACCCATGTCACAGTATGAGGTATTTTTATACAGGAAAATTCATTATATGGAAAATTTCAGAACGTCCGATACGGGCCATACAAACCGCCTGAAGTAAGCTCCGACGTTGCAATAACGAAACAAAGCTACGTCTGAATTAGTTATATCTATAAAAGAATAGAGACACCTCTAAAAGAGACATCTCTTGAATAAAACGGAGTTAATTTTAAAGAACACCTCAGAGTTTATGTCACAGATATAATCAAAGTTGTATATTCAAGATTAGACTTGAGAATAAATAATATTTTCCAAATAAAGTTGATAATTAGTAATCCGAGGTTGTAAATCCTCCTCCTCTAACTCCCTATTAGTAGAAGGCGGTTGATGCAGAGCACAATGATATGGAGTTATCTATTAGCCTCTGCCACTCCATCAGCTAATCCTTCAAAAACAATTGGAGGTTTTATAAATGGGATACCACATTAGGGTTAACTTGAACGCAAACCGGACAAAATTGGGTTCACTGAAAATGTATAACGATAGCGGGGCTTTAGTATTTGGTCCTGTACAAGCACTTGGCCGCTCAGAATACGGTTATCCTTGGTCTCAGACTGACGGACATACACCAACCGGAGTATATTCAGCGACAATATCGAAAGAGCCAATGCCCCAAACGGTTAAAAATAAACGTTCTTATGGCCCATCGAAATATATCATAATGGACCCTGTTAGTGGCAATGCGTTAATTGCAGAACAAAATGGCCGCTCAGGTCTATGGATTCATGGTGGAGATCCAGCAGATACAGGTGCCCCTTCTTATCCACTACGTCCGACACATGGTTGTGTAAGACTTTCGAATGAGGACCAAAACAGCTTGATTTATGTTCTATCCACGTTAGGTGGCGGTACTGGAAAGGTTACTATCGCCGAAGTTTAATCTAAGGAACAAAATCAACATTTGTTCAAACTGTTTCAATCGGGGCACTTAAATAACAGATACAGGCCATGGCTGCCTGCCTTTGGAAGGGCAGGAGCCATGGCCTGTTTTTTTACCGTGGCCGCTTGGTGAAGATTTGAAAGGTTACACCGAACTTGTCGGTGATCATGCCGTAGGCTGGGCTGAAATAGACCGGACCCAGTTCTAAGTCAACCTGCCCGCCTTCCTTAAGGGTGTTGTATAACCGTTCCGCTTCCCCGGCGTCCTCCGTCGAAAGGCAGATGTTGATGCCGTTGCCTGTTTGCAGCACCTGTCCGATGTCAAGATCGGCTACAAAAATATCCGTGTCTCCCACACTCAGGACAGAATGGGCGATACGCGCTTTTTCTTCATCCGACAATGGTGAATCCGGATTCTGCGGGCCTTGTCCCACGGTTTGCTTAAACTGAAGTTTTGCTCCCAGACTCTCCTGATAAAAAGCAATGGCTTCCTCTGCCGTTCCGTCAAGCAGGATAAAAGGATTTAATTGGATACTCATTTCTAATTCGCTCCTTTAAGCTGTATTTGCCCTTTGCGGCTGGGCTTTGATTTCATTGTAGTCTATAATAGTGACAAGTATTGTCATGAATAGAAAAGTAAATGAAGCTAATTTCAAATCATCTGAATGGAGGCTGGCGCATGTCCAAATCGAAAAGACTGCTGGACCTGATGATGACCGTCAACCGCAGGCGGAAGTTTACCGTCAGGGAGCTGGCCGACGAATTCGGGGTCTCTACACGGACAATTCTCAGGGATTTACAGGAGCTTGGCGAGCTTGGGGTGCCGCTGTATTCCGAAGTAGGCCCCCATGGAGGTTATCAGGTGCTGAACGAACGGATTCTTCCGCCGATTGCTTTTACGGAAGCGGAGGCGGTGGCGATTTTTTTTGCCAGCCATGCCTTGCGTCACTATCAGTATCTGCCCTTTAAAGAAGAGTCCCTATCAGCATTGCACAAATTTTATAATTATATGTCCGGTGATGTCCGCGACCGGATTGATGAGATGAAGAACCGGATTGATTTCGTGACTCCGTCAAGGCAGGCAGAGTTTCCTTATTTGTCGATCCTGCTGGAGGCGGCTACCGATCAGAAAGTGCTGCGGATCGACTATGAATCCAAAGGGCAGCAGTCGTGCAGAGCGATACAGCCTGTCGGCATTTATGCCAGCAGCGGCTTATGGTACTGCCCTGCTTATTGTTTTGTGCGCGGGGATATCCGCGTGTTTCGCTGCGATCGGATCTATTCGGCAGACTATGACCATTCGGGGTTAGCGCCGCTGGATTTGCGGCATATCCACCTGGGAAATAAGGAGATTTACAGCGCCATGGAGCAGGTACCTGAAGAGGGACGGGTCAAACTTCACGTAGAGCTTGGGAAAGCGGGGGTCCAGAGCTGCGAGGCCGAGCTGTGGTCGGCCTCCCTGCTGCATAGGCGTGAAGACGGGACCGGATGGCTGGAAGGTAAGGTACCTGGAAGCGATCTGCGCTTTTTTGCCAGATTTGTTATGGGGCTCGGAAACGGGGCAACGGTCCACGAACCGCCGGAGCTGGTGGAGGAACTAAAGGGTATGCTTACCGAAATGCTGGAGAAATACAGCTGACAGGAAATGCTGCGGCTGTTTCTGGGTATTAGCGTACACGAAACCCCGGTCCAAGCGGGCCGGGGGATTAACTTCGCTATTTGGTCACGCGGATGAATTGCTTATCCGCCAGGTTAAAGGAGCCTTCCGGCTCGAAGTCCGGCAGATGAAGGGTCCAGTCCAGTTCCGGGTTTATGGTCTTGGGGAAATCACTGTCCCAACAGGAATAGATCTCCATAGATTCGCCTGCGGCCATATGTTCATTCATATGGGAGAGCAGCAGCCGGATGCATTTCAGACTGCAGGCATAACCCTGCGGATTCTGCGCCTTCATCTCCTTGCTGAGAGTGAAAGAACCATTAAATCCATAAACGTACGGCTTGGATATGGGCAGCTCCTGCCTCCAGGGCATTGAGCTTACATCCCCGATGTCCAGTCCTGACGCATCCAGCTCCGTTTCAAACACTTGGACATAGGTATCGTTCAGATGGGATAAATCCATAATGTTGTGAAGCGCATGTTTATCATCTGACTTTGGAATGTCAGAATAGTTCTGATACGTATATACATATCCGAAGCTTCCGGCCGGCAGTGGTCTGTCCGAGCCAAGGTAATGGTTAAGGGTCATTGGGATCACCTTCCTGAATGGTCTGCTGAATACTTCGTTAAATCAAGGGCAGCCATACCTCAGCCAGACGGCGAATTCCCTCTTCGATCAGGTTTTCAGGGATGCCCCCGAATCCAAGGATAAACTCAGGGTCATCGTTTTCGGGCTGCTCCCACCAGGTATAAGACATCGGGGTAACCCGAATGCCGGCTTTTTCTGCCACACCCGCAAGCTGCCGTGCACTGCCGCCGGATTTCAGTGTAAGCAGAATGTGAAATCCGGCGTCCCTTCCGCTTACGGCTGCCCGGTCTCCGAAATAGCGCTGAATGGAGCGGAGGAGAAGGTCATGTTTTTTCTGGTAGAGCAGCCGCATTCTCCGCAGATGCTTCTCGAAATGCCCTCTTTCCATAAAATAATGCATGGCGATCTGATTCAGCCGGGAGGCTGAATGCTCCAGGTACAGCTCCCTCGCCAAATGGTGATACAGCGGCAGCAGTGCCTTCGGCAGAACCATGTAGTGAATGCTAAGGGCAGGGGCTACAGACTGCGCGAAGCTGCACATGTAGATTACGGGGCTGTCTTCCAGAAGTCCCTGCAGTGCGGGAATCGGCCTTCCGTGATAGCGGAACTCACCGTCGTAGTCGTCTTCAATGATTATGCTGTCCGTTGACCGGGCCCAGTCCAGCAAGGCGTGGCGTTTGGCGATCGGCAGGGTCATGCCTCTGGGGAACTGGTGGGAAGGCGAGATATACACGCTGCTGGCCCTGCTGGTATAGAGCTTCTCCACATCTATTCCATCTTCCTGTAAAGGAATGGGGATTATCTCAAATTCGTGCCTGCGGAATGCTGCCGGCAGCAGATGATAGCCCGGATCTTCAATGCCGAGCCGTTTGCTGCTGCCCCGCAGTATGAGGCAGAGCAGAGAACATAGCGTATATTGATCCCCGCCGATTACAACCTGCTCCGCCGTGCAGCGCAGCCCGCGGAATTGCCGCAAATGGGCGGCGATGCTCTCGCGGAGGGCAGGCTCACCCTGCGGGTCGCCATACTGCAGCAGATCAGGGTTGGCGAGCTGTTCCTGATAGAGGCTGCGCCATATTTTGTGGGGAAACAGGGAAAAGTCATTTTTCGACATATGGAAATCATAAGCATACAGCAGGGAGTCACGGGCTGTTATCGGGCGGCTGGGCAGCGGCGGAGCGCCTGCGGCGGCTGTCAGCCCGCTGAACATATGCATAGGCTGAACATAATAGCCGCTGCGCGGCTTGCTTGCGATGAAACCCTCGGACAGCAACTGCTGGTAGGCAAGCTCGACCGGTGTAGCGCTGAGGCTAAGCTGGGCGGCAAACACACGGATCGAAGGCAGACGGGTACCGGCCGGCAAGGAACCGCCGATGATTTCTTTTTTAAAATAATGATATAACTGAATATAGTAGGGAACTTCACGGTTCTCGCTGAGAGCGGGGACAAGCAGCATCGTATCCTCTCCATCTGTCCTTTGAAATTGAATGATTTTGTCTATTTAATAGTATACAGTCTTGCAATATCATAGAGCTACACTAAGAGACAGGAGTTGGCAGCAATGAACAAGCAGTCTGGGTTATTAAATGGAGACAAAGTGTATCTGCGTCCGCTTAACGGGGAAGACGCCGAACTGTACTACCACATGTTCTACGATAAGGAGACCCGCTACCTCACAGGCACCCAGAAGCATATCAACAAGGAACAGATCGCGGGGTATATTGAGCGAAAAGCCGGGGATGACAGCGCAGTGCTTCTGCTGATTGCCCTTCAGGAGAATGACGAGGTGATCGGCGACATTGCGATTCAGGATATCGACCGGAACAACCGGAATGCGAATCTGCGGATCGCCATCGGCGACGGGAAACATCAGGGACAGGGGTACGGCCGGGAGTCTCTGCTGCTCATGCTGGACTATGGCTTCGGGATTCTGAATTTGCACCGGATCGAACTGGAGGTCTTTAGCTACAACAGCCGTGCTATACATGTATATGAGAGCATCGGTTTTGTCCGGGAGGGCGTGCAGCGGGAGGCGCTTTTTTATAACCATGAATACCATGATGTGATCAAGATGGGCATGCTGGAGCAGGAGTACCGGGAGCGTTATTTACGATAAAGGTCAAATAAGGTCAAATCATTAAAAAAGCTAAAATTTGTAATATAAAATAAGCCGAAACGCCGGGATTTGCCGGATTTTCGGCTTATTCCGGTTTTGTCATCCAGCGGTAGCGGGACTATAATAAAGCCATAAGGTCAAATAAAGTCAAAGTCAAAATTGAGTTCAAAATTTAAGACATTGAGAGGAGAATGGATCATGTTTGATTTGGTGCCTTTTGGAAAACGCAGAGATGATGTGTTTGGTGTGCTGGCTAAGTCTTTAAACGAAGTGTTTAATGATGAATTTTTTGCCCCGATGACCGGCGCTGCCCAGTCCTTCCGGACGGATATCCGCGAGAGCGGTCAGGCCTATCTGATCGAGGCCGAGCTTCCCGGCTTCAAAAAAGAGGAAATCGACATTGATTATACCCGTCCTTATTTGACGATCAAAGCGGTACGCAAGGAAGAGAACGCTCAGGAGAACGAAGAACATCAGGTAGTGCGCAGAGAACGCCGCTACGGGGAGTATGTGCGCCGCTTCTATGTGCAGGATATTGCCGAAGATGAAATCCGGGCTTCCCTGAAAGACGGCATGCTGTCGCTGGAAGTACCGAAGCAGCAGAAATCTCAGGGCAAACGCATTGAGATCCAGGATAATGGTTCATCCGGGGAACAGCTTCAGTAACATATTCCAAGGCTATAACATCCGGGGGAAGCGGAGTGTCCTGCACGCGGATGGAAGGTGAAGTGAGACTTTCAAGCCTGGAGGAATGAGCTGTGTAAAAAGGGGTTCCGGGCAGGGCGGCCTATGCCGCATGCTCCTCTGATCCCTGCAGTTGCAGCGGCTTCACCGGGCTTTTCATATAGCAGTAACCATAGAAGGCGCATTGTAGTGGGATTTCCGGCTATGGTGCGTCTTTTCTGAGAGTATATCCCCCGTGGGTAGCAGCAGAGACAAGGTAAAGCAGCAGCACAGGGCTGCTCCGGCTGACGAATTACCAGTTGATGGGACGGGAAGAATATATTTAAGAATACAAGCGGAAAGCGCCGGAGGATGGGTGCAGTCAGCAGAAAGGAAGAGGTTCGATTGGCGGCAAAAAACTATTACGAGGCCTTGGGGGTAGGCAAGCAGGCTTCCAAGCAGGAGATTAAAAAAGCCTATCAAAAGCTCGCCAAAAAGTGGCATCCCGATGTTAATAAATCTCCTGGAGCGGATATGAAATTCAAGGAAGCGGCAGAAGCATACGAGGTGCTGGGCAACGAGGAAAAGCGCAAAGCCTACGATGAAGAGCTCCGCTACGGATTTGGCGGCGCAAATACGGGCGGCACGCAGCATTCGGGTTCCGGGAGCGGCGGTATTTCCGAAGAAGATTTGTTCGGCATGTTCTTCGGCAGCCGTGGTGCGGCGGACCGGGCCGGATTTGATTTCTTCTCCGGCAGCGGCGGTGCGCGGCAAGGCGGGGGAGGACCGTGGGGGCAAGCGCAGGGCACCATGCAGGCTCAGCTGGAGATTACGCTGGAGCAGGCTTACCAGGGCGGGAAAGTAAGGGTGCAGGTCGCTGGCAAAGACGTGAACGTCAGCATCCCGGCGCGGTCACCCGAAGGTACGGTCCTGCGGATTCCCGGCGGCGGGAATGCTGCTGCGCAGGGTGGGGATGTGCTGATTACGCTGCATATCCTGCCGCATGAGATTTACGAACCCGATGGCGGCGATCTGTATGGGACGGTGGAAATTGCCCCATGGCAAGCCGTGCTGGGCGGAGAAGCCAAAGTGCCGCTGCCCGATGGCAGCAGTGTCAAATTGAAGATCCCTGCCGGGATCACGGGCGGGAAAACACTGCGGATTTCGGGCAAGGGGCTGAAACGCCCGAACGGCACAAACGGTGACATCCTGTTCGCGATTGAGATTGTCATCCCGCCCGGAACTACGGAAGCGGAGAAGAACATTTACCGCCGTCTGGCCGAGGGTGCAAGCTTTCAGGCCGGAGCCAAACGCGAAGGCTCCAGAGCGCAGCGGCGCACAGCCGCCAGAGGGTAATTAGATATAGGAGCGATGAAGAAAGGGAAAGGTGATGAAGGAGATGGACTTCAACAAACTAACACAAAAACTGCAGGAAGCCGTTGCAGCCGCACAATCGCTGGCGGGTGCGGGCGGACATCAGGAGATCGATAACCTCCACCTGCTTAAGGCGCTGCTCCAGCAGCAGGATGGACTGCTGCCGCGGCTGCTGCAGAAGATGAATATTCCCGCTGCCGAGCTGCTGCAGGGTACGGATGAGCTGCTTCAGCGGAAGCCCAGTGTCAGCGGATCGGGTGCCGGCACGATGCGGCGGTATGCTTCGCCATCGCTGATTGCCGTACTGGAGCAGGCCGAGAAGGAAGCGGCAGGGATGCAGGATGAGTTCGTTGCCGTAGAGCATGCCGTACTGGCTATGGTGTCTGTTTCCGGCAGCGAAAACCGCGAGCTGCGCGAACTGTTTGCCAGCCGGGGGATTACACGCGACAAGCTGCTGGCTGTGCTTGCAGATATCCGCGGGCACCAGCGGGTGACGAGCCGGGAGCCGGAAGCCACCTACGAGGTGTTGGAGAAATACGGCCGCGATCTGGTGGCCGAAGTGCGGGCCGGCAAGATTGATCCCGTCATTGGACGTGACGGGGAGATTCGCCGGATCATCCGCATCCTCTCCCGCAAAACCAAAAACAACCCGGTGCTGATCGGGGAGCCGGGCGTAGGGAAGACGGCCATCGTCGAAGGGCTGGCTCACCGGATCGTCCGCAAGGATGTGCCGGAGGGACTGAAGGACAAGACGATTTTTTCGCTCGATATGAGTGCGCTGGTCGCCGGAGCCAAATACCGCGGGGAATTCGAGGAGCGACTGCAGGCGGTTCTGAAGGAGATACGCGAGAGCAACGGGCGGATCATTCTCTTCATTGATGAGCTGCATACGATTGTCGGAGCAGGCAAAACCGAAGGAGCGATGGACGCCGGCAACATGCTGAAGCCGATGCTGGCCCGCGGCGAGCTGCACTGTATCGGGGCGACAACGCTGGATGAGTACCGCAAGTATATTGAGAAGGACCCGGCGCTGGAGCGCCGTTTCCAGCAGGTGCTGGTCAGTGAGCCGGATGTGGAGGACACGATTTCCATTCTGCGCGGGCTGAAGGAACGTTTTGAGGTGCATCACGGGGTCAAAATCCATGACAGCGCACTTGTAGCAGCGGGCGTGCTGTCGAACCGCTATATCACGGACCGGTTCCTCCCGGATAAGGCGATTGATCTGGTGGATGAGGCCTGTGCAATGATCCGCACGGAGATTGACTCCATGCCGGGTGAAATGGATGAGGTGACCCGCCGCCTGATGCAGATGGAGATTGAAGAAGCCGCGCTGAAGAAGGAAACTGACGATGCCAGCAAGCGCAGACTGGAATCCTTGCAGCGTGAATTGGCCGACCTTAAGGAGAAGCATCTCGGGATGACCGCGCGCTGGGAAAAGGAAAAGTCAGCTATTCAAGGCATCCGTGAGCTGAAGAAAAAATTGGAGCAGGCGCGCAAGGACCTGGTGGATGCGCAGGAAATCTACGACCTCAACAAATCGGCGGAGCTGAGCTACGGCATCATCCCGGATCTGGAGCGGCAGGTGAAGGCTGCGGAGGAAGCGGCGCAGCAAGATCAGGAGACCCGGTTGCTCCGCGAGGCCGTGACAGAGGAAGAAATCGCGGATATTGTCTCCCGCTGGACAGGAGTTCCCGTGAGCAAATTGGTAGAAGGCGAGCGGGATAAGCTGCTGCGGCTGGAGGATACGCTGCATGAACGGGTTGTCGGGCAGGAGGAGGCGGTCCGGCTGGTAGCAGATGCCGTGCTCCGGGCCCGGGCAGGCATCAAAGATCCGAACCGGCCCATCGGCTCCTTCCTGTTCCTCGGGCCGACCGGTGTTGGCAAAACCGAGCTGGCAAAGGCGCTGGCCGTATCGCTGTTCGACCGTGAAGACGGCATGATCCGCATTGATATGTCGGAGTACATGGAGAAGCACAGCGTCTCGCGCCTCGTCGGTGCGCCTCCGGGATATGTCGGCTATGAGGAAGGCGGCCAGCTTACCGAAGCGGTGCGCCGTCAGCCCTACACGGTTGTCCTTCTGGACGAGGTGGAGAAGGCCCATCCCGATGTGTTCAACATCCTGCTGCAGCTGCTGGATGACGGGCGGCTGACCGACTCGCAGGGCCGGATCGTCGACTTCAAAAATTCGATTATCATTATGACCTCGAATATCGGCTCGCCGCATCTGGTCCAGGGCACCGATGATAACGGGGAGCTCACGCAGGCGGTCAAGGACAGAGTCATGAAGGAACTGAGCGGGCATTTCCGTCCCGAGTTCCTGAACCGGGTTGACGATATCGTAATGTTCAAGCCGCTGACATTGGCTGAAATTGAGCAGATCGTTGTCAAGCTGGTCGACGGCTTGCGTCTGCGTCTGAGCGACCGGGGAGTTGGCCTTAAGCTAAGCGAGGCGGCGGTGCGGTTCATCGCCAAGGAGGGTTTTGATCCGGTGTACGGAGCAAGACCGCTCAAACGGTTCATCCAGCGCAGTCTGGAGACACCTGTTGCGCGCGCCCTCATTGCCGGGGAGGCACCGGAGGGAGCCGTTCTGGAGGTTCACCATGCGGGCGGTGAGCTGGAAGTTTCCATTGCCAAGCCGGAGCCGGCGGAGAAAATAAGCACGGTGTGAGAAGCTGGCAGATAAGTTGTGTCTGGCAGATAGCTGCACTTCGTACAACTAAATGGACCCGTTATCCATGCGGAGGAGGTTTAATTGTATTTCGTGCAGCTATTTTTTTGATTTCCCGGCAATTTAGCCTTATGACGGCTTTTTAATTGCAGGAACTGCAACTATAAGCCGATTCTGGCCTTTTTGGCTGGGAATAGTTGCACGAAATACAGCTATAGATCTGGAATTGAAATTCTGTACTCCGCAATTCCGCAATCAATCTACTTACGCCAGGTATCCATTTATGCACTTGGTAAAGCAAAGTAACTGGTGCAGATTAAGGGTATCTACTGCTATCTGCTGCTATCTAACGCTATCTGCTGCATCAAATTGTCCAAGTCCGGCACAAAAAGAGCGTCCACCAGCTATGTATGGCCGATGGACGCTCTTTTTGTGCTATTGGAAGTGTATAGGCTAATGGTGCAGCTTTCAACTAAAAATGCTCTTTACTCAAGAAAACTGAGGGCAACAGCGCCCTAGAGCAGTTGACCGCGTTTCTTAAAATGGCGGTAGAGCAATCAGCGGTGCTACTGTCGAGCTGAGGCCGTAGAAGAAATGGGACAGATTCATCATCGTGCCCGAAACGGCCATCGAGTCGAAGATCAGAAAGCCGGCGAACGCGGTCAGCAGCTGCAGAATATAGTTTGGTTTAGTTGATGCATGCAGTAAAATTTGCACAAAAAACCGCATAGGGTCCACTATAACTACCACTCACTCTATCCAAGGAACCAAATGGGGGTGCTGTTCAAGAATGGAGGCATATTGCTCTTTCCAACCGTATATTCCATCCGGATCAAGCAGCATATAGCGCAAATATTTATCCAGCCGGAATTCTGGCCGGGACCAGCCGAGATGCTTAAGCCGCAGATTGCTTAATTGATGGGGCAGCTCAAAAATATTCTCCGGCAGCCGTCCGCAATGCTGCGGCGATTCATTCCAGATGTAGGGGAAACCCTCACGGTAGCGGAGCAGAAACGGACGATAGCTGTGGTGGGAACGCCAATACCTGTCTTCACGGTAATGATGATCATCCCAGAAATCAAAGAGGCGGAAGCAGAACAGGTCGCAAGCATCCTCCCGCAGCAGGGCGTCGATGTCCCCGGCAAACCTTTCCTCAAAAATCTCATCCGCATCCAGGCTCAGGATCCACTCCGGCCCACTCTTAACAACCTCATCCCACTGCTGCTTGCGCAGCTCGGCTTCATTACTGAACTTGGAGACGGTGTTGTGTATAAGACGGAGCGGAATGCCCTGAAGGGCTTCCCGGCAAATGTCAGCCGTATTATCCGTGCTGCCATCGTCAATAATGACGGCTTCGTCGATGTACTTGCGGTGTTCCTGCAGAATCTGCCGCAGGAAGCGCTGGCTCTCATTCTTGACGACCATCGTCAGAGTTAGCTTTGGTCGTCTGGCAGCCGGAGAAGCAGTGGCAGCAGACGCCGACGGGACGGCATTGACGGTGCGATCCGCCGCCTCAGCGGGTTCATCTCCTTGCAGCGCCGGCAGGTCTTTGCTCAGGCGTACCTTCGCCTCAGTAGCTGTCCACGGGGCAGAGTGGTGCTGTGAATCCTGCTGCGACTCCTGTTGAACTGAGGGTTCCCCGGATCCCGCTTCCGGTTCTGCGGGCTCTGCGGCTTTTGTAGATGGGCCAGCCACCGCCTCCGACTTTTCTACAGCTCCCGGTGCCGCAGAACCCGCCGTTTCTTCTGCGACTCCTGGAACCGCCTCCGCCTCCGTTTCCGTTCGTTGTATGTCTCCCGGTGCCGCAGACCCCTCAGTTTCTTCTACGACTCCCGGTGCAGCGGCAGCTTTTATTTCATGTGCGCCTCCCATCGTTCCCGCCGTATCCGCTGCATCTGCCCCGTCATCCGTCCCGTCCACAGCTGCTTCCGGAGCGGGTGACGTCAGCCGGATATAATCATCCACCTTGCTAAGGTCGCTGTCCCTGTAGAGATGCAGCGCAGGATAGTGGGTGTCGACATACAGCGGAATGCCCAGAGCGGCGGCACGGATGCAGAAATGGCGGTCTTCGCCCCAGTAGGAGATATTCCGGATCACATCATAGCTTACCCCGGACTCGATAGCCCGGCGGCTAATCAGCGTGCAGGCGCCAAGTCCGCCAACCTCATAGATTCCCGGCTGCTGCAGCTTGGCCAGAAAGGCGTGAAATCTGTGGTTGATCTCCTCGTGGGTAAGCTTTTCACCCGGAAGTGCCTCCCACTGGTTGTACTCGTCATGCATCCAGACCTGCGGCTGCAGCATCGTATTTGGCTGCCATTGCGTCCAGAAGACTTCCGAGATAATGTCTTTTTGCGTCTGGATCAGGTGGAGTAAAGTGTCTGGATGCAAGATCAAATCCGAATCGATCAGGAACAGATAATCATAGCCGAAGGCTTCAGCCCGCCGGATCATCAGGTTCTTGAAGCCAGCCACCTTCCAGACCAAGCCCGAATTCCAGAAATGGGTATGGTCATCCCGGACATAGGTATCGCGGAAGCCGGAGGACTGCAGGAATACATTATTGGCGCTTTTGGAGAATTCCTGCAGCAGCGAACTGGACGCTTCATCCTCATTGTCATCAATGAAGTAGAAATCCAGCACAACCCCGTCAAGCCGCAGGCGCAGCAGTGAATTTAGAAATTGGTGCAGGATCAGCGGTTTTTGGTGGATCGGGCTGCCGAGCAGTATGCGTGTCTGGGGTCCGCTCATAGCTTTCCATTCCAGTACAGGGTCATCATTAATAGAACATCCCCTTGGATTTACAAATAGATGATTTAGATTATATGTATTCAATATATTTAGAGAGGTACTAGACTAACCCTTATTTTTTATAGGGGGTGGGAATTTATGGATTGGTGTCTGGAGACGGCCTGTTGTACAATACCGCTTAAAGACTGCAACGGGCAGTCGGTAGGCTGACGGGAGGAGTGGCACTATCGCTATGGATAAATCACCGCTGAAAGTACAACAGCTGATCAATCTGCTGCTGGCAATGAATCCGCGTGCCGAGGTGTTCTGGCATGATGCGGAGGGGAACTACCGTCCGCTGCGGGACGAGGATGTACAGGAGATCTATGCGCCGGAGGAAGCTGCCAAGACGGTTGCCCATATTGGCGGCCCTTATAGAAATGAAGAGCCGGAGGGGAGACCATGAAGCAGGCATCCATCAGACTGGAGCAAGGACAGGTTATTGAGCTTGAGCTTCATGAGCAGGAAGCCCCGGGTACTGTAGCCAATTTCGAAAAGCTGGCGAACAGCGGCTTCTATAACGGCCTGACTTTTCAGCGTGTAGTCCGCGGGTTCGTAGCTCAGGGCGGGTGTCCCGAAGGCACGGGGCGTGGAGGCACCGATAAAATCCCCTGTGAAACGCAGAATAATCCCCATAAGCATGTGCGCGGCGCCTTGTCGATGGCTCATTTCGGGCCTAATACCGGCAGCTGCCAGTTTTTTATCTGCTATGATACATTTGATTATTTAGATCCCTGGCATACGGTGTTCGGAAGAGTCACGGCAGGAATGGAGCATGTGGACGCCTTGAAGCGCGGGGACGTCATGTTAGAGGTTAAGGTGTGGAATCGTTAGACGCCCTACCCTTCTTTACAGGCGATTCCCTCGAACTCCCATTATTGTGAAATTGCATCCATTGTAATCCCTAGTATTCCGATATATAATTCATAACAGAACGAGTGAAGTTGCTCATAGACATGGAGGAGAAACAAATGCGTAGAGGATTATCAGGGGTTATTGTTCTAATATTGTTAACGGTTATGATCAGTGCGTGCTCCGGGGGGAATAACGCAGCATCGACAAATGCAAGCCAGTCACCGGACGCCTCGCAGCAGCCTGCGGCAGGTGAGCCCAAAGACGGCGGTAACTTGATTATCGGGGTGGCTTCCGACCCGGTAGTGCTTAATCCGAACTATGCAGGTGACCGGGTCAGCCTGACGATTGACCAGGCGCTGTATGCCCCGTTGTTCCAGGTTAATAACGGAGAGAAAACATTTTATCTGGCGGACAGCCTTACGCCTTCGGCCGATAATCTTACTTATACACTGAAGCTGAAAAGCGGGCTCACCTGGCATGACGGAGAGAAGCTGACAGCAGACGACGTAGTGTTTACCATTGACAGCATTTTGGATGAGGCACAGAACAGCTTCCTCAGAGCCAGCTTTGTCATCGGCGACAAGCCGGTCAAAGCGGTGAAAGTGGATGATGTGACTGTAGAATTCCAGCTGCCGCAAGTCAGCCCGGCTTTCGAAGCTGCACTGGTGCAGGTGTTCCCGATTCCAAAGCATATCTTTGAGAATGAAACTGATCTGGAGAAAAGCACCAAAAATGCCTCTCCTGTAGGTTCGGGCCCATTCAAGTTCAAAGAATATAAAGCCGGTGAGTATCTTACACTGGAAAGATTCGATAACTACTTCGGCGGTAAGCCGCACCTGGATTCCGTAACTTACCGGATTGCCAAGGATACGAACGCTGCCAACCTTGCCCTGCAGAATGGCGAGATCAACGTGCAGTACCTGGATCCAAAGGATGTAGCGACTATCCAGGCTACAAATAATTTTCAGATCTTGCCTTACAGTGAAGGCCGCCTGGCTTATCTGATGTTCAATGCCAACAGCGACACAGGTGTTCTGGCTAAAAAAGAAGTACGTCAAGCTTTGTCCCTGGCGCTTAGCCGTGATGAACTGATTCAAACGGCATACACTTCCAGTGAATATGCCGATCCGGCGAAGTCATTCCTGACTCCGGACGCGCTGTACTTCACCAATGACGTGACTACGTATGACAATGATGTCGCCAAAGCAAAGGAACTGCTGGAAGCGGCTGGGGTCAGCAACCTCAAGCTGAGATATATTGTGCAAAGCGGCAACAAAACACAGGAAGCCATCTCCCTGTATGTACAGCAGAAGCTTAAAGCGGTCGGCGTAGAGGTTGAACTGCAGAATATGGATTCCTCAGCCTGGGTGCAGAAGTTTATTGACCTGAAGGCTAAGGACTACGAGCTGGCATTGACCGGATATATCATGGGATATGATCCCGATGCTTACCGCATCCTGTTCACTTCGGGCGCTTCCTCCAACTATTCACATTATGCGAATCCAGAGGTTGACCAGTTGCTGAAGGATGGAGCCGGCGAGGCTGACACAGCCAAACGCGGCGAGATCTACAAGAAAGCACAGCAAATTGTTGCTGAGGATGCACCGATCTACCCAATCGCTTATACTAAAACTGTCGTAGCCGTGTCCAACGCCTATGGCGGAATTGAAGAAGCTGTTCTGAAGCCTGTCGTTATTTTCGAAGATTTGTCCAAAATCTATTTGAAATAAAGCGCAGCGAAAAATAAGTACGGCAAAAAATAAGCTGGACATCCAGCTTATTTTTTGCTGATCAAGAGCTGGGAGAATATGCGTATGAGACAACTCATTTTTCGTAGACTGCTGCAAACGATCCCGATGTTGTTCTTCGTGTCGGTTGTCTGCTTTACGATGATCAAGCTGGCTCCGGGAGATCCGGTGCTGTCCTTTGTAACACCGAATATGCATGCCGATGATATCGAGCGCATCCGCCATAACCTGGGGCTGGATAAGCCGGCGTATATTCAATATTTTATCTGGATCAAAGAAATCGCCCAGGGCGACTTCGGGTATTCCCTGGTCAACCATCAGCCGGTATTGGATCAAATTCTGGACCGTTTGCCGGCGACAGCCGGACTCATGGGCAGTGCGATCCTGCTTGCGGTACTGCTGGCGATTCCCCTTGGCCTGATTGCCGGTGCGAACCGCAACCGCTGGGCCGACAAGCTGATTAATTTTATCTCCTACATCGGGATTTCGGTGCCATTATTCTGGCTGGCTATTTTGCTAATGTACTTATTTGCCATTAAACTGCATCTGCTGCCGAGTATGGGGATGCGTACGATTGGCGTGGAATCGGCGGTTGATGTGCTGAAGCACGGGATTTTGCCCTGCTCTGTTCTGGCTTTTGGTTTTCTCGCCACATATGTGCGCTACATCCGCTCCAGCACCATCGGACAGCTGAAAGAGGAATATGTGCAGATTCAGTATGCTTTTGGCTCGAAGAAGTCGACGATACTGTTCCGTCATGTCATGAAGCATGTGCTGCTGCCCGTAATTACGCTCCTTGGCATGTCCATGGGCGATCTGGTGGCGGGTGCCATCGTGACAGAAACGGTATTTTCCTGGCCGGGCATCGGGTCGCTGGGAATGACGGCAGTCAAGGGAATGGATTACCCGGTCATTATGGGGATCACGCTGTTCTCTTCCCTGATGCTGATTATCGGCAATCTGGTGGCGGATATTCTCTACAGCTTCGTAGATCCGAGAATTAAATTAAAGGGGTGACCTCATGAATCGCAGTAAATGGAAAAATCTAAAATCAGAGCTGTTTACGAACGGTCTGGGTGTCGCCGCTCTCGTAATATTGATTGTATTTACCCTTGGAGCCATTTTTGCCTTCCTGTCCGGCTATGATCCCAATGCAATGGATGCGATGGCGAGACTAACTCCGCCGGGGGCCGCCCATTGGTTTGGAACGGATGATTACGGACGGGATTATCTGGCCAGAGCGTTGTACGGCGGCCGCGTGTCCCTGCTGGTTGGCTTCGCCTCGATGGTTGTGGCAACCGTCATTGGGGTAACAGTGGGCGTAATCAGCGGCTATTTCGGCGGCTGGCTGGATAATCTCCTGATGCGTATGCTGGACGTTATCATGTCGATTCCTTCCTTCCTGATTCTGCTGCTGCTCAGCGTGTTTCTGAAACCAAGCGTCGGCAATATTATCATCATTATTGCGCTGCTGATGTGGATGAATGTAGCCCGGGTTATCCGCGCGGAGGCTATGACGATCAAGGAACGCGAATATGTGCTGTACGCCAAGGCATCGGGACAAAGCGCCACAGGCATTATCTGGCGCCACATTCTTCCCGGTCTGGTGCCGGTCATTATTGTAGGGGCAACGAACAACATTGCTTCGGCCATTATGATGGAATCCTCGCTGAGCTTTCTCGGCTTCGGCGTACAGCCGCCGAATGCCACCTGGGGCAGCATGCTGAACAGCGCGCAGGGCTATATTGCTCAGGCGCCTTACTTGGCGCTGTTTCCCGGGCTGATGATTTTGTTAACCGTACTGAGCTTTAATGTGCTGGGTGATATTTTGCGGGTTGGCTTTGAACCAAAGCTGATCCGGAGATAGGAGAGTGAAGACATCATGACGCAGAGGCTGCTGTCTGTTGAGGATTTGCAAGTATCGTTCTCTACCCGCGATGGGGAGAACCAGGCGGTCCGGGGAGTCAGCTTTCATATAGATGCCGGTGAAACTGTGGGAATCGTCGGGGAATCCGGCAGTGGTAAAAGTGTCACGGCCAAGGCGATTATGTCCTTGATTACGTCTCCGGGCCGCATCACCGCCGGAAATATTGAGTTCCGCGGCGAGAGTCTGAACGGGCTCTCGGAGAAGCAGTGGCGCAAGCTGCGCGGCAACCGGATCGCCATGGTCTTTCAGGACCCGATGACCTCGCTGAATCCGGTCAAGCGAATCGGGCAGCAATTAACGGAAGTGATCCGCAGACACCGCGGATTGAATAAAGAAGCGGCTTATGCCGAAGCGGCGGACATGCTGCGCCAAGTGGGCATTCGTGATCCGGAGCAGCGGCTGAAGCAGTATCCGCATGAATTCAGCGGAGGAATGCGGCAGCGGGTGATGATCGCCATGGCGCTCTCCTGCCAGCCGGAGCTGCTGATTGCCGACGAGCCGACAACCGCGCTGGATGCAACGATCCAGGCGCAGATTCTTGACCTGTTTAAAGAGCTGAAGGGAAGATCGGAGACCGCTGTCGCGCTAATCACCCATGATCTCGGTGTGGTGGCGCAGGTCTGCACCCGGGTAATCGTGATGTACGGCGGGCTTATTATGGAGGAGGGGACGGTCCAGGATATCTTCTACCGCCCCCAGCATCCCTATACCCAGGGCCTGCTGCGCTCGATTCCGAAACGTGGCGGCGGCTCGCGCGAGCGGCTTATTCCGATTGAGGGTACGCCGCCGGATCTGCTGGATCCGCCGCCGGGCTGCCCGTTTATGGAACGCTGCCCGCATGCCTTTGCCCGCTGCAGCGAGCGGCCTCCGGTAACCGAGCTGTCTCCGGGCCACCGCTCAATGTGCTGGCTGGCCGAAGGCGCGCCAGAAGCTGCTGCAGTTCGTGCGGAAGGAGGGGAAGCCCTGTGAGTAAAAGCGATGTGCTGGTGGATGTGAACAATCTCAAGAAGCATTTCTCCAAAGGCAAAGATATGCGCGGACGGGACACCGCCGTGCTGAAAGCAGTCGACGGCGTCAGCTTCCAAATCCGCCGGGGCGAAACCTTCGGACTGGTCGGAGAATCGGGCAGCGGAAAGTCGACGGTAGGACGCTGCCTGCTCCGGCTATACGATTATACAGGCGGTGAGGTGTCATTTGACGGCCAGTCGCTCGGCTCTCTTAGCGAGAAGCAGCTGAAGCCTTTCCGCAGACGGATTCAGTCGATTTTTCAGGATCCGTATTCCTCGTTGAATCCCAGTCTGAATGTGCTGGAGTTAATCAGTGAGCCGATGAAAATCCATGGCGTGCACCAGGGGGAAGAGCGCAAAGAAGCGGTGGCTTCCCTGCTGGAGAAGGTAGGACTCAAGAGAGAGCATCTGTACCGCTTCCCTCATGAGTTCAGCGGCGGCCAGCGCCAGCGGATTTCCATCGCCAGAGCGCTTTCCGTGCGCCCTGAATTTGTCGTCTGTGACGAGCCGATTTCGGCGCTCGACGTCTCCGTCCAAGCTCAAGTCGTCAATATGCTGGAGGATTTGCAGTCCGAATTCGGACTGACGTATCTCTTCATCGCCCATGATCTGTCAATGGTCCGGCATATTTCCGACCGGATCGGCGTCATGTACGGCGGACGCCTTGTAGAGGTTGCGGAGAGCGATGAGCTGTACGACAACCCAATTCATCCGTATACGAAAGCGTTGCTGTCTTCCATTCTGGAGACAGACCCAATGAAGGTGAATCAGAGAATTCATCTCGACGGCTTCTCTGTCTCGCGCGGCGAGGGCGAAGCCGTCAAGCTGCAGGAAGTGAGCCCAGGCCACTTTGTGGCCTACGACTTCGCGGAATAAAGGACAGCTGTGCTATGATTTGAAATAAGGATAGGCTGAGTTAATGGTGTTATTACTGGAGGGAGGTCATACAATGACAGAAACATCGGGCAAAGTTAAATTATCGCAATGGGATGCGCTGCTGCTGGAATCGCTGCGGTCCTTGGGGTGGGAGAGCGGGCAACTGCTCGGAATAACCTCCGGGGGAGAGCTGCCGGTGGACGAGAGTGAATTCCATTTTGACTATCAGCAATTGGCAGCATTCGCTGCGGAGCAGCCGGAGGAGTACCGCCGCGCGGTAACGGATGGCTACCAGATCAAGTACAATACCATTCGCGGGATCCGCAGCTGGATTGCTGTAGCCCTCGGCAAAGAGGGGCAGCTGGAGCTGGAGGAAGGCAAGGAAGCGGTGGAGGTGGCTCTGACGGACGCTGAGAAAAGCCGTCTGGAAGCGGTGCTCTCCTTCGGATGGCATATTATTTCAGGACAGGCTGAGGCCGGAGTATACCGGATCGAGCCGATCCAGCGGTAAACGGGGTACAAGGCATTTATAAAGTTCTATCGACATCAGAGAAGATTGTGCCTGGCGCTCTGCCGGGGCAATCTTTTTTTATTGAAATATTAGAATTTATATGTGAACTTATAAGGTAGACATAAGAATTTTGCTGGTGTGAAATAGAAACGTTGATCCGGGCTAGGAGGGGAATCAGTGTTAAAATCGAAAAGCGCAGGCGTTACACTATTTCAGAGTGATCTCTATGAGACCAATTCGCTTGTAGTGGAGACTGCAGACTGTGTGCTGGTGGTGGATCCATGCTGGCTGCCGCGTGAAGTGGAGGAAATCCGGCAGTATGTAGAGAATACCCTTTCCGGCAGACGGCTGCTGCTGTTATTCACGCACTCTGATTATGATCATATTATCGGGTATGGGGCTTTCAAGGAGGCCGAAGTTATCGCCAGCAGAGCATTTGCAGGCAAAAGCGAAGAAGAGCGGAAGGCGATTATCGAGGATCTCCGGACCTTTGATGACAATTACTATCTGAGAAGGCCTTACGAGACAAATTATCCGGCGGTGGATCATATCATAGAACAGGATGGGCAAACGCTAGTATTCGGAGATATGGTGCTGACTTGCTATGTTGCGCCGGGGCATACGGATGATGGACTGTTTACCTTGGTTGAACCGCTCGGACTGTTCATTGCCGGAGACTATTTGTCGGACGTGGAGTTCCCCTATATTTATGACAACAGCCGTTCCTACGAGCAGACGCTGGGCAAACTGGAGCTGATCCTTGCCAATCATGCCATCACGCTGCTGGTTCCCGGACATGGGGAAGCGGCCGACAGTCTGCCCGAAATCTCGCGGCGCCAAACCGCAGGTCTCGCTTATATTCATAATCTGCGGACAGCTGTAGCCGAAGGCAAGCAGGAAGATATGGAACGCCTGATCGAAGGCTGCGCGTTCCCGCGTAATATGGCCAAATTCCACCGGAGCAACGGGGAGCTGATAGAGAAGGAGCTGGCTGAAACTGCCGGTGAGACTTGAAGACCGGAAACGCAGTTTAGAGCCAGCTCCTCTTTCAAGCCGTTTATAGATTGAGCTGGATCTTGCGGGTGTTGAGCATACCTTCGAGTCCGGTAGGGTCTGTGCTTATCTTGCGGGAGACGAAGGCTTCCGCCTGTTCCGAGGTGCGGATCCGCAGCGGCTTGGTTTCCATATGCACCAGGTCCCACATGACGTCCGCTACAGAAACAGCGGTCTGCGGCACCACGTTCCGCTGCAGGAATGTCGCGGTATAGGCATCAAGAACCGGCTTATATTCGTCCTCCAGAATTCCTCCGGTGTCGGCTACATGACCGAGCACGGTCTTGTTGAATTCAGTAGCGATGGCTCCCGGCTCAAGCAGCGTGACATCAATATTGAACTGCGGCTTGTAGTAGGTAGCCAGACTTTCCAGCAAGCCTTCCACTGCGAACTTGCTGGCGCAGTAGATCTCGTTCATCGGCTGGCCAACCAGTCCGCCGACGCTTGAAGTGGCTACAATATGTCCATATCCGGTGCGGCGCAACAGCGGCAGTGCGGCCCGAATCGTATGCATGACGCCATATACGTTAGTGTCAAATACCTTTTGAATGTCCTCCAGCGGTGCTTGTCCAAGCGCCCGGAGATAGCCAAAGCCCGCATTAGCAAACAACACATCAAGTTGGCCCTGCTCCTGATCAATCCGCTCGATCACAGCCTGAACCGATTCCGGCTTCGTAACCTCCAGCTCTACAAAATGAAGATTGCTCTCTCCACGGTACTGTTCCTGATCGCGTGCGGGGTTTCGTGTACCAGCGTAGACGATCCAGCCTTCACGCGCGAACTTCAAAGCCGAGGCCAGGCCAATTCCGGATGAGGCTCCGGTAATGCAAATGATTTTTCCCATAAGATAAAGACCTCCAGTGGCAGAAATAATTCTGCATATTTAGCGATTATTTTCCACATTATAGCATAATACAGGCTCGGCTCTGATAAGTTGACATAAAGTTTGTATTTCCGCGTAATTTAGGGGCCCTCCAAGTTGCTATAAGTGATTTCATTACTGTAGACTATAAATAAAAGTCCTAATTGCAAGCGAATGGAGAGGAACAATGGAAGTGTTCAAGCGTTACTACGCGAATTTAACAGCCCGGCGGTTTTTGATTCTGGCGCTGATCGCACTGTTGCTGTACAGTATTCGAGACATGCTGAATTTGGTGCTGCTGACGTTTTTGATTGCTTATGTAATGAACAGCTTTCAGGTATTGCTGACCAAGCGGACCAGTAGATTTGTTAAGGTGAACAGTAAGGTTATTATTATCATCTTATATCTCGCTTTAATCAGCATGATCGTGATGGCCCTCGTCAAATATCTGCCCAAGGTTTTTGAGCAAATTAAGCAATTAACCAATTTTCTCAGCACCTTAACCTCTGAAGATATTCCGCAGAATGAGATTATGCAGTATTTATTCAACATGCTGAAGGATTTGAACTATGAGTCCTATATGAAGAGCGGCATTGATTATGTGCTCAAGATCAGCAATTGGGGCACAACCTTCGTATTGTCAACCATTCTGAGCTTTGTTTTCATCCTGGAGAAGAACCGGATTGTCAGTTTTACCTCCCGCCTGAGAGAGAGCAAGATTTCCTGGTTCTATGTGGAGCTGGAGTATTTCGGCAAAAAATTCATCTCCTCCTTCGGCAAAGTCATTGAAGCCCAAATTCTGATAGCATTGTTCAATACTTTCTTCACGGTCATCGGGCTGTGGATTCTTGGTTTCCCGTACCTCTTCGCGCTGTCGATCATGATCTTCATGCTCAGCCTGATCCCGGTTGTCGGCTTTGTCATCTCCCTGATTCCGCTCTGCATTATCGGCTATAGCATCGGTGGGCTGGAAATGACGATCTATGTGCTGGCGATGATTGCAGTACTGCATTTTGTCGAAGGCTATTTCCTCAATCCGAAGCTGATGTCTTCCAAAATGAACCTGCCGATGTTCTACACCTTTATCGTGCTGCTGTTCTCCGAGCATTATATCGGCGTATGGGGACTTATTCTCGGCATTCCGATCTTCGTCTTCTTCTTGGATATTCTGGATATTACCCGGGAGAAGCAGGTGCCTCTGGATATTGAATCGAAAAAGACTCAATAACCCGTCAGTTTCCTTAGCGGCATAAGAAAAAGTGGCATTCCTACTTAACGAAGTTGGAATGCCACTTTTTCTTTGTTCAAATATAAGAATTTATATGCTGCACGCTATAAATTATCCTTCTATTTCTCGCTGAAACGGATACCGCCCTTTTGAGGACGGCGAAGCCGTTTCCACTTGCGATTGTTATGTAGTTCCGTTAATCGAATGAGGTAAGAACGCTTTGAGCCACAAGCTCGCTGAGTTCGGATTTCTGAGCGGTATATTGCTCCGAAGTAATGCTTCCGCTTGCCAGTCTGGCATCAAGCTGCTGTGTTAACTGGGCTACCTGCAGGTGAATAACGCTGTCAATATTCCCGCCGTTCTCTACAGCGATATCATGTAAGGACTTCCCGTCATAGAGTGCCTCGTACAACTTCTCGTCGGAGGATTGATTCAGTGCCTCCAGTAATTCATCTTTGTCATCCACATTGGTAGAAGTGGACCATTTGGCGACCGGAGCGGCGGCTGCAGCTGCTGCAGGCTTGCCCCAAGTGGTTCCTCCGAAGGACATGGCCACAATCATTGTTCCGACAATCATCACCCGTTTAATGTTCATGCGTTTAATGTTCATGTTCATATGTTTTATATTCATCAGTGTCATCCTCACTTTAAGTGTAATGTTATATCAATCAAGGGGCGTAGGTTACGGCAATTAGAACTTTAGCTTAAGCTTATTGTAAACGGTGAAGCTGAGGCTAAGCTTAAGTCTGGTTTAAGATAACCTAAAAATTAGGCTCCTGACGAATACTACGTTTAAATTGGCAAGCGGGTTCGTTTTTTTGGAAGCAGGCAAGGATTTTGGTCAAACAGGCGAACAAAGGTATACTACAAATAGAACAATTGGCCAAGAAATAATTAAACCGGAAGCGGGAAGGTGAACCGAAGATGGCTAAAAAAGTGCTTGTTGTCGATGACGAGCCGGGCATTGTAAGTGCGATTGCCTATGCGCTCCGCCGTGAAGGTTACGAGGTGGACACCGCCGCTGACGGCGAAGAGGCGCTTGGCAAGGTGTTGACCTTCCGGCCGAATGCCATGGTGCTGGATGTGATGATGCCGAAGCTGAGCGGATACGATGTATGCCGCAGGCTGGAGAACCGGAAGGACATCGGGATTATTCTGTTGACCGTCAAAAATGATATCGTTGATAAAATCGTCGGCCTGGAGCTGGGCGCGGATGATTATATGACCAAGCCGTTCGAAATCCGTGAGCTGCTGGCCCGTGTCAAGGCGCTCTTGCGCAGGCTGGACAAACAAGGCGGAGAGACTCCAGGCGAGATTATCGAATATGGGGCGCTGCGCGTGTATCCCGGACGGCGAAGCGCGGAGCTTGACGGGCAGCAGCTTGAGCTGACGCCAAAGGAATTTGATCTGCTGCTTCTCCTGCTGTCCCACCCGCAGCGTGTCTATATGCGCGAAGAGCTGCTGGAACAGGTATGGGAAATGGATTATGCCGGAGGTACACGTACGGTGGACATCCACATCCAGCGGCTGCGCAAAAAGCTGGGCGATCCGTACCAGAATGTGCTGCAAACCGTCTATGGGGTCGGATATAAAGCCATTCCTGCCGGGAGTTACCCATGAGGATCAGCATCAAGCTGAAATTCAGCCTGTTCCTGGCCGTACTGCTCATTCTGGCTGTAAGTGTGCTGAGCTATTTTGTGCTGCAAGGTGTAGCCAGGAACCAGCAGCTGCAGGCTGAAGACTACCTGGACCAGCATGTCAAAACAGTGAATTTGCGGGTGAAGCAGACGTATTATACGGGTGCCCGTCTCGAACCGCAGGCATTCATGCAGCAGCGGGGCAGATCGCTGGCTGTGGAGCTGGCCGGGTTCACCGGCCTGGAAGTCACACTTTACGATGCGGCGGGGCAGATCGTTGGCAGCTCGGTCCAAGGAGAGACTGCCCCGGCAGGGCAGGATGTCTCCGGTGCGCTGGCCTATGCGTTGCAGAATAAAATCGCCTACCAGAACGCAGCGGATGACAAGCTGCTTTATCTGGCTCCTGTGCAAGGACCGGAGAAGCAGATGGGTGTTGTGCAGCTGCAGTATTCGCTGAAGAGCGCCCAAAGCTTCCAGCAAACCTTACAGAACCTGTTCCTGACGACCGGTGCGGCCGTGCTGGTGCTCAGCTTCATCGTCGGCTATCTGTATTTCAACCGTGCCGCTGCGGCGATCGGGCGGCTTAAGAAGGCGGCAGAGTCGATCCGTCGCGCCGAATATATCTCTGCTCCACCGGTAAAGCGGAAGGATGAGCTGGGCGAGCTGGCTGAAGGCATTTACTTCATGAGCCGCGAGATTGAGAGCAGCATTGCCGCAAAGGATGAGGAGCAACGCAAGCTGCAGCTGGCCGTCACCAAGCTGCAGGCGCTGGAGCAGCAGCAGAAGCAGTATATCGGCAATATCAGTCATGAATTCAAGACGCCGCTGACCTCTATAAAAGCTTATGTAGACCTGCTGAATATGTATGACGATGATCCCAAGCTGTTGTTTGATGCCAAGCTCAATATTGCCAAAGAGACTGAGCGGCTGTATGAGATGGTTGAGAAGGTGCTGCAGCTGACGGCGCTGGAGAAATACGATTTTGAGTCACAGGCTGAACTGCTGGAGGTGGCTGAAGGCCTGGAGGATATTTGCGGACGCATGAACGGCAAGGCGGAGCGCTACGGGATTACGATTACGCTGGATGCCGAGCCCGCCCATATCTGGATTGATAAGGAGAGCTTTATGCATATCTTTATCAATCTGCTCGACAATGCGATCAAATATAATGTTCCGCAAGGGAGCGTTCATCTTCATAGCGAGGTCCGGGACCAGCGGGTATGGATCACCATCAAGGATTCCGGCATTGGGATTCCTCCCGAGGCCCGCGACAAGATTTTTGAACCCTTCTTCACGGTCAACCGTGACCGTTCCAGAGCCTCAGGCGGGACTGGACTGGGCCTATCCTTGGTGCGCAATCTGGTGGAGAAGCAGAACGGAACCATTGCCCTGCTGGAGACAGAAGGGGAAGGGGCGGCATTTGAGTTGTCTTTTCCGAGGGTCACTTAATTTACAATTTGGAAACATCCGGAGGCGTTTTGGAAATATTCTTCCGGTATGCTTGGAGCAACTTAAGCTTGTAGGAGGAACGATCATGGCTGCAAAGATAGGCGGCAAGCCGAGCAGGGTAGGTAAGTCGGCGCTGCTTCTGGTGTGCACGGCAGTACTGTTGTCCACAGCGGCTTGCAATACGGGAGCAACGGAGTCCCGGCAGGTCATAGAGAAATCCGGCCAGAAGATCACCGTTCTGGACAATACCAGCGAATCGGTCTACACGAAGCTGGAGCTGGAGGGCATTGACAAGGTGGAGAATGTCCGTGGAATGGATTTTGTCAGTGAAGACAGCCTCGTTGTGGATAAGGAGAATCGCCAGCTTCCTGCGCAGACGGTTGAGGGCCAGAAACGTTATCCGCATAATCTCTATCTGCATAACCTTTCCACGGGTGAAGATACTCCGCTCCTGGGAGGGGAGAAGAATTACGGCTCGGCCCTGCTGTCTCCCGACAAGAAGCATCTTCTCTACAAAGAGTTGGAGGATTTCACCGGCTTTGGCTACATTATGAATCTGGAGACCGGAGTATCCGTACAGGTGGACGATACGCAGTTCAGGAGCGAAGAGGGGAAATGGATTGATAACGGGCAGATTCTTTTTCCCGATATGGAAGGCAATATTTTTAAAGCCGATCTGAAAGGTGATCAAGAAATTGTGGTTAAACCCGGTGCGGCGTATGTTCATGAGGTGGTGCAGTCGGGAAGCCTGATCTATTACGTCACAGGTGAAGAGGCGGAGTTGAACGCTTACAATACCGAAACGAAGCAATCCAAACTGCTGAAGAAAAGTGTCATGTGGGTTATTCCTTCACCGGACGGGAGCAGGCTGGCTATTGTAAAACGGACCAAGCCGGGAGAAATGATCCTGGTTCTCTGCGATACGGAGGGCAATGAGCAGTCAACACTAGCTTCGGCGCAGCAAATATTCGGAACCAGCTGGTCCCCGGACGGCAGCAAGCTGGCTTATGCACTGACTGCCGGAAACGCTGCTTCGGGTCAGGACGGTTTATTTATTACCGAAGTGGAAACGGGCGAACAAACACCGGTTCTGGCTGACATTGAAGTGGCCGACCAGCTGCGCTGGAGCCCTTCCGGCAAGAAGTTGCTCGCTTCTTCCGGCATTTTGAAGGATAATGCTTACCAGTTCATAACTTATGTGATCCGGTTAACTTAAGATGAAGATACGGGGCATCCTGCGGGATGCTTTTTATTTTCTCTAAATCCACACTTGACAGGTTGGTTTAAAGGGGTTTATGATTACTGCAATAATTCACCAGTCATTAAATGAACAGTGAAATAATTACCTGAGCCGATTGGACCGCCAAAGGCTCCCGCATGATTCCCCTATGGGAGGATGTGCCGGGAGTCTTTTTTTGTTGGCTGATGGAAGGGAAGTAGGGAGAGCATGACGGAAGAACAATGGGAGCAGCTGGAAGAGGCGGATTATCTGTTCCGCAAAATGGTACGCAGGTTTGTGAAGGAGCGTGACCGTGTAAGTGTTGCGGGGATTACCTTGCCGGGTATGCTGATTCTGCACAAAATCATCCGCGAGGGTGAGCAGCGGCTTGGCGATCTGGCCGGGCAGCTCGATTTCACCTCCGGTGCGATTACTGCACTAAGCGATAAGCTGGAGGCCGGCGGGTATACAGTGCGCAGGCGCAAGGAAGATGACCGCAGAACCGTATTACTCGATATTACAGCCAAGGGCAGGGAAATGGCCGAGCGCAACAGCAACATCGGGGCCCGATGTATCACGCTTCTGTTCGAGGGCTTCACGGAGGAGGAGCTTGAGCTGCAGAGCCGCTTTTATGAACGGATCATCAGCAATCTGGAGGGATTCTCGGATACGCTGCTGGCGCTGGCGCAGCAGAATGCCGAGCCCCCCGTTCCTGCCAGCCCTGAACAGAAGCCGCGGAGAACCGTGACAGAGAGCAAATATCTTAGTTACTGAGAAAATAATGTCTATGCTTCCGAAGCGAGTTTTGTTCGAAGTGACTCAGGAAGTGTATACACACAAAACTTAAGCAAATGCTTCCGAAGCGAGTTTTGTTCGAAGCCGATTCAGGAAGCCAATACACACAAAACTTTAAGGAGAGATGATTATGGGACATTCAACAGTTTATCCAACAGGAGCAACAGTGTACAATCCGGCCAAGGCGTGGAGCGGCTATACGGTATTTCAGGCGGGTGAAGAAGGTGTAGTGCTGATCGACATGAACGGCAAAGAGGTTCATCTGTGGCAGGGGCTGCTCGGCTTTCCGGCCAAAATCCTCCCCGGCGGTTATGTACTAGGCAGCACGGGCCGGAGAGATCCGAAGTTTGGCATTCAGGATAATGTGGATCTGGTGCAGGTCGATTGGGATGGCAATATCGTCTGGAAGTACAACAGCTATGAGCATATTGAAGATCCCGGCTATGAGCCGCTGTGGTATGCCCGCCAGCACCACGATTACCAGCGGGAAGGTAATCCGGTCGGGTATTACGCTCCGGGGCTTGAGCCTAAGGTAAGCAGCGGCAAGACATTAATTCTCGCCCATAAGAACCTGCACAACGAAATCATCTCCAACAAAGAGCTGCTGGATGACACCATTCTTGAAGTGGACTGGGAAGGCAAAATCATCTGGGAGTGGAAGGCCAGCGATCACTTTGCTGAACTGGGCTTTGACGAAGCGGCCCGTAATGTCCTGTTCCGCGACCCTAACACGCGTTCCTTCGGTAATCTCGGCGGCGGCGTAGGCGACTGGCTGCATATCAACTCTGCATCGTACGTGGGGCTGAACAAGTTCTATGATAATGGAGACGAACGGTTTCACCCCGATAACGTCATCTGGGATGCCCGGGAAGCGAACATCATCGCAATTACGGACAGGAAAACAGGTGCTATTGTCTGGCGGCTCGGACCGGACTATTCTCTCCCTGAAGTGAAGCATATCGGATGGATTATCGGCCAGCATCACGCTCACATTATTCCAAAAGGGCTGCCGGGTGAAGGCAATCTTCTCGTATTCGACAACGGCGGCTGGGGCGGTTACGGTCTGCCGAATCCGGCATCACCTTTCGGGCAGAAGAATGCGGTGCGCGACCACTCCCGTATCCTGGAGATTGATCCCGTAACGTTAGAGGTCGTATGGCAATACACCTCGGCAGAGGCCGGATTCTCAGTTCCGACGGATTCCTATAAATTTTACAGTCCTTATATCAGCTCGGCCCAGCGGCTAGCCAATGGGAACACGTTGATTACTGAAGGATCGAACGGCAGATTGTTTGAGGTTACTCCGGAGTATGAGCTGGTCTGGGAGTATGTCTCGCCATTTACCGACCGCCGAAACACGAATATGGTCTACCGTTCCTACCGGGTGCCGTATGCATGGGTGCCGCAATTGGAGAAGCCGAAGGAAATTGCGATTGAACCAATAGATGTGACCACCTTCAGAGTGCCTGGTGCAGCGCCGAAGGGCTCGGATTCTGTAGTAAGTGTAGCGACAACCCTGCCGTTTGTAGAAGGAGCTGCTTGTGTGGCTACCGCTGATGAGAGCGCTGTTCTGAGAGCGAGATAGATTAATTCCAAAATGAAGAGGTGTGTTTCCTTGAAAAAATCCTGGTATGGTTCTGTTTTTCTGCTCTTATCCTTATCTTTCGTAATTCTTATGTCAGGCTGCAGTTCCAAGGGGGATGCCGCCGCGTCTGAGGGATCATCCGGCAGCAAGGAGAAGACCGTGAAAATCAAGATTGCCGACACGAATTCCAATCCGACCTTCCGTGTAGCTCTAAATATAGGTTTCTTCAAAAATCATGGAATCGACGCGGAAATTGTCAACTTTGGCACCCCCGCAGAGGGTGTGAATGCTCTTTTCATCAAGCAGGTGGATGTATCCTACGGTGCTGACTTCCCGCTGCTGAACGCTGTTTCCAAAGGCGGATATTCGATCATTGCTTCTGCCGGTCTGGCTACCGATCAGGCTGCGGCGGCGTGGAAGCTGTACGTGAGGGATGAGATCCAGAGTGCCGCCGATCTGAAAGGCAAGAATCTTAGCTTCCTGCGCGGAACCTTCCTACCGTATCTGTGGGATGAATACCTGAAGGAGCAGGGCATCGCGTTAAGTGATGTGAAGCTTACCGGGCAGGGGGCTTTTGACGAAGCCTTTATTGCCCTGAAGCAAGGAGATATTGATGCCACCTGGGTCATCGGTTCAGCATTGGAAGATAAGCTGAATGCCTTAGAAGGTGTGCATCAGTTAACTGACATGTCCAAAACTCCAGTGCGGCTGGGTACAGGAATTGTGGCCGGCAATGAGCTTCTGGAGGCAAAGCCGGATGTGATCGGAGGATTCCTGGCGGCTGTTGCTGAAGCGTCAGCCTATGCCCAGGAGCATCCAGATGAAGTGGCGGATCTCATGTACGAGGAAGTGAAGCAGCCGAGAGAAAATACGCTGAAGGATCTGCCTGTTAACCCATGGGAGGTTGGCTTTACACAGGCTGCCTATGACAGCTTGGCAGGCCAGAAGAAATACATGGTCGAGACGGGTATCATCGCACAGGACTTTGACCTGGACAGCAAGCTGAATCTGGAGCCGCTGAAGAAGGCTTTGCCGGATGCAGTAACCTACGGCAAATAACATGCTCTTATGAAGCGGGTTCCGAAGCCAGTTCTGACCAAGGCTGACCGAGGAGCCCTATGCTATACAAAACTTTTAGGAGGTGTCCATATGGCCTTAACTGCCAAGCAGAATGCCATTCATATCGAGCAGCTTCGCAAAAGCTACAGCGAGCCTGCAGCCGGAGACGTCCATTACATTATCAAAGATGTGAATCTGGTCATTAAAGGCGGGGAGTTTTTTGTTCTGCTCGGACCGAGCGGCTGCGGGAAATCGACGCTGCTGAATATGATTGCCGGGTTTGTCTCCAAATCCGGAGGAAACCTCAGAGTGGATAATGTTGAAGTGGATAGACCCGGCCGGGACCGCGCAGTTGTATTCCAGCAGGCAGACTCCTCCTTGTTCCCGTGGCTGACGGTGCGTGAGAATGTGGAATTTGGGCTGCGGATGAAAAAGACACCGAAGCCGGAGCGGCGCACAATTTCGGACCGCTATATCGGGCTTGTCGGATTGAAGGGTCATGAGGAGAAGTATCCCAAAGAGCTCTCGGGCGGCATGAAGCAGCGGGTGCAGCTGGCACGTGTGCTTGCGAACGATCCTGCCATCCTGCTGATGGATGAGCCGTTCGGTGCGCTGGATGCGATGACCCGGCGGACGATGCAGAAGGAACTGGTCAATATTTGGCGTGAAACGCACAAGACCATTATTTTCGTCACCCATGATATTCAGGAGGCGCTGCTGCTCGGTGAACGGATCGGCATTATGTCCGTAGGTCCATCCTCCAATATTACGGATATTTACGACAACACGCTCTCCTATCCGCGAGATGTGGCATCACCGGAGTTCTACTCGCTGTACAACCAAATTCAAGGCCATTTCGAAGAATAGGATAGGGTGTGAAGCATGATGAAATGGATAGAGAAAAAATGGGTCTCCGTCACTTTGCTGTGGTTGGCCGCACTGGCGATCTGGCAATTGGGTGCAGTGCTCTATGGACCTGATGTGATCCCCGGACCGTGGGCTACACTTAAAGGCGGCCGGGAGCTGATTAGTGACGGTACCTTGATGAAATATATCGGCATCAGCTTCTACCGGGTGCTGGTCGGCTGGGTGCTGGGCAGTCTGATTGCCATCCCTGTAGGACTTGTAATCGGCAAAGTTCATGTGATCCGTATTTTTGCGGAGCCGTTTCTGAATTTTATCCGTTTTATTCCGCCGATCGCCTTCATTACGCTGTTTCTGGTCTGGTTCGGCATCGGAGAGCAATCGAAGATCGCGCTGATCATGTACGCGACATTTTTTATTGTGGTGTTGAATACGCTGACCGGGGTGGTGTCTGTGGAAGAGGATAAAATCCGTTCGGCACGCAGCATGGGCGCAAGTGAATGGCAAATTCTGCTGCATGTTATCGTTCCGGCTACGACTCCGTATATTTTTACCGGCGTGCGTCTGGCGATGGGAACCTCCTATATGGCGATTATCGGTGCTGAAATGATCGCTTCGAACGAAGGCGTAGGCTATCTGATCTGGAATTCGCGGCTGTTTTTCCGCACGGACTGGATTTTTGTTGGGCTGTTCTGCCTTGGGTTTATGGGGTTTTTCACCGACCGGTTGTTCAACTGGTTCGGGCGTAAGATGCTGTATCGCTACGGTGTGGTTAGCGTGGCAGTGCGGAAGCGGTAGCTATTTCCTTCATATTGAATCGTCAAACAACCGCCCGGTTCTCCGGGCGGTTGTTTGATCTTCTATAGTAATGACGAATAGGCGGGGTTACGGGCGGTCAGCCGTTCTTTGGCTCCATATGGAATGGGCCGACAGGACAATAAATGAAGCATACAGGCTGAGCAGGAACCACTCATGAAAATGATAGGCAGGCAATGCAGTCAACAGCAGCCCCACAATATTAAACAGAACAAGCCGCATGACTAAGGATTTGCAGAAAAGGGACAGTGCGAAGTTTAATACACTCATGATCAGATTATAAAAATATATAAACAGAAAAATACCGAGGAAATTAAACCCCCAGGAGAACCCCAGCGGAGAATGGCCGATTACAGAGGCTGTTATGAATGCAAAGACAGCACTAATCCCAAGTGAAAAATATACCGTGTTCAGAAATAGCTCTTTGTATGCTCTGTTCATCTTTGTTCCTCCAGAGGATTTGGAATCTTGTTTTCTATAAATACTGACGCAGTGAAGTAATTTAAGTTTCATCTGGGCACTTACACCTGATGCGGACGTTTCCAGGATTCGGCGCTATTTATGCTATAATGGGGGAACATTGAAATTGAGGATGATCGAAAGGGGCAACACCTGATGGGAGTTACTGCGCAAGAGGTTGCGGAGTGGATGGTCAAGGAGATCCAATTTACCGGAACTTTGTACCAGACCGCTGCGATTGAATATGTGAAGGCGAATTTTGGCGAGCAATTTGTATTTGTGAACGAGAACGGAAATGCTTCGCTGTCCAAGGATGTGAAGAAGGCTTTCCGCAAGCTGCATGCCGGAAGGATTGCCTGGGACCGTGACGGCTTCCTGTGGGCGTGGACCTAATTGCGGGAATCCCGAACATATATAAATGAATTCGTGAAAAAGTGACCGTTGCTCTAATAGCAACAGTCACTTTTTTTTGAAATAAATAAGCCGGAAGCCACAGCCAATCTTACATTTTTGCGGAATTTAGATATATGCAGTCATGCCCTTTTCCTTGAGCAGATCGACGATGTCCTTGACGGATTGTGCTTTGTCCTTGGGGCAGATGAGGACCGCATCCCCGGTATCGGCAATGATAAATCCCTCTACACCTATCGTGGTAATCAGCCGCCCGTTTCCGTAAATGATCGAATTGCGGGTATCAATGCCTATATGATTGGCTTTAATAATGTTGCCGGACTCATCCGGAGGGAAGATGGCGCCGAGCGCATCCCAACTGCCGATATCATTCCATCCGAATTGGCCGGACAGGACAACGACCTCGTCAGAACGCTCCAGGATTCCGTAATCAATCGAAATATTTTGAAGCAGGGGATAAATGCGGTTAATCGTCTCCGCTTCCTGATCTGTGCCAAGCGCCTCGCTGATCGGCAGCATAGTGTTGTACAGCCGGGGCAGGTAACGTTTGAAATTATCAAGGATTACGGATGTCTTCCAGATGAAAATCCCGCTGTTCCATAAATAATTGCCTGACGCGAGATAACCCTGGGCTTTCTGGAAATTCGGCTTCTCCACAAATTCAGCCACATCATAGACCGCTACCGGACTTGCTGAAATGGGTTCTTTGTCATAGGCGATGTAACCATAGCCTGTAGAAGGAAAGGTGGGCTTGATGCCGATCGTGACAATCCGGTCACTTTCCATGGCTACCGTACAGGCTTCATCCAGCGTAAGCCGGAACTGCGGTTCATCAGTGATATAGTGATCGGAGGGCAGGACGACCATCAAGGAATCCTCTTGGGCCATATGCTGTATAGAGAACGCAGCGAACAGGATACTGGCGGAGGTATTGCGGGCCACGGGTTCAATCAGAATATTGCTCTTCTGCACGCTACTGTGCATAATGCTCTCCAGCAGCACGGCCTGGGTGCGGTTTGTCACGATGACGGTGTTCTCCTGGGGAATAATGCCCTTGAAGCGTTCAATCGTATCGTTGAGCATAATGTCATTGCCGCTGATATTGAGCAGCTGCTTGGGAATTTCCTGTCTGGACAGCGGCCAGAACCGGGTGCCCCCTCCGCCGGCAAGGATGGTCGCGTATTTATCCATGATGGGTCACCAGATGGGCGATCGAGAAGGAAATGATGCTTTCCGAGCCTTGATTCAGATTCAGCCCGCTGCTGTGGATGCCGTCATAGCAAGCCCCGGATTGAGGATCAATCAGCGGCAGATTTAAGGAATTATGCCCTGTGTACCATGCATAGCATAAGTCAGCCTGCTGCAGATAAGACGGGTCCTGAAGCACGGAGGCAGCTTCCCGGCAGGTCAGCAGCATTTCGCAGGCTTCAATTGGCTGCTCGTCGTAGAGAGCCGGCTCTCCGCCGCGCAGCAGCCAGCCGTGGCTGCCGATGGGCTTGTAATAGCCCTCCCGGGCAAAAGTCCGTGAAGCAAGGAAATCAAGGCTTTCTTTGGCTGTATGTTTAAGCGCAGCATTTCCGGACAGCTTGAAAGCCCTCAGCAGCGCCCAGGGAAGCATGGAATTTCCGTACGTAAGGCTGTCTTCGTACCAGTTCCAGCCGTCTCCCTTGGTGCGGTTATACTGATTATGCAGCCGGACAGCGATGCGCTCAATCAGGCCGGTGATGAAGTCTTTGGACAGAAATGCCTTTTCCTCTGCCGTGCTTGGCGTATGGGGATAGGGAAAGGAGTAGGTTAACGCGCCGGGCGTTTTGATCAGATAACTGAGGCCTACGACGGCATAAGCTACGGCACGGGGCGAACCAAGCTTTTCTATATGCGGCAGCGCCTGATTGATCAGATAACGGCAGGTATTCAGCAGGTTGTCGGGCAGAATTGACGAATAGGAGAGTGCGAAGCCTAGCGCCCAAAGTGTACGCCCCTGGCAATCCTCGGAGCCGCTGTCCTCGAGAAATGAACGGCTATAATCCATGAAGTTCCGGAAGTTGCCCTGCTCATTTTGTGCGTGATGAATGAAGGAGAGATACGTGTGGATCAGGTCGAGCGAGCCGGAATCCTGATCCTTGTTATACAACAGAACGGCTGCAATTAAAGCCCGGGCGTTGTCATCGGTCGTATAGCCCTTCGAACGGTCGGGGACGCCAAACTTGGTATGCTGGAAAATCCCCGTATCATCGGTTATTCTGCGCATGTAATCCGCCTTGAACGTTACAGCAACGGAGGTTTGCATCAAATCACACTCCGGTCTGCCAGGCTCGCTTGCGAAATTTTTTCCTGAAAAATCGCAGCGTAGGATTTAGCGACTTCATTCCACATCATCGTTTGGCCCAGCTCCTGGGTCTGTTTCTCCATGGCCTCCACTTTGGCCGGATCATCCAGCAGTTCCAGGATGCAGTCTTCCAGCGAAGCTGAATCACGGAATTTTGCCAGCAGGCCTCTGCCTTCGGCAAGCATTTCTTCGGCATAGCGGTAAGGGGTGGAGACAATTACTCTTCCATAACCAACGCCATAGGCAAGCGTGCCGCTTACGGCTTGATCCTTGCCGAGATAGGGGGTCAAGTAGATATCGGACATCACCAGCGACTCAATAACTTCTTCCTGGGTCAACAGCTTATCGACAAAGAGCACATTATCGGACAGACCGAATTCGCTGACGAGGTCCGTCAGTTTTTGCCGGTACACTTCACCCGTTTCCAGCTTGACCACCGGATGGGTTTTGCCCCAGATAATATATAGCGCATCCGGATGCTGCTTCACCACTCCGCGCATGGCCTGAATGGCATATTCAATCCCCTTGCCGGGACTTAAAAAGCCGAAGGTAGAGAGGATTTTGCGTTCTCCGAAACCATACTGCACTTTAAGCTCCGCTCTAGGGGCTGTTTTTACATAAGGTACACCGTGATGGATACAGGCGATCTTCGAATCCTCGATATTATAGATGGAGGTCAGATCGTGTAGGGTGGATTGGGCCATCGTTACTACCTTGACACTTCCCTTTGCAATCCGGCTGATAATAAGGTGCTGCTTGGCTGTAGGTTCTCTTAATACGGTATGAAAAATAGCTACATACGGCAATTCGAGCCTTTCGATCAATGACAGCAGATATTCTCCGCTTTCTCCGCCGTAGATGCCGAATTCATGCTGGATAACGAGCAAATGGGCGTCTGATTTGTTAAGCTCATCGGCGGCCTCTATATAGTCAGACAACTTATCTTGGTTAATTTCCCTCATGACTTGGTCGCTGTACTGGTAAGTTTCATTGTTGTTCATGGCAATGACCCGAGGCGCATTGAAACCCTGAAGCCCGGTAAATTGATCTAATAAATCCTGGGTAAACGTAGCAATTCCGCATTCTCTAGGCAGGCTTGTAGATAGAAAAACAATGTTTCGGTTGTTGCTGTCATGATTCAACATAAAGAGCCTCCTAAAATTTTATGAATAAAAAAAAGAAAATAAAGAGTTCTTTATTTTCTGGAATGGGAATTGGTATAAAATTTGTCTTCTTCAATTTATTTCCTGCTCCCACTATAACATGACCATTTTTTCTTGTCAATTTATTGACTCTCCTCTGTTCTCCAGATATAGTGATGTAGGAGGTGAAGGAATGCCGGTTATACGCAGTAAATTAAGTGAGGTTATGGAGAAACATGACCCCAAATTATCCATCCGCAAGCTTGCTAAAGAGATTAACTACCATTTCGATTCCGTCCGGCGGATGTACAAAGACGAGATGGTGCAGTATCCCCGGGATTTGCTGCTGAAGCTCTGTACCTATTTCAATATCCAGCCCGGTGAATTGATCCGGATGGAAGCGGATGAGAACGATTGGGCGATAGATAAAGCAAATGAATATGAGGAGGAAGGCAATGACAAGGAGACCGTTCAAGACGGCAACCTGTAACGAACTGCTGGACACCTTTTATGCTAGGCTCCGTCATGTGAGCGTGGAGAAACTGGTTTTTTCCGGTGTTGGGAAACGAGATGTATACAATATAACAGCCCCGTTTGTACATGACGGGGAGGAAGTGATTCTGGGAAGAGTTGAGGAACGGGACAGTGAGTTCTCTCAAGTCTTCTTTTTTACACTCCGCGATGGCGTCTGGATACCCCGTGCGCATACACATACCTATAATCTGCAGGACCCCTGTGTAACCCACATCAAGGGAGAACTGATTGTGGGCGGGGTTGAAGTGATTACCGCAGGGGATGACCCGCAGAAAATCGTCTCGTGGGTTACGCAGTTCTACCGAGGGTACCGCATTGATTCCATGCGCCACTTCTCGTCCGGGCCGGCAATGATGAAGGATATCCGGCTGATAGAGCTTCAGGATGGCCGGATCGGTGTATTCACTCGGCCGCAAGGAGAGAAGGGCGGAAGAGGGATGATCGGCTTCACGATTATCGATTCGCTGGAGGAATTGAATGAGCAGACCTTTCTGGAAGCAGAAATATTTCAAGATCAGTTTGTTCCCGAGGAGTGGGGCGGGGCGAATGAAGCGCATTTATTGAAGAACGGTCATGTAGGCGTTCTGGGACATATCGCCTGTTTTGACCGCTTAGGAAAAAAGCATTACTACTCCATGGTCTTCTCGCTTAATCCCGGTACGTTTGAAACTACACCGATTAAAATTATTGCCGCCAGGAGTGATTTTCCGATCGGTCCCGGCAAACGCCCGGATCTTCAGGACGTGATCTTTAGCGGCGGACTGGTACGGGGTGAGCAGGGCCGGGCGGTATTGTCAGTGGGCGTCAGCGATGCCGAAGCATACAGAATTGAACTTCCCGACCCCTTTTTGGAGTATGAGCAATAAATGGGTGAAAATTGACTAGATTCTATGGTCGTGTTATGCTTTTAATGACAAGAATTTATGGTCGAAGAGAGCGGGAAAACAAAAATGAGTAAATTTATTCTATTGAACAATCGTACGGAAGAAACACAGTCCAACTTGAACGTCGCAAGAAAGCAAGGACGGATCCCGGCTGTGCTGTATGGTATTGGTAAAGATACTCTAAGCCTTGAAGTGGGAGAGAAAGAGCTGTTGAACGTGATTAGAACCAACCCGCGGGCAATCCTGCAAGGGAAATTGTCCGACGATACGGTGGTTCCGGTAGTTGTTCAACATATCCAGAAGGATTCCATTTCAGGAAAAGTGCAGCACATCGATTTTCAGCATGTGAATATGTCGATCAGCATGGACAGCAAGGTAACGATCCATTTTGCAGGTGAAGCTGCTGGTGTCAAAGCTGGCGGTGTACTTCAGGTAGAAATCTATGAAGTAGAAGTTCGCTGCATGCCGGGCGATCTGCCTTCTACCATGGAAGTAGATATCAGCGGTCTGGAAATTGGCGACCAGTTGGCTGTCTCCGATCTGATCTTCCAGAAGGGCATTGAGGTGCTGACGGATCCGAGCACAGTAATGATTCAGATCAAAACAGTACATGAAGAAGTTGAAGAACCGGCGGAGACTCCGGCTCAAGTATAAGAAGACATTAATAGCCCCTCCGGCAGCAGTGCAGGGAACTCATGGTTTCATGATTCCAGCCAAAGCTGCCTGAAGGGGCTTTTTTTTGCGAAATATCTGTTATACGGGAACTACCCGTGTGCTTTGTTCCATAGGGGAGCTGCAGAGCGGGCAGGGCTTGGAGGATAAGTGATCCTCGGCTCCGCCGGCTTTCATCCGGGTCCAGCCCGGGCAATTTGCACCGGTGCATTTCCAGACGGCAACGGTATGGGTTCTTGCCGCTGACGTTCTGGTGGAGTTGTGCTCTGTTCTGGTATACCCGCTTCTTAGTCCCGATACAGCAGGCGCAGAAGAAGCTACGGCAGAGCGGAAGGCGGACAGCATGAAGCGGGAGACCTCGGCTTTTTTGCCCCGATGCCTTGCCGGCGAGCTGATGAACAACTCTTCCCGGGCTCTCGTGACAGCAACATAGGCCAGTCTGCGTTCTTCTTCCAGCGCCGCAATGCCGGACTCCGGCCCAGCCTTCAGGGGACTGCCTACTGTCGATTTTGCTGTCTTCCGGTCCTTCAGCCGGTCACCCTCCAGCGCGGAACTGTGGGGAAGAATCCCCTCAGAGGCTCCGATCAGGAAGACTACCGGGAATTCCAGCCCTTTGGATTTGTGGATGGTCATGAGTGCAATTCGGTTGCCTTGCTCTTTCAGACCGGTCTGGCGGCTTAGCTCATTTCGCTCGGTAATGTTATCGATAAAATCAAGGAAGACGGTGATGTTATCGAACCGTTCCGCCGAGATTTCCAGCTCGTCCAGCATTTCCTTTAGCGTTTCCCGGTGCAGTGTAGCCTGATGACGCTCGTTGGCTTCAATGAAGTAATCGTAGAAGTTAATGCGGATCTGGCGGATAGCCTGTACTGGAGTTACGCTGCCCAGCCCCCGGATCAGCTCCAGCCGTTCCCGCAGCTTGGTCCCTTTGAAATCCTCCATGCCGGGCATTGATAGCAGATGGATCAGCGGCCCCTGCTTCGGCTGGATGGCCTCCATCCGGCGGATATGGTCCATGCCCTTTTCGCGGTTCATGTAGAGGGTCGGCAGAATATTCTCCATCGCAGCAAAGTTCCGGCGGTTCACGGACAGCCGCAGGTGGTCCAGCACGGGGGAAATCAGCCAATGCTCGTAGAGCAGCTGGCCTTCGCCGTAATCGATGTAGGGAATATCACGCAGCAGCAGCAGCTCCAGAATCGCCCGGTTGCTGCTCGATGCCCGGTACAGCAGTGCAAAATCGCGGTATTCCCGGGAATGACCGTCAACCTGGCTTACAATATGCTCCACAATTTGCTCGGCTTCCTCGTCCGCCGTCTGCGGGCGCAGGTACCGTGGCGGGCTGCCGCCATTTTTGGCCGCTTGCAGCGTTTTGGAGCGCCGCCGCGTATTATGCCGGATGATTCCGTTACCCAGCCCGACAATCGCCGGACCGGAACGGTAATTGATATCCAGCGTAATAACCTTTGCGCCCGGATAAAGCTTCTCGAATTCAAGAATGAACTCGCTGCGCGCTCCGTTAAAGGAGTATATCGTCTGGTCATCATCCCCGACGACCATCAGATTATGCTGCGGATGGGCGATCATTTTGACGAGTTCATATTGCAGCGCATTCGTATCCTGAAACTCATCAACCATTACATATTGAAATTTATTCTGCAATTCCTGCAGTAGCGCCGGCTGCTCCCGCAGCATCCTGTAGGCAATCAGCAGCACATCGTCGAAATCAATTTTGTGATTATCCCGTTTCCACTGTTCATACAGGGCCAGGACGGCCTTCATTTCCTGCTCGGCGGTTGTAGTTTCCGGCAGGTTCTCCGGCTCACCCATATTCATCTTGCAGGAAGAGAGCAGGGCAAGCAGGGTTTCCGGCGGATAAGCATCCTTTGGCAGCCCCAGCTCGCGCATGATCTGCTTCAGCAAAATGTGCTGGCGGCGTGTCTCATGGAAGATGTCCTGCCGCAGACCCTGACGCCTCAAGAAATAGAGGAAAAAGGAGTGGAACGTGCGGGCCTGCAGGCGCGCTGCGTCGCTTTCGCTCACGCCCGGCAGCACTGCAATGCGTTCGCGCATTTCCGCTGCCGCCTTGCTGGAGAAGGTCAACAGCAGTAGGCGGCTGGGGGATATGCCGCGCACCGACAGCAAATAACCGGTTCTGCAGATCAGAACCGAGGTTTTGCCGGAGCCTGCCCCGGCCAGCGTCAGCAGCGGACCCTGGTAATGCCGCACTGCGGCGATCTGCGGCTGATTCAGCAGAATTCCGCCTTCCTCCAGCAAACGGAAATAAGCCGCATCGCCGTCCTCCGGCTTCACCATCTCGCGGCTGGTCCGGGCTGAGGCGATTGCCGCCTGGGGAATCCGTTCGCCGGTAGCGCCCAGCGGTATATTATGAAATAAGAGCTTGTTCATTAGATTCACCTTCGTTTGTTTACAATACGGGTTTGGTTTAATTTTTAGCCAGTTTACACTATACCACTGTATTTCCCTTTCTGTATAGAACAGCCGATTTATGAGATAAAAGATCAAATATCCGTTTGGCTGCTATGTTATTTTTGGAACAGAGGAGGGAACGCCAATGAGCGATAAAATGCACTTCAAAACGGTGAGAAGCTCACTGGATTATATTGAGAGGAACCTCACAGAGCGGATTACCCTAAGGGAAGTATCGGTGCACAGTAAATTTTCTTCCCACCATTTCTACCGGATTTTCTATGCGGTAGTAGGGCAAACCTTGGCTGATTACGTAAGGCGGAGAAGACTTGCGAAAGCGGCAGGGGAACTGATCTACAGCAATAAGCGTATTCTCGATATCGCCTTGGAGTACCATTTTCAATCTCAAGAGGCCTTCTCCCGCGCTTTCAAAAAAGCATACAGACTCACCCCCGGGCAATACCGGACCTATTCGAGAGAACTTAATAAAGGAGAGATCAGGATGAGTACAGAAAAGGCATTGCAGGGCTGGACCATAACCGGCATGAACGGCGGAGGCTATGATGTTAAGGTGGACAAGTCAGAAGTGCATATGGGCAAGGCATCGGCGTTGCTGCAATCCGGTAATGCAAGCGAAAACGGATTTGTTACACTCATGCAAATTTTCAGCTCGGAAGCCTACCGCGGGCAGAGGTTGAAGCTGTCTGCTTTTGTCAAAGCAGGGGATATCTTCGGATGGGCCGGCTTATGGATGAGAGTCGATGCCGCGAACGGGGAAATGCTGAAATTTGATAATATGGCGCATAGGCCAATTAAAGGTTCCAAAGAATGGAATCAATACAACGTCATTCTGGATATTCCGCAGGACAGCCATGCGATAGCTTTCGGGGTCCTGCTGAACGGCTCCGGCAAGGCCTGGGTCGATCAGTTCCGCTTCGAAGTCGTAGATGCCAAGACGCCCACGACAGATGAAGGCGGGGAAGATACCCTGCCGCTTGCGCCGGTCAATCTCGATTTTGAACAATAATAGGCTTCTGCAGCCCCTGCCCATGCAAAGTGAAGTATCCTGGGAAAGGAGTTTTGCTGCGCTTATTATAATTTCCCTATATAGTTTGAACTTAAGATCTTTCTATTTTGGGTTATTATCGTAACTGCGGTGAATGTTTGGACTTCCGGCCGCTGTTGTCTGCAGATTTCTTGATTTTATTCCGCTCTTCGCGGTTGAAATCCACAGACAAAGGCGGACGCTGTCGCTCCTCCAGTTCCAAACTTCCCCTCCGTCACTTCACCCCTTTTTAATTTTCCAAGTTCAATCTATATAGAATATAATTGGCTCTGCGCTCGAACAGCCGCGGATTGTCTTCCTTGATTTCTTCCAGCAGGAACGCCAGGCATCTCTTGATCCGCAGGGGCATGCCGGCGGCGATGTCGGCAAATTCCTTGCGGTAGATATCATCGCCCAGTATTCTCTGGATCAGAATAATCGCCCAATTACGGCCTGTCTCCAGCAGCTCCGGCAGCGATTCCAGCAGCTGGGTCAGGTACATCTCCATTTGGTAGCTCTCCAGAAAATGAACAAGACCGAACATAATCTCCTCCTGTTCGGTATCATCATCGAACACCTTGAAGATCTGCTGAATCACAGCGTCCTCCGTATCCCCAGCCAGGCCTTCCAGGGCCTGCTCAAACTGTTCGCATTCCAGCTCCGTGCGCAGCAGCCGATTGTCATACAGCAGGGCAATGCCTGGATACATGTTCATTTAGATTCCCCCTACGCCTTGTCCAAAAGATGGCGGATTCCCGCTGCCACACCATGTTCTGCATTGCTGAGCGTGATGAAATCGGCTGTTTCTTTAAGGATTGAAGCAGCATTCTCCATGGCGATCCGGTAGCCGGCCACCTCAAACATCGGCAGATCGTTGTAACTGTCGCCCATTACAGCTACCTGCTCCAGAGCCATGCCGAAATGCTCAGCCAGCAGGCTTACACCGGCCCCTTTATTAGCGTCCTGATGGTTAATCTCAATATTGTTGGGATGAGAAGCGGTGATAATGAGTCCGGGAATGGCGGCGAAACGTGTAGAGGCTTCTTTCAGAAGCTCAAGGTTCAGCGAGAACGCCAGCGTCTTGTAGATGACTTTGTCCTCTTTGCCCCAGATCTCCTCCATGTCCTCCACATAGGTCACGGCAGCCTGCTGAAACTGCTGGTCGATCATGGCCTTAAGCAGCCAGCGGAGTTCTTCCGGCACTTCGTCATCTTTAAGCTCCGATATTTTCTCCAGATGCACCCGTTTATCGAGCTCTACATACACGTTATCCTCTGTGTACACCTCATAATACAATTCAGGGATTTCGTTCATCCAGCGCAGCGCGGGAATAATATTCTCTTTGTTCAGCGGCTTGCTTGCCACAAGCGTCCCGTCGGCCAGCGTCACTACGGCTCCATTCAGACTGACTACCGGACATTCCAGCTCGGCCAGCCGCAGCTGCCGCTCGGCATCCATGTAAGAGCGTCCTGTGGCGATGATTACAATATGTCCCTGGTTTTGGGCGTGTACTATCGCTTCCCGGTTCTCCGGGCTAATGATTCCTTCTTCGTTAAGCAGTGTTCCATCCATATCGAGTGCTATCAGCATATCGTTTGCATTCCTTCCTCTACCGCAGGTTGTCCCCTTCAAGGGAAATGAGATCGTTCCTAGTATCTTATCATTAATGTTCTGAAAATAGAAAACCCATTTTCATGAAAAGAAACTAACCGTAGAAAATTGTGCAGTGTACTGCATTTTCAGAAAGGAGTTTACTCGTGGTACAATGAAAGGCAGACTAACAAGTGAACGGCCGCCGTAATCGTCAGCTCATAGGGTCACAATGTGATTGGCGGTATTTCCCTGTCCAGGGAAACAGCTGTCCGACGCTTTAGGTAAGGGGGATAAAGATGAAATCCAGAAATTTAGCTACGATATCGCTGGCTGTCATGGCCTGCGGGTTTCTGCTTACACTGTTTTTGCCGGATAATCTGGCTGTTGTTCTGCTGAGAGGCGGCTTCGAAGCCGGGCTGGTAGGGGGGATTGCCGACTGGTTTGCGGTTACCGCACTGTTCCGCCATCCGCTGGGTTTGCCGATTCCGCATACCTCGCTTCTGCTGAAGAACCGGGATAAGATCATCCAGTCTCTTATCTCCGCTATGGAGAATGAGCTGCTGAACAAAGAGAGCATCGAGAACAAGCTGCGCAAGATCCGCTTTGTGTCGCTCGGCAGCGGACTGCTGACGAAGTTTGTAGCAAGGAAAAAAGCAAGAGCCGACATGCTGGAGCAGCTCAGCACCTTTGTTCAGCGGCTTCCGGTAGATAAGGCGGTTCCTTATCTTCAGACGGCGGTTGCAGATTACATCCGTGAAGCGGAGCTTGGTACCGCCGCCGACAGCATCGTCACCAAACTAATGAACGACGGCAAGGATATTGCCGCGCTCGATTATGCGCTTGAAGGCATCTCCGGCTGGAGCAGCCGCCCTGAGACGCGGGCGATGCTGGGCAAGATCGCCAGTGAGAAACTGGCGGAGGTGAAGCTGGGGGGGCTGAAAGGCATGGCCTTTCAGGCATTTGTCGGATTTGTGGATGCAGATATGCTGGGAGAAATGCTCCAGGGCATGCTGCAATCCGGTATCCGGGATTTCCGTGAAGCGGATAATCCTTACCGTGAGCAGATCATCCAGGAAATCCGCGTCGCCCTGTTTCAGCTTGTGAACGACGAAGCGCGGATCCTTTCACTGAAGGAATGGGCACTGGAGGAGCTGCAAGGCGAAGCGGCTTCAGCGTTTCTGCATAAGCAATTGGAAGCTCTGCGCGGCAAGGCGGTTGCCATGCTGGAAGAGGACCGCAGCTGCGGAGGACGCAAGCTGTTTGCGCTGTATGCCTTGTTGGCCCGGCGCATCAGTACGGAAAAAGAGTGGACGGAGAGCTGGGAGGAGCGGATTCGCGCTTCATTAATCGCTTTCGTGGAAGCTAACCATTACCGGCTTGGCGTATTGGTCAAGGAGAACCTTGATCAAATGGATGATGCCAGCCTGGTGAACATGCTGGAGGACAAGGTGGGCAAGGATCTGCAGTGGATTCGTGTCAACGGCGCGGTATGCGGCTTTGTCGTGGGACTTGTGCTTACAGTCATCCAGATGATCTAAAGTCAGAAGACTACAACATCAAGAGGCAGCAAAGCGTACCCTTGAACCGGAACAGCGAGAACCGGGGGATGTTTTGCTGCCTCTTTTCTATTGACCTATTGATCAAAGGGACAAAGGTTACAGTTGGTTTTTACCGTTGCTGATGGTGAAGGTTTCCAGTACGGGAAGCACAAAGATTTTACCGTCACCGAAGGAGCCGTGCTCACCGGTTCTTGCCGTTCTCATAATAATGCTGATTACATCGTCCTTCTCATCATCCTGGATGACAATCATCAGCAGCTTCTTGGAAATTTGATTGTAATAGTTGGTTCCAACCTGAATTCCCTTTTGTTTCCCGCGGCCGAGCAAATCCATCTTGCTGATGGAGGGGAAGCCGGCAAGCATTAATTCAGCCATGACCTCATCCGCTTTCTCGGGTCTAATTATAGCTTTGATCATTAACATAACGATGCACCCTTTCTACAGCCAATAGTGTGTGTTGTAGGGGGTTGCCAATTTCATGATAGCGGTATAAGCAATACATTTCGTTAATGGCAACGCTTACAATCTGAGTATAATATTTACTGCAGGTCATATCCTGCGAATAAGATCACTAATTTCTTGTTACACATTGTCGCATAGCAGTGGAGCGCCCCTGGGGCAGACTCCTCTGCTATTGCGGCAAAAGCGAGCGGTACAGCTCCTCCAATTGTGCTGTGGTATGCCTCCACTCAAAAGCCCGCAGGGCATCACTCCGCCCTTGCATCCCGATCTTTGCCGCCTTGGCCGGATTGCGTCCGATCATCAGCAAACGTCTGGCAAAGGGGGCGGCCTGACGGTAACGGTCCACCAGGTAGCCGTTGTGGCCTGACGTAATGATCTCACGGATGCCGCCGTTATTCGAAGCAATAACCGGAAGCCCGGAGGCCATGGCCTCCACATTGACCAGTCCAAAGGATTCATGCCCTTGGGAAGGGCAGACGAAGCAATCGGCCATCTGATACAGGCTGTGAATATCTTCATGGGCGATGTTTCCAACGAAAGTTACGGATACACCCAGTCTCCGCGCAAGGGTTTTGAGCCGCTGGATATATGGAGGTTTGCCCCGGCCGGCTATGATCAGATGGGAGGGCAGGCGTTTATTGAGAATGTACATAGCCTGAAGCAGTACGGGTACTCCCTTACGGGGGATCACCCGCCCGACGAACAGCACCGTGAACACTTGCGGGAGCCTGTATAATCGCCGGAGGCGCTGCCGTTCCGGTTCTTCGGCCGGTATGAACCGTGACAGGTCCGCTCCCAGTGGAATAACACTGAGTTTCTTTTCCAGACCGGGAAAACGCCGGGAAATTCTTAGCTGCAAGGAGCGGCTGTTAGCAGCTATGCCGTCAGCCTTGGCCAGGCTGCGGGCAATTCGGCGTTCTGCCGGCACGAACGTCAGAGAGTGCAGATACAGCAGCACCGGAGTCAGGGGATGCTGTTGTTTCACGGCGGCCATGAGCAGCGGCCGGTTGTCGATCTGAATCACATCGAAGGACGTCTTCTCAAGATATTTGAGTACCGAGGTAAGATAACGGGTAGGACTGCCTGAAGCCAGACGGATAATCCGGACCTGTTCAAGCTCTGCGGAGTCGGGCAGTCCCGGTGACTTGCGGCTTAGTACCGTTACCATATGCCGCCGGGCCAGCCTTCTGGCAATTGCCCAGATGCAGATCTCCACTGAACCGTTACCCGGTACCGGGAACTGCTCCGGTGCAATAATACAGATATGCATAATATAAGCCTCCTCAAGGCCCGCTGATGGATATTGTCTCTACCTACCATATGCGGACCAGGAGTCGGAAGACACTTTCCTTCAGGAATCATGCTGTGACTTGCTTGGCCGTGTCGGCAATCACACCGGCAATTTTTTGCTCAAGCTCAATGATCTTCAGCTTGTTGGCTGCCATTTGCCGGTAGCCTGAGACAAGGGATGACAGGGATTGAGCAGTCAAAGCCTGATTCTGCTTGCGGATAGCTGATTTGAAGTCGCTGAAATCTGCCGATATCCGTTTGTTCAAGGAGGCTGCCACGCTTTTCTGGGACTTGATCGAGGCCTGCGGGCTTTCGATCCCCGCCAAGGTTTTACGTGCGGCGGCCATCTTTTTGGTGCGGGTTTCTTTGGCCGCTTTCAGCAGGGTTTCTTTATTGCGGATATCCTCACGGGCGAATTGAACGAGAATTTTCATAGCATCAGCCTGTGTGCGGAGCACATCCTTCAAGACTTTGTCCTTCAACCCTCTGAGTAGGTTAATCCGGCGGTTGAGCGCGCTGTATTGATCAAAGAGAGGCTGGTAACGTTCTTTGGTGCTGCTTACGGCCGTGGACAGCCGAGCCACGGTGGACTGATCTATTTCCTTGATTTGGTTTCGGACAATGATCAGCACTTGCGTATTGCTGTCATGCAGCCTGCGGATTTGTGCTTCGCGGCTGTCAAACTGGGTGATCAGGACGGATAAATCACTGTAATACCCTTTAAGTCTTGTCCTTGTCGTATCGTCGGCAGTGGCGGCAGTCAGTTCAAACGAGGCTTGAATCGAAGGGGTCAGCGCTGTTCCGGATGCGTTTACCGCGCCTGCTGAAGATAATACTGCAAGCAGAAATGCCAGCATTAACAGGGGAATCTTCTTAAGCTTGTTCATCTTTTTCCTCCTTAATCTCATCCCTTATTCCGCAACAACAAAAAAGCACCCGCAGTAAAGGCTATTAAGCCTTTATTACGGGTGCTTCCGTCGTAATAGGTCACGAATGAAATATTATCTAAACTATAAGGGAAGGACAAAACTCCGTCAATATTTGTAATTTAAACTTTTTTTTGATGGAAACCAGGCTGCGCGTTTATTCCGGACTTTTCTTAACGTATACTGGGTAATAAGACAACAGAGAGCTGCAACGAGCCGGCTCGTGACAAAGGGGGCCTTGTTTGATGGAATTGGCATATAATAGCGATATTTTGGATCAAGCCTTCATGATGTCTCCGGTAGGAATGGCCGTCCTGGCCTCAGAAAAGGACAAATGGATAAAGGTTAATTCCGCTTTTTGCAATATCCTCGGCTGCAGTGAACCGGAATTTCTAGCTGGAGCTTTATTGAGAAGCAAGAGTGCGTCACAGCCAGAACAGGAAGATCGGGAAGGGCTCACACTAATGAGTGTATTGGAGGGGCTTTCATACACCCCCGGTGATACCTTAAAGAGTGAACAGAGGTTTCTTAATGGTGAAGGACATTCTGTATGGCTTTCCCTTACATTCGTGCGGGCTGATGCAGGACAAGGCTCATCATATATTATTGTATACGCGCAGGATATTACCGACCGGAAAATCGCGGATCAACTGACAGTAGACAGCCGTGATTTGTACGATTTATTTCTAAAAGACGATCAGAGCATGATTTCGTTCACATTACCCGACGGCACATTAAGCTTCATCTCTCCCTCATCTCTTTCGTTAATCGGATTTACCCCTGAGGAAATGATCGGCAAAAACCGGCTGGAATTTTATCATCCTGATGATATCGAGGGCATGGACAAGTCTGACGGTCTTCTGAAGAATGACATCTATGTCCGCCGTTTACGCCATAAAGATGGGCATTATTTGTGGTTCGAAAGCTCTTTTCATGTGATCCGGGGGAAAAACAATGAAATCATCCGAATCATGGGTATTGGCCGCAACGTGACGGGCCGCAAACATAATGAGGAGGCTTTGGCCACGGCGCAAAGAGTCGCCAAAATCGGTTCCTGGGTATGGGATTTGACGAAAGGCAAGCTGTCCCTCTCAGAAGAACTGCAGCGTATGCTGAAGCTTGGTATTGGAGCAGCCGAGGTCGATTACAAGACATTCCTGGAGCTGGTTCATCCGGATGACATCAACGACATGTTTACAAGGGTGCGGGAGACGCTGGAAAACGGGAAGTCCGGTGAGAGTACCTACCGGCTGGTCCTTGCGGATGGAACTCTGCTTGCGGTACATATTCAGTGGGATACGGTACTGGGACCGGCCGGCCAGCCTGTTCAGCTTATCGGAATGATGCAGGATATCACTGAACGCCAGCAGATGGAGCAGAAGCTTAGAGAAAATGAGCGAAATTACCGGCTAATGTCGGAAAATTCACTGGATCTGATCTCGCGCCTCGCGATAGAAGACAGCATATTCTTATACTGCTCTCCGGCCAGCCGCTCTCTGCTCGGCTATGAACCGGAGGAGATGGTCGGTACCAGTGCTTTTGATTACCTGCATCCCGATGATTTGATAGTAATGAAAGAAATGATGGCACAAAGTGAGCAGACCCGCTTCATCCCGGCGGCGGCCTACCGTTACCGGCGCAAGGACGGCGGCTATGTCTGGTTTGAGACGAACAGCAAGTATATTTTAGATGAGCAGGGCGGGATTGTGGAGATTATTGCCGTTGGCCGTGACATAACGGAGCGCAAGCAATTTGAGTCCAAGCTTCAAGAGAACGAACAGCGCTATAAGTCGCTGTTTGAGTATAATCCGTCAGCTGTATACTCCATGAATCTGCAGGGGGATTACTTAACCTGCAACTCCAATCTGGAGGTGCTGAGCGGATATTCAATGGAGGAGCTGGTGGGCAACTATTTCGGCCCCCTGGTGCATGAGAAGGATAGGGCGAATACGCAGTATCATTTTAATCTGGCTTGCCAGGGAATGCCTCAAAGCTATGATCTGACCCTTATTCATAAAGATGGCCATCTGGTAGAAATCAGTACGACCAACATTCCGATTATTGTCGGGGACAAGGTCGTCGGCGTATATGGAATTTCCCGTGACATTACGGACCGTATCCGGTATACCGAGCAGATTGAGAAGCTGGGCAATGATTACACACTGATCTTAAATGCAGTCTCCGAAGGCATATTTGGTCTTGATACGGAGGGGAGGGTAACCTTCATCAATCCGGCGGGGGCACAGATGCTGGGCTTCGCTTACGGTGAAATTATGGGCCATCCTTATCTGGACCACATACAGCACACAGCGCTGGACAGCCTCCATTACCGGCCGGAGGATTCTCCGCTGATGCAGGCCGTCCGTGCGGGGGAATCCCATCAGAGCAAAGATGCGGTATTGTGGCGCAAAGACGGTTCAAGCTTTCTGGCCGAGTATCAGGTTACTCCGCTGTTTGATAAAGGAGACCGCAAGGGTGCGGTTGTTGTGTTCCGTGACATTACGGATGAGAAGGAGATTATCCGCGCCAAGGAATCGGCAGAGAAAGCGGATCAGGCGAAATCGGAGTTTCTGGCGATTATGAGCCATGAGCTGCGGACGCCGATGAACGGAATTATGGGGATGACGGATCTCCTGTCAGAAACCGAGCTGGATGAAGAGCAGCGCGGATATGCGGAGATTATTAGCCAGAGCAGTACTTCTCTGCTGTATATCCTCAATGAAATTCTGGATCTTAGCAAAATAGAAGCCGGAAAAATGATCCTCGTGCATGAGCCGGTAAGTCTTGAATGGGTCTTGGAAAGCGTAACCGAGCTGTTCTCGCCGAAAGCGAAAGAGAAGAACCTGGAATTGAGCTGCCAAGCTGCCTCCAATGTTCCGGAGTTAATCATGGGCGATGCGGCCCGGCTGCGCCAGATATTGGTGAATCTGGTCAGCAACGCAGTGAAATTCACTGAAGAAGGTCATATCTCTATTGAGGTGGGGACGGAATTCTGTCCTAACCAGGATAAGCTGACTCTGAAGTTTAATGTTAGGGATACGGGAATCGGAATTCCGCCGGAGAAACAGTCTCTGCTATTCCAATCGTTCTCCCAGCTGCACCCGTCCATTAACCGCAAGTATGGCGGAACCGGACTGGGACTTTCCATCTGCAAGCGGCTGGTTGAGCTTATGGGCGGAGCGATTTCAGTGGACAGTGTGGAAGGCGAAGGCTCAAACTTCTACTTTACTTTGCCCTTGGATATTGATCATGATCCTAGTGATTTGGAGGAGGAGCCGGTACAGGTGCAGACTCCATCAGTACCGGTGATTAGCCTTGATGATGCCGAGCCCGATGATAATTCCCGGATTGAGGAGGAAGGGAGTGGCCTTCTGCTTACTGGAGGTCTTCCTCAGTTGGAGCCGAAATACGGTCCGCTGCGGATTCTGGTCGCAGAAGATCATCCCGTTAATCAAAAGCTTTTATTGATCATGCTGGAGAAACGCGGCTATACTGCCGACCTGGTGGAGAACGGCCAGCAGGCGCTGCAAGCCGTTCTGCAGCAGCCCTATGATCTGGTATTTATGGATGTGCAGATGCCGGAGATGAGCGGGCTTACCGCAGCAGCCAAAATCAGAGACCAGCTCCCCCAGGCCAAGCGGCCCTTTATGGTGGCTCTGACCGCTTACGCCAGACGGGAGGATCGTGATAGATGCCTGGCTGTAGGTATGGAAGATTTCATCAGCAAGCCGTTTCTCACCTCCGACATTGACCGGATACTGCAGCAGCGTCAGGAGAAGATATCCTTATGAGGAGAGCACCGCGGCAGCACAAGCTGCTTGCTGAACCTTATACGCAGTGGGACCCGGGTGTTGCTTCGCCCGGCTCGGCCTGCGGTCCGGCGACCATCGCCGCATTGATGGAATATTGGCGCACGCGGAAGGGCCGGGCTTTTATTCCCGGAGCAAGTCATTTTGCTTCCAAAGCGGCGCATATTAATCACGTATACAGCCATCATGGCGGAACACCTTGGGGAATGAGCGTGCGCAGCTTTACCAAAGGCGTCAAAGCTTATATCCGGTCTTCTGCTCCTCTGGAGGCGAAGGAACGCGGACTCTTCTCCGTAAGTGTGTTTAATGATATAGACCGGTACAAAGCAGAGATTGACGCGGAGCGGCCGGTGGCGCTTAAATTCGATAAATGGCTTACGTTTCGCTGGCGGGGAAAATACACCTATGATTACCATTGGGTGCTGGGAATCGGTTATCAGGAGCCTGAGGGCGGAGGAGGCCCTGTACTTATTGTTCATGACAACGGGATGCGGCATAAGCACGGCGGGTTCACTCCCGGCCAAGCACGCCTTATCCCTTATAACGTCAATAAAGATGTTATAACCATGGTGGCTTTGGATATCAAGGAAGCTTCCATAGGGCATCAGCTGTAACCTTCAGGCGGCAGGAAGGGCAGCTTGATGAAACCGTCGAGTACAAACGTTTGCACAAAATCGGCAATAAGGATATAATTCCAATTATTAAAGGGTAAAGGAGACAGATGGCCTTGTCCGTACAAAAGGAATTGAAAGAACCGATTTATTATGGTGATCCGGCGGCTACCGGAGGAATATCCGTGTTCGCCCAGGAGTTTGACGAGCTTTTCAGTTATGAAGGGGATGACCTTGGCGTAACGTATAAGCCTGCTTCCTCGGCCTTCTGCTTGTGGGCACCTACCGCGCAGGAAGCAGCGGTTGTGCTCTATGACTCATGGCACGAAGCCGCCGGAGATGTCTTGCCGATGATCCGTGATGTCAGGGGGATATGGCGTTTGAGCGTGGCCGGGAACTTGGAGGGCAAGTTCTACACCTATCGTGTGCGCATCGGGGAGCAGTGGAATGAAGCGGCCGATCCTTACGCCCGGGCCGTCGGTGTGAATGGAGATCGAGCGGCGATTCTCGATTTGCGCAAGACGGATCCCCAGCGCTGGACAGAAGAAAAGCCACCTCTGGCTGACCCTGTGGACGCGGTGATTTACGAGCTTCATCTGCGGGATCTGTCTGTTCATCCGGCTAGCGGCATTGCCCATAAGGGACAATATCTGGGTCTGGCCGAAGAAGGGACACGCGGACCGGGCGGGATTCTTACCGGACTGGATCATATATCCGATCTCGGAGTGACCCATGTGCAGCTGCTTCCTATTTATGACTATGCTACAGAAAGTGTTGATGAGACCAAGCTGGACCAGCCCCATTACAACTGGGGTTATGACCCTAAAAATTTCAATGCTCCGGAAGGCTCCTACGCTACGGATCCATATGATCCGGCTCTGCGAATCCGCGAGCTAAAGACAATGATCCAGACACTGCATGACCGCGGACTGCGCGTAATCATGGATGTGGTCTACAATCATGTTTATGACGGCTACCTTGTAAATTTCACCAAGCTTGTTCCCGGCTACTATCTGCGCTATAAGCAGAACGGCAGTCTGTCGAACGGCTCGGGCTGCGGCAATGATGTCGCCTCTGAGCGGATCATGATGTCCCGGTTTATTGTGGAGTCGGTGCTGTATTGGGCCCAAGAATACCATATCGATGGTTTCCGCTTTGATTTGATGGGACTGCTCGATATAGAAACCATGCAGGAGATCCGCCGCCGTCTGGACGAAATTGATCCTTCACTGATGACTATCGGGGAAGGCTGGATCCTGGATACGGAGCTTCCGGCGGAGCGCCTCGCCAGCCAGAGCAATGCGGATGCGCTTCCGGGCATCGGACAGTTCAATGACGGGTTCCGCGATGCCGTAAAGGGGAATATTTTCCGCTATGAAGAGCCTGGATTTATCGGCGGCAAGAATGGTCTCGAGCAGGCGGTGAAGACGGGGATCACCGGAGGCGTCGTGTACGGTCAATCCATGGGGGCGTTCGCTGATGAGCCGCAGCAGTGTGTTAACTTCGTTGAATGCCACGACAACCATACCCTCTGGGATAAAATTGTAATCTCCACCAAAGGGGAAAGCGATGAGCGGCGCAGAGGGATGCATCGTCTGGCTTCGGCAATGGTAATGACGAGCCAGGGGATCCCGTTTCTTCATGCAGGACAGGAATTTATGCGTACGAAGGACGGGGTGGAGAACAGCTTTAAGTCTCCCGTTGAGATCAACCGCATGGACTGGGAACGCGCAGCGGCGCATGTGGAGGATATTGCTTATATGAAGCAGTTGATTGCGCTAAGGCAAGCCCATCCGGCATTTCGCCTGCGCAGCGCGGAGGAAATTCGCGCACAGCTGATGTTTGAGAAGGCGCCTGCCGGGGCAATAGCCTATACACTCCGGGATCACGCCGGAGACGATCCGGCGCTGCACTTATACGTGCTTTATAATTCAAATACAGCCGGAGTGTCAGTGGATGTGCCACCGCTTGGCGAGTGGAGTACCCTGTTCGGCGAGGATCTGGTCTCGAAGCTTGCCGGGGGCAAGCTGACCGCCAAGGGCATTGGAATGGTTGTATTGGCGGTCCGGCAATAAGTGCCCAAATGCACTATATATAATAGTTGGATAAAAAGGATGCCACTCGGTTAAGAGTGGCATCCTTTTTTTGCGTCGATCCCTATCGTCAGCAGCAACAAGAGATAAGCAGTTAGAAGCTTCCCATCTTTAAGTTGTCTCCAGTGGAGCAAGGCAGGTTTTGACTAAACGGACCGAGGCGGCGCTATTGTCCAAATCAGTGTTTTTGTGAGGTTGGCGGACTCCATGGGCGTTATCTGCCCGTTATCGAAGAACGCAGGTGGCAATCTGGAGAGATAACGCCGTTAGCGTCCGCAAACCGTAATAAACGGATCGCAGCCACCCAATAAGGACACTGGAGTCCGACGGCCCATTTTTTCCAAAACTACTTTATCTGTCGTAGTAATTATGCTACAATGCAATTACTACGACAGATGAAGTAATGAGGGATAAGTTAGGAGGATGAATTTTGATCAGCAGTGATGTCATACGGGGATATAACGATACGCTCATCCTCTATATGCTTCTGGACGGAGAGTCCTATGGCTATGAGATTTCCAAGAACATCCGGAAGCTGTCGGAGGAGAAGTACATCATGAAGGAGACTACGCTTTACTCCGCATTCACCCGGCTTGAGAAAAATGGGTACATCGATTCCTTTTTTATGGATGAGACCTTTGGGAAACGACGCACCTATTACCGTATAACTCCGCAAGGTCTGGCTTATTACCTGGAAAAATGCGAGGAATGGAAAGTTACGCAAGAGGTCGTTAATAAATTCATAAGGGAGCTGTGATCAGGATGGATACCATTATGGGCTATTTGAACAACATGTTTACTTCTCTGCCCAGGACAGAGCAAACATATAAGCTAAAGCAGGATCTGCTGGCTAGTATGGAGGAGAAATATTACGAACTGAAGAAAGAAGGCAAATCAGAGAATGAGGCGGTCGGCATTGTCATCTCCGAGTTCGGCAACATCGATGAGCTGATTGACGAGCTTGGGATTACAGTGGGGGGAGAGGATACGCTGCTTCCTGTACTTGCTCCGGAGGATACATGGGGGTATCTGGTTGCCAAGAAGAGAAGCGGCTTTATGGTGGCGATTGGTGTAATGCTGTGCATCATCGGCCCTGCACTGCTGATTCTGCTTGTTACCCTCGCGGAATTTGGTTTTCTCCGTGGGGTGATTTCGGAAGACACTGCCGGAATTATTGGCGTGATCGTGCTGCTGCTGCTGGTGGCGCTGGCGGTTGGACTGTTCATATTCAGCGACACAAAGCTGGAGCGATACAAATATCTGCAAAAGGGTTTTAATCTGCCCTATTTTTTGCGGACCGAGATCGAGCAGCGCAGCCGTGCATTTGCCCCTACCTATACCCTGTCTCTGACTATGGGTGTATCCCTGTGTGTACTCTCTCCGGTTCCTGTCCTTGCCTGGTCTGCAATCAATGAGGATGCCAGCGGCTACGGGGTCACTATTCTGCTTGCGCTCATTGCGCTGCCTGTCTTCCTGTTCATCTACTATGGGAGTATCAAGGAAAGCTTTGGCTTTCTGCTCAAGGAGAAGGAGTACACCGAGGTCCCTGAAGAGAAAGAGGAAAAACGCTTCAAGAGCTCTATCGCATCCATCGCTTGGCCGCTGGCTACCGGCTGTTTTCTGATCAGCGGATTTATTTTTCAGCGCTGGGACATCAACTGGGTGATCTTCCCGGTTACAGCGATTTTGCTGGAAGTATTAAATGCTGTGTATAAAATGATTAAGGTGAAATAACGCTTTCAGCCAGCTCTGCCCATCCTCCAGAATTTTATCTAAAAAAGTGACATTGCTCATTTAGGGTATAGTGGAACAATGATAATATTAAGGCATTTCAATCCACGACAGTACCTGGCAGGACCTGTGAAGGAGGGAGAACTTGGCCTCCTCGCAGTTTTTCGCTTTGCTGCTTTACAGTGACAAATGATCAGTCGGTGACAGAGAGTAACTGCCTTTTTGGAGCCGAATGGGCAACATGCCGCCCCTGAAGTTTTCGGCGGTCAATTAGAGAGACTCGGAGGATGACAGGAATGGGTAAAGCAACCGGATTTTTGGAATATCAGCGGCAGACTCCTGCGGAGTGTGAGCCTTTAGAACGGATTAAGAACTGGAATGAATTTTCGGTGCCCTTGGAAGAGGAGAAGCTGCGGGAGCAGGGAGCGCGCTGTATGGATTGCGGAACACCGTTCTGCCATGTAGGACGGCTGCTGTCCGGGATGGCCTCCGGCTGTCCGCTGCATAATCTCATTCCGGAATGGAATGACATGGTCTACCGCGGCAATTGGGAAGTTGCGCTGAAACGGCTGCACAAGACCAATAACTTTCCTGAATTTACAGGACGCGTGTGTCCGGCTCCTTGTGAAGGTGCTTGTACCGTGGGCCTTCATGGTAATCCCGTAACGATTAAATCCATTGAAAAGTCGATTGTAGATAGAGGATTCGCCGAGGGCTGGATTGTTCCCGAGCCGCCTTTGACCCGTACGGGCAAAAAAGTAGCCGTAGTTGGCTCCGGACCGGCCGGCCTTGCCTGTGCCGCACAGCTTAACAAAGCAGGCCATAGCGTAACCGTATATGAACGGGCTGACCGGATCGGAGGTCTGCTGACCTACGGCATTCCGAACATGAAGCTGGATAAGAAAACCGTGCAGCGTCGGGTGGATTTGCTGGCGGAGGAAGGCATTACCTTTGTAACCCGGACAGAAATCGGCATAGACATTGCTGCTTCGCAGCTCAAGGAAGATAATGATGCTGTAGTGCTCTGCGGCGGCTCGACACAAGCCCGCGACCTTCCGCTGGAAGGCCGCGAGCTTCGGGGAATCCATCAGGCGATGGAGTTTCTGACGCTGAATACGAAGAGTCTGCTTGACTCTGATTTGGCTGACGGTGAATATTTGTCTGCGGCCGGCAAGGATGTAGTTGTGATCGGGGGCGGAGACACCGGCACCGACTGTGTAGCTACCTCGATCCGGCACGGCTGCCGCAGTGTCATCCAGCTGGAGATTATGCCGCAGTCTCCATTGACCCGCCAATCCAACAATCCTTGGCCGGAATGGCCAAAGGTACTCAAAGTGGACTACGGCCAGCAGGAAGCCGCTGCCTTGTATAAGGAGGATCCGCGCCGTTACCTCGTTTCCACGAAACGTTTTGTCGGTGATGACGGCGGATATGTGCAGGAGCTGCACACGGTGCGCATCGAATGGACGCGCAATGAGCAAGGCCGGATGGTTCCGGTAGAAGTTCCAGGCAGCGAAGAGGTAATTAAGGCGCAGCTGGTGCTGCTGGCGCTGGGTTTCACCGGTCCGGAAGAAACGGTCCTGAATGAGCTTGGGGTAGAACGTGATGAACGCTCCAACGCCAAAGCGGATTTCGGTGCGCAGGCGACCAATGTCGAGGGTGTATTTGCCGCAGGAGACATCCGCCGCGGCCAGAGTCTTGTAGTCTGGGCGATTAATGAAGGCCGTCAGGCTGCGCGAGAAGTAGACCGCTTCCTGATGGGAGCCTCCAATTTGCCTTAAGTAAATCTTGGATAGGTGCTTCATGTGGACGTCCCGGTGGGGCGTCCGCTTTGCGTTCCGGGGCCAAGGAAAGTTAAGATAAAAGATAAGCTATTTAAACGGGTGGAACAGAAAGGGAGATTATACGATGAAGCTGATGTTTATTTCCGATATTCATGGATCGTTATTTTGGCTGGAGCAGGCATTGGCAAAAGTAGAGGAGGAGCAGCCGCATACGCTAGTGATTCTGGGGGACTTCTTATATCACGGTCCGAGAAATCCGCTGCCGGACGGTTATAATCCCCAGGGAGTCGCAACAAAGCTTAACACGTACGGGAAATCTCTGGTGGCTGTTAGAGGCAACTGCGATGCCGAGGTGGATCAGATGCTGCTGGAGTTCCCGATGATGGGGGATTATGTACTGATTCTCCACGAAGGCCGGAAGATCTATGCCACTCACGGGCATGGCTTCAGCATTGAGCATTTGCCTGCACTTGCTGAAGGGGATGTATTTATCCAAGGACATACCCATCTGCCGGTAGCCGATATAAAAGAAGGCATCTATGTGCTGAATCCAGGCTCCATCTCGCTGCCAAAAGAGAATAACCCGAATTCCTACGGAATTCTTGAGAACGGGGAGTTCACGGTTAAAGATTTTACGGGCAACGTCGTTAAGCATCTCAAACTGTAAGGTGTAAGGGATTATTTGATGATTCTAGATCTTTTTACCTTATTCTGCGCGGCATTGAGCGTAATGACGGTTTATTGTATGATGGGTAAGGAGCTTTCAGGGATCTTCCCGCTTCAAATATAAACAGCAGAGGTAACAACAAATGTATCCTAAAGATTTGAACTATACAATGCCGGCGGAATGGGGCAAGCATGAGCGGACCTTCATCTCCTGGCCGGTTCAGGCGTCCATGGTTTTTCCGGACAATCATAAATCCGTTTGTAACGGCTATGCCGAAATCATCCGTGCCATCGCTGAGTTCGAGCCGGTTACCGTGGTTGTCAATCCGGACGAGCTGGCGATGGTAGAGGAACTAGACCTCGGGGCGAATGTAAGGCTGCTGCCGATCTGGCATAATGACGCCTGGCTGCGTGATAACGGGCCGACGTTTGTTCTAGGTGAAGACGGCGTGCTCGCCGGTGTGAACTGGAAATTTAACGCCTGGGGCGGCAAATATTCGCCGTGGGATCTGGATGATGAGGTGGCTCCGCAAATTCTGGAGCAGCTGAAGATGAAACGTTTTGACGCACCGCTGGTAATGGAAGGCGGCTCTATCCATACTGATGGTGAAGGCACACTGATCACCACGGAGGAATGTCTGCTGAACACGAACCGCAATCCGGAGCTGGGCCGGGCGGACATTGAAGAATATGTACGGAAATATACCGGCACCGAGTCGATCATCTGGCTGAAGCGCGGCCTCAGCGGTGACGAGACTGACGGCCATGTAGATAATATTGCCTGCTTCGCTGCTCCGGGCAAAGTCATCATTCAGGTCTGCGACGACCCGCAGGATGAGAACTTCGGCATCACTCAGGAGAATCTCCGTATTCTGGAGAATGCGGTGGATGCCAAGGGCCGGAAGCTGGAGATTATCAAGATTCAGCAGCCGCCCCGCGTGGACTATGAGGACAGCCGCCTGACGCTTAGCTATTTGAATTTCTATTTCGTCAACGGCGGCATTATACTGCCGGTATTCGGCGGGACGGCTTCCGAGACAGATACACTGGCTGAGCAGAGTCTGGCTGCCTTGTTCCCGGACCGTAGAATCCGTACGGTGAACGGTATGGCGGTCATCGGTGAAGGCGGAAACGTGCACTGCACGACCCAGCAGATGCCTGCCACAAAGTAATTTACTCGCTAGGAGGACAGAATCATGAGAAAAGTAAAAGTAGCCGCTACACAAATGAGTTGTTCCGGCGACATTGATGAGAATATTCGCAAGGCTGACAGTCTGGTCAGAGAAGCTGCGGCTCAAGGCGCGCAGATTATTTTGCTGCAGGAGCTGTTCGAAACCCCGTACTTCTGCCAGAAGGAGAAATCTGATTATTACGTCTACGCCACTGAGCTTGAGCAGAATAAAGCAGTGAATCATTTCAAGGCTGTAGCCAAAGAGCTGCAAGTCGTGCTGCCGATCAGTTTCTACGAGAAAAAGAACTATGCACGTTACAACTCGCTGGCGGTAATTGATGCCGATGGCACGGTGCTGGGCAAATACCGCAAGAGCCATATTCCTGACGGTCCCGGCTATGAAGAGAAATTCTATTTCAATCCGGGGGATACCGGGTTTAAGGTATGGAATACCCGCTATGCCAAGATCGGTGTCGGCGTCTGCTGGGACCAGTGGTACCCGGAAGCCGCCAGAGTCATGAGTCTAATGGGCGCGGAGATTCTGTTCTATCCGACAGCCATCGGTTCGGAACCGCAGGACGGATCCATTGATTCCAAAGATCACTGGCAGACCTGCATGCTGGGCCATGCAGCGGCGAATCTGATTCCTGTCGTGGCCTCCAACCGGATCGGCGAGGAAATTGACGAGGATTCCAGCATTAATTTCTACGGCTCCTCGTTCATTGCCGGCCCGCAGGGCAACAAAATCGTCGAAGCCGGGCGGGATGAGCAGATGGTACTGGTCAGCGAATTCGATCTGGATGCGTTGGAAGTGGGCCGGATAGAGTGGGGCATTTTCCGTGACCGCCGTCCGGAGCTATACAGAATGATATCTTCGTATGATGGGGACTTAACCTTTTAAGGAATAATCGAACAGAAGTATATAGCATGGAATAAGAAGGCACTGCCAGGAGAAATCTCTTGGCAGTGTCTTTTTTTGCTTTTATGACATGTTTATGGGAGATATAAGGACTGTGTCTAACGATAAATGTTACAATCCACGGATTTAGTGTTATATAACATTACACAAGTGAGAAAAGTTAATTGTCATCACCACTGTGATCTGTTAAAATCTCCTTAAGTATTTTACAAAATGAGTGGGGGATTGGAAAATGGGGATCAGGAAAAAATGGGCTATGTCAGCTTTGGTGGCATTTTTGGTCTTGTCTATGGTGGGTTGTGGTTCCAACAATAACGCCAAAAGCGGAGATGCGGCAGGAGAGTCGATCAAATTCGCGAGTGACGCCAGCTACGCGCCAATGGAGTATATGGATACGGATACGATTAAGGGCTTTGACATTGATTTCATCAAGGCGGTTATAAAAGAAGCGGGTATCGATTATACGGTGACGAATACGGGATGGGACACAATGCTTTCCAGTGTGAAACAGGGCACGGAATATCAGGCAGGTCTATCCTCGGTATCCATTACGGACGAACGCAAGGAAACCTATGACTACTCTATCCCCTACTTTGAATCCACTAATATGATTATGGTTAAAGAGGGCAGTGACATTAAGAATGCGCTGGACCTGAAAGATAAAACCGTAGCGGTACAAGGGGCTACAACGGCCGATGATCTGATGAGCGTGATTATGGGTGTCGACAACGCCAACCTGAAACGTTTTGAAAGCAACGCGGTAGCGCTGATGGAACTGAAAGGCGGCGGAGCCGACGCGGTGGTGGCTGATATCGCCATCGTGAATGAATACATTAAAAACAATCCGAAAGAGAAAGTAACGGGCATCCTCGATAAGGAGAACTTTGGTTCCGAATATTACGGCATTCTGTATCCTAAGGGCAGTGAGTGGAAAGCTAAACTGGATCCGGCAATCAAAGCTGTTATAGAGAACGGGAAGTATGCCGAGATCTACAAAACCTGGTTCGGGGAAGAACCGGATACAGCCACTCTTCTTAGCGCGGAGTAAGCAAGCAGGGAGACGACAAAGCGTGCGTAATGATTGCTATTGCGCATGCTTCTTTTTTTGAAATTTAGAGCAGAAGAGAAGGGAAGAATTCTATGGACTTCAGATTCGACATCATCGTTCATTATTTGCCGGTCTTACTGAAGGGAACGCTATTCACAATTGGAGTATCTATTGTATCGATTCTTTGCGGCTCGATCCTGGGCTTGGGGATAGGCTTCGGCAAAATGGCTCCAAAATGGTATTTCCGCTGGCCGTTCCATTCCTATATTAACTTCTTTCGTGGCACACCGCTGTATGTGCAAATTCTGATTGTTCATTTTGGAGTGATCGTGTTCTTTAACGGAAGTACCAACGTCCTCATGACTTCATTTGTTGCACTTTCGCTGAATTCTGCCGCCTATTCCGCCGAGATTTTTCGTGCCGGTATCCAGTCGATCGATCCTGGACAGCGGGAAGCCGCGTTGTCGCTTGGAATGAGCAAATGGCAGGCGATGCGTTTTATCATTCTGCCGCAGGCGATCAAACGGATGGTTCCGGCGTTCGGGAATGAATTTATTGTCCTGGTCAAAGATTCTTCTTTGCTCGCGCTTGTTGCTGCACCGGAAATTATGTACTGGAGCAATACGATGAAAGGCCAATACTTGCGGATATGGGAGCCTTATTTGACCGCCGCCTTTATCTATTTCATTCTTACCTATTCACTCAGCAAGCTGCTCAACTATATTGAACGGAAGGTGTAACCTTATATGGAGCCTATTATCTCGGTACGACATTTACATAAATCATTCGGTGCCCATCAGGTGCTGAGCGATATTAACGTGGATATCCACGGCCGTGAGGTTGTGGTGGTAATCGGGCCTTCGGGTTCGGGGAAATCGACCTTTTTACGCTGCCTTAATCTGCTGGAGGAGCCGCAAGAGGGCGATGTTATCATTGAGGGAACTTCCTTGATGGCCAAAAGTACAAGAATTAACGATATCCGTACAGAGGTTGGCATGGTGTTTCAGCAATTTAATCTGTTTCCACACAAAAAGGTCATTGAGAACATTATGCTGGCCCCGATGCAGGTCCGTAAATGGCCTGCGGACAAAGCGCGGCAGAAGGCGCTGGAACTGCTGCAAAAGGTCGGCTTAAGCGAGAAGGCGGAAATGTATCCGGCATCCCTGTCGGGCGGGCAGGCCCAGCGGGTCGCAATTGCCCGGGCGCTGGCGATGGAGCCGAAGATCATGCTCTTCGATGAGCCGACATCGGCGCTGGACCCGGAAATGGTCGGTGAGGTGCTGGCGGTAATGAAGGGTTTGGCCCGCGAGGGTATGACTATGGTTGTAGTCACGCATGAGATGGGCTTTGCGCGCGAAGTAGGCGATCGTGTCTTGTTTATGGAACAGGGCGTGGTGGTTGAGGAGGGTATTCCGGAACAGTTGTTTGGCAATCCTTCACATGAACGAACTAAGGAATTTTTGTCGAAAGTACTGTGAAATTGTGGCAAACTAGAATATTGTTTTTCTATCGGTTATATTAGAATAGTAAACTTACGGATCGACAAATACTAAGAATATCTGTCGAATAGAAGGAGAGGAGGCTCTGGGATATCTTTATTTATCATACTCTATAATGATAGAAGGAGAATACGATGAGCACATTTAAAAATTGGTTGAATACAACAAAGAGCGGGTTAACCGAACAAGTTAAGAAATTTAAAAATAAAGATTTCATGAACGCGGTAGTTGCAGGCTGCGCGCTGGTTGCGGCGGCTGATGGTAAGATTGAAGAAACCGAAAAGAACAAAATGGCGGGGTATATGAATCTCAGCAATGAACTCAAAGTGTTTGACATGAGAGATGTCATTGCCCAGTTCAATTTCTACGTAAGCAATTTTGAGTTTTCCCCGGAAATCGGCAAACAGGAAGCACTCAAAGCTATTGCTAAATTCAGCAGCAAGCCGGAAGTTGGACGCGTAATTGTTGGTGTGTGTTCGGCTATCGGTGCAGCAGACGGTGATTTTGATGAGCATGAGAAAGCGGTTGTGCGGAATATCTGCAGTGTACTGGGACTAAGTCCAAGTGAATTCAGTCTCTAAAACAGGAACAAATATCCACTAATCGGATGAAACGGATTGGGTTTTTTACCGTATGAGTGGTATAACATCCAAAATGCTAGACTTACAGGCTGTGATTCTTTTCGGAAACGGAGGTACGTAAAGTTGGCTGGAATTAATTTGGTAAAAGGACAGAAGATTGATTTAACTAAAGGAAATGCCGGGCTGGCTAACGTTATTGTAGGTTTGGGCTGGGACCCTGCCGAACCTGCCCGCGGGTTCTTCGGTGCGAAGAAACAGGCGAATGTGGACTGCGACGCTTCGGCGCTGCTGCTGAGCGAGAATGGTAAGCTGACCAGCAAGATGAATTTGGTATGCTTTCACAACAAGCAGAATCCGAACAATTCCGTTGTTCATTCCGGGGATAACCTGACCGGTGATGGTGACGGGGACGATGAGCAAATCAATGTCAATCTGAAGGCGATCCCTTCCGATGTACACAAGGTACTTGTAGTAGTTAACATTTATGATGCCGTGAACCGCAAACAGGATTTCGGCATGATCAAATCGGCGTATATCCGCATTATCAATGCTGCCGGAAATGCCGAGCTGATCCGGTTTAATCTGACCGACAATTACACAGGCTTTACGGCGCTGATCTGTGGAGAGCTTTACCGGCACGGCGAAGAATGGAAATTTGCCGCAATCGGTGAAGGCGCCCATGCCGCACATATTAATCAATTGGCTGAACGATACATTTAAATCTAATTTCGGAAAGAAGGTTTAATAACTATGGCAATTAATTTATCCAAAGGGCAAAAGATCGATTTGACTAAAAGCAATCCGGGATTGTCCAAAATCAAAGTCGGCCTCGGTTGGGATACCAACAAATACGATGGCGGCAAGGATTTTGACCTCGACGTTTCCGTCTTTCTGACAAATGCTGCAGGTAAAGTTGGGAAAGAAAGCAACTTCATCTTCTTCAACAATAAGCAGAATGAGAATGCTTCCGTTGTTCATGCCGGCGATAACCGTACCGGTGAAGGTGATGGCGATGATGAAGTGATTGAAGTGGATCTGAAGAACATCCCTGCTGATGTTGAGAAGGTTGCTTTTACCATTACCATTTATGAAGCGGAATCCAGAAGCCAGAACTTTGGACAAGTATCCCGTTCTTATGTGCGTATCCTCAACGAGGAGAACAATGAGGAGCTGATCCGCTTCGACCTTGGTGAAGATTTCTCCGTTGAAACGGGCGTGGTGGTTGGTGAACTGTACCGTCACGGCGCAGAGTGGAAATTTAATGCTATCGGCGCAGGCTACAAAGACGGTCTTGCCGGTCTGACGCGCGATTACGGACTGCAATAAAATTTACTGCAGCCAACCTAGACATCTAGACTTTAGATGAAACCATTCACGAAAGAGGGTTGATGCCAGTGACGATCAGTCTTTCTAAAGGACAACGGATCGATCTTACTAAGACTAATCCGGGTCTGACGAAGGTAGTGGTGGGACTCGGCTGGGATACGAACAAATACAGTGGCGGCAAGGATTTTGACCTGGATGCTTCAGCGTTCCTGCTGCATGAAGACGGCAAAGCCAAAGGTGCGGACGACTTTGTATTCTACAATAATCCGACCGGCGGCGCAGGCTCCTTAACCTATACGGGGGATAACCGTACAGGAGAAGGCGACGGGGATGACGAGCAGATCATTGTTGATTTCAGCAAAGTTCCTGCACATATTCAGCGTATCGGGATCACAGTAACGATCTATGATTGTGATGCACGGGCACAGAACTTTGGACAGGTGTCCAATGCATTTGTTCGTGTCGTGGACGCTTCCAGCGATCGCGAAGTGCTGCGATATGATTTGGGTGAAGATTTCTCAACGGAGACAGCTGTTGTATTCTGTGAATTCTACCGGCATGGTGCCGATTGGAAATTCCAGGCGATTGGAAGCGGATTTGCCGGCGGCCTAAGTGCTCTATGCAGAAACTATGGACTGGACGCGCAATAACAGCTTCAAAGGCTTGAAAGGCGGGATCTCATCGATCCTGCCCTTTTTATAAATATAAGGATTTATATGCTTACACTATAAATTATCCTTCTATTTCTCGCTGAAACGGATACCGTCCTTTTGAGGACGGCGAAGCCGTTTCCACTTGACTCTTATCCATTTACAAAGGTGGCTTAAGAATGAATATTGAAGTGGTTAAAGGCCAGAAGGCAGACCTGACCAAGGGAAATCCCGGACTTCGCTCTATTATCGTGGAGATTGGCTGGCAGGCTCCGTCCTCTATGGAAATTGATGCCTCTGCATTTTTGCTTGGAGAACAAGCCAAAGTGCGCAGCGATGAAGATCTGATCTTTTACAACAATCCATCTACGGCGTACATCAGATATAAGGATGTAGCCGGTACTAAATCAAGCGGTCTTAAACACTTTGAAATCGAGCTGGATACCATTCCTGCTCAGACGATGAGGATTGCATTTGCAATTACACTGTACGATGGCGAAAACCGCAATCAAATGTTCGGGCAGATGAGCGAGGCCCATTGCCGGATTCTGGATCGGGCGACGGGTATGGAGATTTTGCGCTGTAATCTTGAAAATCATTTCTCTGTGGAAACAGCTGTTGTAGTAGGAGAATTATATAGATATAGCGGTGAGTGGAAATTTAGTGCTATTGTGGCTGGATTTAACGGCGGACTTAAAGCCTTGTGCGCTAACTATGGAATTGAGGTTGAAGATGATCCGGTTCCTGAACTCCGCGAACCGGAGAAAGGGCCTGCACCAGAATTGGTACGGCCATCAGCACAGCCCTTGCATGAATCCCGGAGTATCCCGCCGGCTGCACCACCGAAGATTGAAGAGGCTTCTGCGCCGCCTCTGAATCTCAACCTCAAGAAGATTGAGCTGAAGAAAAAGGGCGATTCCATAAATTTGAAGAAATCAGCTGCCGGTCTTGGAGAAGTGCTCATCAATCTGAATTGGAATCAGAAGCAAGGCGGTGGGATGTTCAGCCGTAAAGGGGGCGTGGATTTGGACCTTGCTTGCCTGTACGAGTTGAAGAATGGCCGTAAAGGAGTCGTTCAAGCGCTGGGGAATGCGTTCGGCAATCTTCAGCAGCCGCCTTATGTGGTGCTCGATGGCGATGACCGGACAGGCACCGTAACATCCGGCGAGAACTTGCGTATAAACGGAAGTAAGCTTGCGGAAATAGAACGAATTTTAATTTTTTCATTTATTTACAAGGGGGTTACGCACTGGTCTGAAGCTGATGGAGTCGTCACCATCACTCAGGCTGGGGGTCCGGAGATTATTGTGAATCTGGACGAGCATAACAACCGGAAAGGCATGTGCGCTATTGCATTGATCCGGAACGTAGGCGATACATTCAGCATTGAACGGCTTGTGCAATATTTCAGCGGCCATCAGGAGATGGATCAGGCCTATGGCTGGGGACTGCGCTGGGTAGCGGGCAGTAAATAATTTAATTTTTCCGGAGGCGCAAGCAAAATGGATTGGTTCAGTGATTTTTTTAGAAGTATCAGCGAGAATTATGGGCACTTTTTCTCTTGGAGCGACATTGTAGGAACGCTCTCTGACCCGGTTAGCTGGGGGATTATCGGGAGCTTGATTTTGCTCGAAGGGCTGCTATCGGCAGATAATGCGCTTGTGCTTGCGGTAATGGTTAAGCATTTGCCGAAAGAACAGCAGAAGAAGGCATTGTTTTACGGGATTCTGGGAGCTTACCTCTTTAGATTCCTGGCGATCGGATTAGGGACATTCCTGATTAAATTTACGCTCGTCAAAGTCCTTGGGGCATTATATCTCTTTTATATCGCTTATAAAGGATTATTCAAGCGAAATGAATCCGGCGAAGGTGAAGACGGGAAAGAACATAAAGGCACCTCTTTCTGGAAAACTGTACTGCTGGTTGAATTGATGGATATTGCGTTCAGTATCGACAGTGTGGTAGCCGCCTTCGGGTTGAGCGACAAAGTCTGGGTACTTTTCTTGGGCGGTATCCTCGGCGTGCTGATGATGCGCGGTGTGGCACAGGTGTTCCTGAAGCTCATTGCCAAGTTCCCTGAACTGGAGCAGACGGCGTTCCTGTTGATTGCCCTGATTGCAGGCAAAATGCTTGCTGGAGCGTTCGGATTTGAAATGCCGCATTTCATTTTCTTCACCATTCTGATTGCGGTCTTTGTGGGAACCATTCTATACAGTTCCGGAAAGAAAAAGAAAGAAATGAACAGAAACGCATAATACCAAGGTTTCATAGGATAAAGAGGACCATCACAGGGAAGGTGAGACTCCCTTTTATCCCGGGTAATCGTATATGGAATAGCATGGCCTTTGCTTGTATTTGAGAGAGCCGGAAGCCGTCCCCGAGAGGACGGCATAGCCGGTTCTGCAGCTCTCTATAAGGAGAGGCTATTTGTTTTGCTCCGCTTTGCAAAACTATAAGGGGGAAGGCCTTTGAGATACTTCGATTACCTGACGCAAGAGCAAGAAACGTCATTATTCTACTCTCCGCCTGTTTCATTTAACCATACTACAAGCAAGGAACTGCTGGCTTACGCTGTTGGGGCCGCCCTCTATATGCCGGCTACCCGGTCCACTGTGGCTGAAGATATTCTGAAGCTCAGAGCTGCGGGGCTGGTGACGGTCATTATTGATCTGGAGGATGCGATAGGCGATGGAGAGGTTGATTACGCTGAAGAGTCAGTGGTAAGGCATCTTTCTTTTCTGTCGGCTTATGCCGAGAATGAGCCTGATCCCGGAAATAGTCTTCCCCTGCTATTTATCCGCGTCCGCAATCCGGAGCAGCTGCAGAAGCTGATTTTCCGGCTGGGATCGTTTATTACAATGCTCACTGGTTTTGTCTTCCCCAAGTTCTCAGTGGACAATGGTGTGGAGTACTTTGAGGCGATTGCCGATTATAACAGCTCACGCAGCTATCTTGCCCCTGCGCTGTATGGCATGCCGATTCTGGAAAGCGCCCCGATTATTTACCGGGAGACCCGGACGGACAGCCTGCTGGCCATCCTTAACTTGCTTGGCGACTACCGTGATTATGTGCTGAATGTCCGAATCGGAGCGACTGATTTCTCCAGTCTGTTCGGATTGCGCCGCAGTCCGGATATCAGCATTTATGATTTGATGCCCATCCGCGACTGTATGTCGGACATTATTAATGTCTTCGGCCGGGTGGAAGAGGGGTATGTCATTTCAGGACCGGTCTGGGAGTATTTTGCCGGCAAAGGACAGCAGGGGCTCCGCCCGCAGCTGCGTCAGACTCCCTTTGAGGATGCCTTCGGCAGGCAGGGCCGGGAGATGCAGCGCAATTATAATTCCAGCGCCATGGACGGCTTGATCCGTGAAGTGATTTTGGATAAAGAAAACGGGATTGTCGGCAAGACGATTATTCATCCTTCCCATCTAAGACCGGTGCAGGCCATGTATACAGTGATGCATGAGGAATATGTGGATGCACTAAGCATTGTAGAGAGTAATGATGGCAGCCGTGGAGTGTTCAAGAGCGAATACTACAACAAAATGAATGAAATTAAGCCGCATCTGAACTGGGCAAGACGTATTTTACTACGATCTCAAATATACGGGGTGTTACATGAACAACAGCATTTTACCTTACTTCTACCCGAGAACGAATATACACACGTTTAATATCGTCCAGAACCTGCAGGTTACGGTAACCGAAACATCCAACCCCTTTGATATGCCGGTTGAAGCTTTATTCTCCATGGCTGCACGGATCAATAAAAAGCGTTCCTTTCTCTTTGTCAGCAAGGTGCTCGGCAAGCATATTCCAGTAATGCCCTATACGCCACTGCTTAGCGGAGCTGCGCTAGGGCTGCTTTTATACCGGGAAATGAACGGCGGGGCTAAGGCTGCCGCCAACGAGCCGATGGACAAGCTGCTGGATGCGGCGGTTCACGGCCTCATTCACCCCCTCCAGGCAGAGGAGGCCTATCATGAGCTGCTGGCCGCCCGGCTGGTACTTCCGCAGCCGGTCGTTTTTGTAGGTTTTGCCGAAACTGCTACTGCGCTGGGTCATAGCATGTACAACATTTTTGCCGGAGGCGCGTCATATATTCATACCACCCGTGAAGACATTCCGGAGATGGCGTCAATTATCAGCTTTGAAGAAGAGCATTCCCATGCGGTTGATCATCTCTGTTATGCCCTGGACGCCGCCCTGTTGTCTGGAGAAGAGCCGATTGTGCTCGTAGATGACGAAATTACGACCGGCAATACGGCGATCAATACGATTCGGGATATCCAGTCCAAGTTCCCGCGCAAGGAATACGTAGTAGCCTCCCTGCTGGATTGGAGAAGTGAAGGGCATATTCAGGCTTACCGTGATCTGGAGCAGGAGCTCGGGATTCAGATTAAGGCGTTGTCTCTGCTGCAGGGTTGTATTGAAGTGAAGGGGACGCCTGTGCTGGATGCCGAAGCCGGTAAAGGACAGGCGAAGCCCGCCCGTGAGGCGCCTGTTGTGACTACGTATATCCGGGACGGATTGGAGCGGCTGGCAGTAAGCTCTACCGACTCACGCGGGGAAATCAACACTTCGCCGTATCTGAAGCTTAGCGGCCGCTTCGGCCTTAGCTCGGAGGATAATGTCTGGATCGACAAGGGTGCAGCGCAGGTGGCCGCGCAGCTTCGCGAACTGCGCGAGAGTCCCTCTGCCCTGGTGATGGGTGTCGGTGAATTTATGTATCTGCCTATGCGGATTGCGGCCGGAATGGGGGAAGGGGTTGCCTACCAGTCATCCACCCGCAGCCCGATTCATCCGGATCGCCGGCCGGATTATGGCGTGCATAGCGCGGCTGCTTATCCATCGGCCACAGACACGGGGATTACGAATTATATCTACAATGTGGACCCCGGCCAATATGGTGATATTTTCGTGCTGCTGGAGCGGGATGTACCCCATAGACGGATTGAGCCGATGATGAATATTTTGAAGGGACTGGCCGGCAACAAGGTGCATCTGATTGTACTGGGTCCTGAACTGGAAGTGGAGGTGCCCGCTGATGAAGGGAACGGATAGCGGAGAAACGATCATGAGCAAAAGAATAGCCCCTCCGGTTCCGCTTGGCAGCTATACTCCATCAGATGTTCGATTTCTGCTTAAGGATCTCAGCAATGTTTCCCTGGAGCTGGGTACGGCGGAGCGGGAGAAAGCCATCCAGTCCGGGGTGAGCTATTCGGAGATGCTTCCTGTGGAATACCAGCCGACGGAGCCGTATATTGCATTGTTTCAGGAGACACTCCGGCACTCTGCGGTAAAGGTCGCGCAGGCGGTTGCGGTTGTCTCCGAGTTGATTGTATCCCGGCGGGGGACAGAGCATACGGTGCTGGTCTCCTTGGCCAGAGCGGGAACGCCGATTGGCGTACTGATTAAACGCTATATTGCCGAACGGTACGGCGTGGATCTGCCGCACTACAGCATCTCGATTATCCGCGGCAAAGGCATGGATGAGAACGCAATTCTCTACATGCTGCAGCAGCATGGTGCGGGTGCCAATCTGCAGTTTATTGACGGCTGGACGGGCAAAGGCGCAATCACCCAGGTGCTTATTGAATCCTGTGCCGATTTCTATAAGAAATACGGGATTGCGCTGAATGACGATCTGGCTGTACTTGCGGATCCGGGAAGCTGTTCGCAGACCTTCGGGACCAGGGAGGATTATCTGATCCCAAGCGCCTGCTTAAATTCGACGGTGTCGGGACTCATAAGCCGTACAGTGCTGCGGGAGGATCTGATCGGCCCGGAGGAGTTCCATGGTGCGAAGTTCTATAGGGAATGGCTGGACAGTGACCTCTCCAATGTGTTTATCGAAGCGATTACACCCCATTTCGCTTCCGTAACCGCGGATGCTGCGGCAATAGCTGCAGGCATGCTGAAAGCGCCGCCGGAGATTACCTGGCAGGGAATGCGCGATGTCCAGAGTATTCAGGAGACGTTCGGCATTGATAACATCAATCTGGTCAAGCCGGGCGTGGGAGAGACGACGCGTGTGCTGCTGCGCAGAGTACCCTGGAAAATTCTTGTCGATACTATGGATAACCCGAATCTGCGCCACATTCTGCTGTTGGCGGAGGAGCGGGGGGTTCCGGTAGAAGTGTATCCCGGGCTTACCTATTCCTGCTGCGGAATTATCCAGCCGCTGAAAGGAGGGGAAAGCGATTGATTTACGCCAGCGATTTAGACCGTACCCTGATCTATTCCCTGGGCGCGCTGCTTGTTCCGGAGGATTCACCGGGACTGGTACCGGCTGAAATTATTGACGGCAAAACGGTCTCCTATATTTCACACGCAGCACTGCAACGCTTGAAGGAGCTCACCGCAAGTATCATTTTTATGCCAGTGACTACGCGGACTATTGCGGAGTATAAGCGGATTAACCTGTTCCAGGAGACGATTATTCCGGATTATGCCGTCACCAGCAACGGTGGCAACATTCTGGTTCGCGGAGTGGTAGATCAGCAGTGGCGGGCATTGATCGGCAGGCTGGTGGAACGCAATTCAGCTGCCGCCGAAGAAGTGGGAAAGCTTGTACGATCAGTGGTTCGTCCGGAATGGATTATCAACGAACGTTATTGCGATGAGCTGTTCTATACATTTATGGTGTACCGCGATCTCCTGCCCTTGGATGAGATTAACCATCTGGCAGAACGTCTGCTTGGGCTGGGCTGGAAGGTTTCCCTGCAGGGCCGTAAGCTGTATGTAGTGCCGGAGGCTGTGAACAAAAGCGATGCGATTGTTCATGTGCGCCGCACGGTTCATTCGGAGCCGATGGTTGCTTCGGGGGATTCCCTGCTGGATAAATGTCTGCTGGAGAGCGCGGATTATGCCATTGCCCCGAGGCATGGGGAAATATTTGCCGAGCAGCAGGCCACTCTAGTAGAATTGAACTATCCCTTTACAGAGCTGTCGGGCGTCCATGCCGGGGAAGAAATTATGCAGTATGTTCAGAAGATTTATAACAATCTAACGACATTGGGAGTTGGGCCGCAATGAAAAAGGTAAATATTTATTTCAACCGCTGGTTCTCCGTGGCTTTTCATTATATGAATCTCATACGGAATAATGAGGACGGCATTCCTGTTCAAATCTTTGCTACCCACCCCGATATCCGGCATATGTCGCTGCAAGGCGCTGACGTTGCAGGAACTGAACCTGCTCTGGAAGGGATCGAATACGTGCAGTTCTGTGTTGATTTCTGCCGCCGCAATGAGATTGATATTTTCATCCCGCGTCTGCATATGATGGATATCGCCCTGCATGCTGCAATGTTCGATGCCATCGGCACGAAAGTGCTGGTCTGCCGCGATTTGGACCTGCTGGAGATGATTCTGGATAAAGGCAAGTTCTATAGCAAAGTTAAGGATAGCGGAATAATGGAAATTCCCGATTATCATGTCGTTGATACAGCGGAACAATTCAAGGCGGCTTACGAGGATCTTGTGGCCAAAGGGCATGAGGTCTGCTTCAAGCCTACCGAAACAGAAGGCGGACTTGGCTTCCGGATCATTAATAACAGCCGCAGCCCTATAGAGGAGCTCTTCGGTTATGTGACGCAGCATATTTCGTTTGATGAGGCTTACCGCGTCCTTTCAGGAGTGGATTCGTTTCCCACCCTGATGGTTATGGAGCTTCTGGAAGGGTATGAGTACAGTATCGACTGTCTGGCGGACGAGAACGGCAGGCTGCTTGCCGCCGTGCCGCGCCGTAAGGACAACGGGCGGCTGCGGATCATGGAGCATATTCCCGAACTGGAGAATATTGCGAAGCGTGTCGCCGAAACCTATCAGATCCCTTATAATTACAATGTACAAATGAAATACGGCGGCGGAGTTCCCAAGCTATTGGAGATTAACCCCCGGATGTCCGGCGGGCTGCATGTTTCTTGTCTGACTGGTATCAACTTCCCTTATCTGGCGGTTAAAAGCGCGCTTGGCGGCGAGGTTCAGCCTGCCGAGTTCGCCGGTGATATATTGGCCAGTCATATAGAGCAGCCTATGATCATGAGAATACACGATGAATCCGCTATTACGGATCCCGTGAATTGAGTGTGATTTCACACGCTCACAAGAGGTGAGGACAATTTATTCGAAATCAAAAGTATTGTTGTACGCAGGAGCCGGCTATGTTGTGGCTCTGCTGACGAGCGCTTTCCTGCCAGAGCTGCTCTCTCTGCTGTTCCCGGTTGCCGGAGCTGCCATCGGGCTGTTTGGAGGCAAGCGCTCACGAACTAACCTGCCGGCGGAGGTACTTCCGGTCGGGCAGGAGCCGGCAGCGATCGCCCCGGCTTCTGCTGCGGGCAATCCTGAAGTGATCCGGGCAACATCTGCAGGACCGGAAACGGGAGGACACCCCTCTTTGTCCGGCAGAGGACAGGCTGAGGTCAGGATCGGAGCGGAATTCGCTCCGGTGGTGGAGTATCTCAGCATTTTGGAGGATATGATTATTTCGGAGGGTCAGAAGGATACGCTCGACAATGAAATTGTCGAGAAATCATTGGCACTGATCGCCAGGCTCCTGCGGATCATTCCGCTGCTTCAGGAGCTGGGCAACGGTGAGATCAACCACACGGTTCGCAGATTGGTGCTGAAGGACCTGAACGGGGTCATCAATCCTTTCCTGCGGCTGGGCGGTGAGGCCAAAACGAAAAATCGGAGAATGCTGCTGAACGGTCTGCGGGATGTCGATTCCAAAATTACGGAGATCGCCTCTACGATCGAGCATAAAGACCTGATGGAACTTCAGACCAAGGCGGAGCTGATTCATCAGCGGTACAGCAGTTCCGAATTATAGGAGGGAAACCCATGTCCACGCAGTTGATAGAGCTCAAAAAAGAAGATGAGCAGAAGGTAGTTGCGGAAGCTTCCCAATTAATTGAGAAGGTAGCCAAGACCGATACCGTTGCACTGGATTCCTTAATGGATGACATCGGCAAGCTTGGGGTGAAGACGCAGGAAAAAGCGGGACAAACCCTGAAACTGCTGGATCGGCCGGTCAATGATCTGATGTCCGGCAAACGCGTCGAAGTGCCGAATATGATTATGAAGCTGCGCAATGAATGCGAGACTCTGCAGCAGAGCAAAAATGTCAGCTTTTTCGGCAAAATGCTGCGCAAGAGTCCGCTCAAGAATTATGTCTACAAATATCAGTCCGTACGCACCAATATCGATGCCATCGTGACCGGCCTGCGGGACGGACGTGATACTCTTGAAGAAAGCATTGTCAACATGCGGCAGCTGAAACGCACCTCCATGGACGAAATCTACAACCTGCAGACCAAGATTGCCTTTGGCAACAAGCTGAAGGAGCTGTTCGAGGTGGAAATCGCCAAACCGGAGAATGAATTCCGCAAGGCTTATCTGGAGCGGGGTCTGCGCAAGGTCATGGTGCGGATCCAGTCCATGACCGAGATGATTCTGCTCTATAATCAGGCCATTGCCGCTACGGACATCATCAATGACAACAATGATAAGCTGATTGATTCGGTTAACAATGCGATTGACAAGACGTCAAATCTGATCACCGTATCTGCGATGATTGCAATGTCCCTGGCCGATCAGGAAAATGTCATTTCCGCCGTGGAAGCGACGAACAAGACGATTGAGGACCAGTTCAAGGAGAATGCGCGTCTGCTGCGCACCACGACTGAGAAGACGACAGAGCTGCTGTCCAAGCCTTCCATGTCGCTGGAGGCAGTGAATCAGGCCATCGGCGATCTGCTCAGTGCCTTAGATACCTCCGAGCAGTCCAACCGCCGGATTATCGAAAGCTGCCAGGATTATACGTCCAAAATGACAACAATCAACACGCAGCTGAACAACCGTCTCGGGCTGAACGAAGCCTCGCAGCCGCAAGCGCTGAAGCAAGCCGGCAGCGACAGCGAGCTGAGCAGCTTCTTGAACTGACGCCTTGTCCGAGTATAGATGAACAGCTACTTTGTTCTAGCCTGCTGGATGGTTCAGCGGGCTTTTTTGAAATATAAGAATTATATGCTTCACGCTATAAATTATCCTTCTATTTCTCGCTGAAATGGATACCGTCCTTTTTGAGGACGGCGAAGCCGTTTCCACTTGTGCGCATAGCGCTTCAGCCTCGGATGTTAGCAGCTTAAGGAGCATTCATAATAGAGCACTCCCCTACATAAGTTGTCACTAAGGCAACATATGGAGGAAGTGAGGAATTACGGATGATTCTGGGATGCCTGATATTTGTGCTTATTGTCGTAGCCAGCAGCGAAAAGGCGGAAGCCATTGCCAAGCTGAATGATCCGGATGACGGCAGCTAGCACAGCGGCAACGGATTCTCACTAAAGAAAATTTGTAATATATTGATGCTCTGTGATTCAAGCAATTTCCAGCGGTTTATTGGGTATAATACCCCAGGAGGCTGTATCAGCCTGCCATCATCGCGGAAAATACAAGCTTTAAGCGGAGGTCATATGGAGAACGAGGCATTGCTGCAGGTTGAGAAATTGGCGCTGAAGAAACAGAAGATTTATCGGCAAAGCATATTGCGTTATATCGCCAGAGCAATGCTGGCTAGTATGTTTATCGGATTCGGCGTAATTGTAGCGTTCAAGACGGGCAACTTCTTCTACATGGAGCAATCACCGATGACCTATCCGATGGCTGCGATTACGTTTGGCGCGGCCATCATCCTGATCTCCTACGGTGGAGGAGATTTGTTCACCGGGGATACATTTTATTACACGTATGCTGCCTTAAGACGCAAGATGCAGTGGACCGAAGTTGTGCGGATGTGGACCGTCAGCTATCTTGGCAATATTCTTGGAGCTGCGGCCTTTGCGCTGCTGATTTTTTTGACCGGACTGTTCTACGATTCCAGCGTCAACGGTTTTCTGCTGAATGTGGTCGCCCATAAGATGGAGGCTCCGGCGTCAGAGCTATTCTTCAGAGCAATCCTGTGTAACTGGCTGGTCTGTCTGGCGTTTTTTGTTCCGATGTCCATGAAAAGCGACGGGGCTAAAATGTTCGCCATGGTTCTGTTCGTATTCTGCTTCTTTATTTCCGGATATGAACACAGCATAGCCAATATGTGTACCTTTGCGATTGCACTGGTGCTGGATCATCCCGGTACGATTTCTTGGGGCGGTGTGGTGCACAATCTGGTGCCTGTCACCATCGGGAATCTGATTGGCGGCGGTGTATTGATGGGTGTAATGTATTACTATGTGAACAAGCCGTTTCTGGACGAGGAGCACGACAAGCCCAAGGATACGCATTAACCGAAGACCAACCAACCCGCTTCCCCAGATTGGGGAGGGCGGGCTGGTTTTTTTGGACAGCGGTGTTTGGAATTAGCCAAATACCGTAGGTTACCGTTTTGCTTAAACGGCAATGGCCTTCAAGTTTGGCGAGATCAACAACTTTGCCCTGGTTGCCTTTTGAACGTCTTTCACCGACAGACCCGGCGCAATTTCCTTCAGCATCAGCCCTGTGCCCGGAATCACATCGATGACAGCCATTTCGGTTACAATGGTTTTCACAACATTTACAGCAGTCAGGGGCAGCTTGCAATGTTCTAATATTTTCGGTTCCCCATCTTTGTTCACATGGTCCATGGCTACAATGACACGCTTGGCCCCGACCACCAAATCCATAGCTCCCCCCATGCCCGGCACTTTTTTTCCTGGAATCATCCAGCTTGCAAGGTTGCCGTTCTCATCAACCTCCAAGGCACCCAAGACGGTGATGTCCACATGCCCTCCACGGATGATGGAGAATGAAAGTGCACTGTCAAAATAGCAAGCTCCTGCCATTGTTGTAACATAACTTCCGCCAGAATCAATACAATCGATATTTTCTTGTTCCTTTGTGGCTTTGGGGCCAACACCAAGGATTCCGTTCTCAGCCTGCAGCATAATATGAACATTATCGGGAATATAGTTTACTGCCATGGTAGGCATACCAACACCCAGGTTGACCACATCGCCGTCTTTGAATTCCTGGGCGATTCTTCTCACAATGAATTCTCGGTTATTCATGCGTATCCCCTACCTTTACAATGGCGTCGATAAATATTCCGGGTACGTTGACATGATTGGGATCAATCTCCCCGAGCTTTACATATTCGTCTGTCTGGGCAACTACATAATCTGCCGCCATAGCCATAACGAAATTGAAGTTGCGTGAGGAGCCGTTAATCACAAGATTCCCCGCTTCATCTGCCTTATGGGCTCTGATTAGCGCCACGTCCGCTTTGAGCGGCAGTTCGAGCAGATATTCCTTTCCGTCAATATCTATTTTTCTTTTGCCTTCCTCTACAATGGTACCTACACCTACAGGTGTTAAAACACCGCCCAAGCCTGCTCCTCCTGCACGTATTTTTTCAGCTAACGTGCCTTGCGGGAAGAGGTTTACCTCAGCTTCTTTGGTCATAAGGAGTCTTCCCGTTTCCGGATTGGAGCCGATATAGGATGCATAAATCCGCTTGACTCTACCGTTTTTTACAAGCTTATATATAGATAATTCTGTGGTGCCAGTATCATTGGAAATAATGGAGAGATTACCGGCGGAATGGGTCTCGACAAGCGCACGCACCAACTGTTCCGGATGGCCTCCGGCCAGAAAACCGCCGACCATCACCGTGTCTCCGTCTTTGACCTTCTTAACGGCGTCTTCTGCGGAGATTAATTTGTTGTTCATGGTTTCAGACTCCTTGTATATTTTTTTTGAAAATATAGAATTTATATGTTTCACGCTATATATTATCCTTCTATTTCTCGCTGAAACACCCCGTCCTTTAAAAGGACGGCGTAGCCGTTTCCACTTGGAAAGCAAAGTTTACTGGAGATAATCATGAATGACTCTTGCGTATGGCAGCGTTAAATCGGCAATAAAATGTTTGCCGCCGATATACGCCTTAACAGGAAAATCTGCCACAGGAGCATGGACGTGGGGGGTCAGACTTAACCGGGCCGGCCCTGACCAGGCACCCTTTACTGTAATATTCTCGAGATTGTACGCCACTAACTGCGCAATTTTAGGGGTACCATCAACATCGGGAATTAATTTTAGATTCACTTGGGTTTTTGCGATGGCTGTAGCCGTGTCCTTTTCGTCGAGAATGTTATGTTTGAAAGGCATGGTTCCCATGGCCACCAGGACATGGTTATAATGTAATGTACCGGTCAGCGTTTCAGTACCTTCAACACTCAGGCGGGGATTCGCCCATTTTTTGGGGAAACCCCAAATTTCACGTCCTCCAAGAATAGCAGGTGCGTTATCCAAATACATTTGGGCAACAAAATTGCAGGGTTCCCCCTGAAAGGTACACGGGATGACAATACCGCTCTCCTCATAGCTTCCTAGACCGGATGAATCAGGCATCTTGATCCATTCATAGGAAACGGTATTGCTTCCATCCGGCTGAAGAGGCTCCGGGACCGCCTGTCTAATCGCAGCGGGGTCGGATTCATAGGTAATTATAAAAAATTCCCTGTCGATGAAGCGGTAGGGGGGACGACCATAACTAGCGCTGGCCGCAGGCATGGACTGCAGTGAAAAAATCTCTTGTGGATTCATAACAATCGGATCTCCCTTTCTTGTAGAAGAGTGTTAGATGAGTGCATTCTCAATCAGCATCGCGATTCCCATACCCGTTCCAATACATAACGAGGCTATGCCGTAACGCGCAGAGCTTCGTACCATTTCATGCGCAAGCGTAACCAATATCCTCGCTCCGCTTGCACCGACAGGGTGTCCAACTGCGATTGCGCCGCCATTGACATTCACCTTCTCCGGGTTGACCCCAAGCTCTTTTATTACCGCTAATGCTTGTGCAGCGAAGGCTTCATTAATCTCAAACAGATCGATGGCATCAAGGGAGATTCCCTGATCCTTAAGAAGTGACGAAACGGCTTTCACCGGGCCCATCCCCATATATGCAGGGTCAACGCCAACAAGTGAATAACCCTTGATATAGGCCAACGGTTGTACCGCATGTTCCTTGCATTTGTCTTCCGACATAACAAGTACAGCCGCCGCTCCATCATTGATCCCCGAGGCATTTCCGGCAGTAACCGATCCGTTTGTCTTAAATGCAGGTTTTAAATTAGAAAGTTTTTCTTTGCTTGCATCTCCTCTTACATGTTCATCCTCCGAGAACCAAATATTCTCTTTTTTGGTTTTGGTCAGAACGGGAACAATCTGCTCTGCAAAAACCTGCTTGTTCTTTGCTTCTAGAGCCTTGATCTGGCTTCCATAGGCAAATTCATCCTGCTCAAGTCTTGAAATGTTATATTTCGCGGCAATGTTTTCTGCGGTAATTCCCATATGATATTTATTGATGGGACACGTAAGGCCGTCGGCTACCACGGTGTCTATCAATTCACTGTTGCCCAGCTTGTAGCCATTTCGTGCATTCCTTAGTACATAAGGGGCGTTCGACATGCTCTCCATACCTCCAGCTAAGAGGACGCCGCCTTGTTCTGCCAAAATAGAGTTGTAAGCTAAAGCGACGGCATGAAGCCCTGAACCGCAAACCGTGTTTATTGTTGATGCAGGTACTTCAATGGGGATGCCGGCTTTTAATGCCGCCTGTCTGGCAGGATTTTGGCCAGTGCCTGCTTGAAGGACATTTCCTAAGTAAATTTGATCAATCAATGCAGGCTCTAGTTGACTTTGCTGAAGGCAGGCTGTCATCACGTTTGCCCCCAATTCTGAGGCGCTTACTGACGAAAGTCCGTTGTTAAAAGAACCAACGGCTGTTCTTAATGGGCTTACCAATGCAACTTTTTTCACAAGTTCTCACATTCCTTTCACTGTGTTTAAGAAACTTACATGCGGGTATATACCACGGTGCATGAGAGAGTGAGCGTTATGGTTTGATCGCCTTCCTTCGTCCTTATTTGGAATTAATTAACAAATTAATCGTAAGTCTAATGTTCATTTTACTCAATGTTCAAATAAATACATAAATTTACATATTGATATGTATGGGGCCTTGTATACTCATATAATGAAGTCGTTCTATCATTTTCATTGTTTTTCTGGATATTTCTGGTTATTTCAGAAAAAACGAATGAAAAGTGAAAAAGAGTTCAAGTCAAAAACGCCACCGGCCAGTTATTCCGGGCCGGTGGCGTTTTGCATAGATATGTTCGCTGTCTACCATTTGGAGCCGCCAGAGGAATTTCTGCCGGATTTGCCGCCGCCACCGCCCCAGGATGACCCGCCAGTCGAGCGGCCGCCGCCTCCCCAAGAGGAACCGCCGGATGATCTGCCGCCGTCGAAGCCGCCCGAAGAGGAGCCACGCTTGCGTGCCTGCTCCCGGCGCTGCTGTTCCCGCAGGATGGCCAGCTGTGCCAGGCGCTCCTCTTCTTCTTTTTGGCGTACGAGACGGTTCGCTTCCTCCACGAAGGAGGAAATCTGGGACTCGTAGGCATGTGCAACGGCTTCCAGCTCATCCAGGTTATAAGGCCGGATGGATAGCCGCTGCTCCAGTTCACCATACTCAGGGATCAGGGAGAGCTGGAATTGGCTTCTGGAGGCGATTCCCTTGCTCTGAAGCCGCCGCTGGGCCGTATCCACACGCTCCTGTCCTTCCGACAGGAGCCTGGTGACGTTAGCTAAGCGTTGGCCCAGCATATTGAGACTCTCGCCGACATTGTCGAACTTCTGGGCGGTTTCTTCCTGAAGTTTGAGCAGCTGGTCCAGGCTATTGCGGGCATTGTCATATTCCCCCCGCTGGTCACTGGTCCAGGTTTCGATCTGCGGAACTTCTCCCGCACCCTGACGGAGCTGTGTTCCCGCAGTCTCCATTACCTCCTCAAGATGGGTCAGATGGATCTCCGCAAACCGGCTGCGGGCTTCGGAGATCCGGCTGTGCAGCTCATTGCGCCGCTGAGACAACTCGCTCCAACGGCTGCGGATCGTATCCAGATCCCTCAGGTTGTTCTGGCGGATCAGGGCCTGGCGCTCTGTCATGGCAATGGCATCGCCCAGTAGGGTATCCATGCGGGCAGCGATTTTGCGCACCTCATCCATGTCTCCGCTGCGCAGGGGAGCTTCAAGTGTTGCCGCGGCTGCGGAGGCCTGATCCAGATTCTCATAAGGTTTGACCTTCATATTGTGGAGGGAATTCTGTTCGATCAATGCGGCGATTGTGCAACGGGCAGCCGCCAGAACTCCAGGAAAGTCATTCAATTTGTCGTCATACTTATCGACATCCTGCAGATCCTGCTCGATCTGCGCCTGCTTCTCCTGCGCCTCTCCGGTCATATCCTGTGCGGCAATTGGGTCGAACAGCTCCAGCTCATCCGCTTTGGCGGTCTCTTCAGCCAGCTCTTTCAGATCATCGGCAATTTCCTGCAGCCCATAGCCGGTCTCCTTGACCGCACTCTGAAGCTGGAGGTTCAATTCAGGCGCTTCCTTCTTCAGTTCGGTAATCTGCTGTTTAACGTTGCGGTCAGCATCACTGATTACGGCAATGTGCTGCTCTTCTTCCTCCAGCGAGGAGCGGAAAGCTGTTTCAGTCTGCTGCAAGTGTGAGCTGGCAGCCTTGAGCGCCTTCAGACGGTAGAAGGGAGGCTGCGAGCTTTGGCTGCTCTGCAATGCGGAGATCTCCACCAGCTGTGCAGCCAGCCGCTTGGAGATTCCCTCGACCATTTCTCCCGTCTTGCCTTGAACAATTCCTTGGAACGGCTGCAGGGATTCCAGCGCCCGGTTCGCACGGACCAGCAAGTCGGCCAGCTGCTCCTGCTGGCTGCGGAGCTGCCCCCGTCTGCGCAGGCCGGTGAACAGCACATACAGCACTAATGCCAGCAGCGCTATCCAAATGACAATGCCGGCCATCTTCAGCAGCCCAAGGCCTGGGCCGCTGCTGCCAGTGCCGCTGCTGCCGCTGCTGCCAGTGCCGCTGCTGCCGCTGCTGCCAGTGCCGCTGCTGCCGCTGCTGCCAGTGCCGCTGCTGCCGCTGCTGCCAGTGCCGCTGCTGCTGCTGCTGCCAGTGCCGCCGAAGGAGTGCAGCTTCTGAATCATGGAACGAATTCCCCCGGCAAAATCCCCTTCCCGGGCATAAGGATTAAAATACGTGTCCAGCAGCTCCGTGATGGCTGCGGTATCCAAGGCTCCGCCTTGAGCTTGAGACCAGGAGTTGATATAGTCCTGTAGGCCCGGATTCTTGAAGTTCAGTTCAACTCTCTGGTCTCCGGCAGAGATCAGAAGGAGAACATCCTGCGGCGTCAGACCCCAGGAATCATAGACGTCAGTGGCATAGGCGCCAGGCTCGGCGCCATTCAAAGAATCGACAGTCAGCACCCGGATGGTATAGCGGTCTCCCTCAGCAATTGCGGCAACAGTTGCCGCCTCCTGCGTCGAGAGCAGGCCGGCTTCATCGGTAACCAGTCCCTGCTGAGCGGGAATCGCTGCCGCATAGATACTTGGCATCCATAGCAGGCTGATGATCAGGAACAAGGAAATATATTTTTTCAAACTGGCACGCTCCGATCTATAGGACTATTGTTCAGTATATTATGCTGATTATTATACTATATCATTAAACATCCTAAGCTTTGCAGATGCACTTTTAAGCAATTAATGGCCCTTTTGCAGCTTGTATCAAATGTTTTTTTCTAAAATGGCAACAAAAAAAGCCGCACCCCCGTAATCCGGGAATGCGGCATTCTGCGCGATCATTATCTGATTTGCAGGCAGAGAATATATTGTAATCTGGATTTAATTTCCTTTTGCCATTTCAAATCTCCAACTTTAACAGCAAGATTGAGCAGATCCAGATAGTCGTCAACCTGCAGAGCGGTCCGGGTATTGGCTGAGTTCATGGGTGTTCAGTCTCCTTTTAACTCCATATAGTGAATTGAATGTATTCGTTTATTTAATAATGATAATCATTATCAACCGTTATTGCTATTATCCACATTTTAAGCTAAAAAAGCAATATAAAAAATTAAAAAGATGAGCTGTTCTTGTAATGGACAGTGCAGCACCTTGCTCAAGCGGGACGGTGAACTGGTATATTTGCACAATTTATCACAATAGGTCAGGTAACTTGCAGGAACCATACCATTTTTTGTCGAATACAGCTTCTTATAAATGCTCTTAGCCCGATTTTTATTGGAAAAAGGAGAATTGCGATGAAGCGGTGTAAACTCATCCTTCTAATTAGCATTGTGCTCATGATTGCACCCCCTGCTGCCGCTCACGCTGAAAGACAAGAGATAAGATATCAGACAGAGCTGGGTTACCCGCCTTATAAATACATACAGAACGGATATCTGACCGGCTTTGATATTGACCTGACCAGCATGATTTTTGAGAAGCAGGATTATCTGATTCAGTACAGCACTGGCGAATGGGAGGAAACGTATAAACGGCTAATTGACGGAGAGATTGATACCACCGGACTTATGGCCGTTACGGAGGAGAGAAAGAAGCAGGCATTGTTCTCTAAGCCTCTGTTCAAAAGCTATATCTCCGTCTATTCGCGTCAGGCGCTGAAAGAAGAAGTGAAGCTAAGCACCTTGGAGAACTATAAGGTAGGAGTGGGCAAGGGTCAGTACTCCGAGATGGTGCTGCACGGCAAAGCAGGAGTCTCACATTACATAGAATATGCAACAGTACCAGAAGCGCTGGAGGCTCTGCAGAAAGGCGAGATTGATCTCTTGTTCGAGAACCAGGGTGTTGTCGATTATTTGATTGTTGAGCGTGGATTAACCGGTGATATTATTCGCAAAATGAGTAATTTATACCCTGAGGATATCGCTTATGGTATCAGCAAATCAGCACCGGAGCTGGTCTCCTACGTTAATGCACGGCTGGAACGGCTGCAGCGGTCCGGTGCTTTTGAGGAGCTGTACCAGCAGTATTTTTTCGCTCATTCGGATGATTACCAATCCCTAACTAAGGGGAGGATCATTTCAGGAATGATCATCGGCTTCTGTGTGCTGCTTTTTGGTATTGTTCTAATAAGGGTTTACATCAGGCGTTTACGACGGACTATCCACTCCGAGCAGGAGTTTTTTGAGGATGTTATTGAGCATACCGGGATGATTGTCTGGGCGGTGCAGGGTGATAAGAGGATCGTGCGTTTCAATCAGTATGCGGAAAAGATGACGGGGCTGAAGGAGCAGGACATGCTCGGAAAAAGCCTCGATGATATCCCCGGTCTGGAAGGCAGTGCAGCCTTGCTCAGAGATCTCCTTATTAAAGCGGTGTACAAGGACTATGCAGGCAACGTTGAACTGCGGCTTCCTGACCATGCGCCGGATGCCCGCTATTTCTCCGTCCGGACTACTCTGATCAAGGGGATGGATGAGCAGGCTGAAGACATCTTCGTACTGGTTGGACTGGATATTGATGAGCGTAAGGAGAGTGAGCTTAAGCTTCAGCTCAGCTACGAGGAGCTGGAGTCCACCTATGAGGAGCTGGCGGCGGCAGAGGTGGAGCTGCAGGAACAGCTCAACAAGCTGGGGGTCAGTGAACGCCGGTTCCGCCTGGCCTCAGAAAGCTCCGGTGCTTATATGTGGGAGCTGGATTGGGAGACAGGGGTCTATAAGCTTTCTGACCGCTGGTATGAAGTGATGGGCTACAATGAAGAAGAAATCAACTCGTTCGACGGCGGGGTGCTCAGTATCATTCATCCCGATGACCAGGAGACTGCGCGGAAGGCGAGAGAAGAGCATCTGTCCGGGTTGACCCCGATATATGAGACTGAATACCGCATGCGAACCAAAGATGACAACTATATATGGTTTGAGGTGCGCGGCAAGTCGATTGTCGATCCAAAGGACAGGATTGTGCTGTTCCTGGGTTCCCTGATTGACATCAGCAAACGCAAGCAAGCTGAGTTCAAGCTGAATAACAGCTATCAGGAGCTGGAGGCGACGTATGAGCAGCTTACGGCAACACAGCAGGAACTGGTAGGACAATATGATCTGCTGGTCGAAAATCAGAAGAATATGCACCGTTTGGCTTATGTGGACTCACTCAGTAATCTGCCCAACCGCCTCAGCCTGCTGGAGACGATGGAGAATTACTTCCAGCGGCCTGGCGGCAAAGCGGCACTCTTGTTTGTGGATACCGACAATTTCAAATACATCAATGACACGCTGGGTCATAAATCGGGTGATATTCTCATCCGTAAAGCCAGTGAACGGCTGCAGTCGCTTGTGGATGAAAGAGCCATGCTCTCCAGACTCGGCGGGGATGAATTTGTAATTTTCCTCAAGGATACGGATGACCGTGAAGCCGTGCTGAATTTGGCGGAGGACATCATGCGGTCATTCCGCAGGTCTTTCCTTATCGGAGAAAGCAATCTGTATGTCTCTGCCAGCATCGGGATCTCCTTCTATCCGGAAGACGGGGAGACCACAGAGGAGATTCTGAAGAATGCCGATGTGGCGATGTACCGGGCCAAAGAAGAGGGCAAAAGCACGTATGTAGTCTATGATAAGTCCATGCATACCGCGTTTAATGAACGGATGAACATTGAGAAGCATCTGCGAAGTGCGATGAACAACAATGAATTTGAGCTGCATTATCAGCCGCAGGTGGAGATCGGGACCGGGATGATTTCCGGCTTTGAGGCCTTAATTCGTTGGAACAGTCCTGTGCTTGGTTTTGTATCACCGCTGTCATTTATCAAGATTGCCGAGGATTCGAGGCTGATTATATATATCGGCGAATGGGTTCTTAGAGAAGCCAGCAGGTTCATGAAAAGCGTACATGACCGCACCGGAATTCCATATAAAATATCCGTCAACATTTCGATCATTCAGCTGCTGCAGGATGATTTCGTGGAAATGGTGCTGGACAGCCTGGCGGAAAGCGGACTTGAGCCCAGCTGCCTGGAACTCGAAATTACGGAATCCATCTTTATGGAATCCTTCGAAAGCACCGTCAGCAAGCTGGGATTCCTCAAGTCGCGCGGGATCCGCATCGCCCTGGATGATTTCGGAACAGGGTACTCTTCTTTGAGTTATTTGCAGCAGCTGCCGATTTCCACACTGAAGATGGATAAAATCTTTATAGATTCTCTGGAGGATAAGGCCTACAGCCAATCCTTTGTTCAGACGATCATCATTCTCGGCCACAAAATGGGTCTTGATGTGGTGGCTGAGGGAGTAGAGGATGCCAGACAGCTGGAATTTCTTAAGCAATTCGACTGCGATAAGGTACAGGGTTATTTAATCAGCAGGCCGGTTCCGGAGCGCGGAGTATGGGAACTGCTTGAGCCTCATTATTGAAATAGAACTAGAGATGACTGCACAGCAAAACGAGCCCGGGACGATTCAGTCCGCGGGCTCGCTTATATTTTCGTGTTATATCCGACATATACCCCGGGTTTCCTTCCACTGATATTCATCTAATAATGTTCGTATTTAAGTGAATTAACATCAGGGGTTATAGCTAAAAATTCTCTAATTAAGATCTAAAGGCGAATTATTGTCTGGTTTTGTCCTTGACACATTCGTGAATAATCTGTAGAATTTCTATTGGCTCATATAATAAAGTTAAGCTGTTCGTATATCCTCAAAGATAAGGTTTGGGGGTTTCTACAGGGGACCGTAAATTCCTGGCTACGAATAGGGTGCATTTTGCATACCTATGAAGTATCCGGGATTTTTGTGTTGTGGTTAATAAACTATCTAATTTCGCAGAAACGGACAATGGCCTGCATGAGTACGGCGATGCCGTTTCTCCCTAGGAGGAACAGAGAAACAGATGAGTAAATATGATGTGATTGTCGTTGGTGCGGGTCCGGCCGGAATATTCGCCTGCTATGAATTGACACGAAAGGCGCCTGATCTGAGGGTGCTGCTTGTGGACAAGGGTCATGATATTTACCGTCGCAATTGCCCGATCCTTGAGGAGAAGATCAAGCTCTGTCCGCCCGCTTCGGGGCGCAAGGAATTCGCCGGCTGTCTGCCTGCCTGTTCAATTACTGCCGGTTTCGGGGGAGCAGGGGCCTACAGTGACGGCAAATTTAACATCACGACGGAGTTCGGCGGCTGGATGACCGATTATTTGGCACCTTCCAAAGTGCTGGAGCTGATCGAATATGTAGACAGCATTAACCTGGAGCATGGCGCAACACGGGTCATTACCGATCCGACAACCGAAAGTATCCGCAATATTGAGCAACGGGGATACGCTGCCGGACTGAAGCTGCTGCGGGCGCAGGTGCGCCATCTGGGGACGGAGCAAAACCTGGAAATCCTTAAATCCATATATGAATATTTGAAAACACGTATTGAAATGCTGTTCAAGACAGAGGTTCAGGATATAGTTACCGTAAAAGACAATGGAACGCACCGCATTACAGGCATTACGCTGAAAAACGGGGAAAGCCATGAGGCGGATAAGGTTATGATTGCCCCGGGCCGTGACGGTTCGGCCTGGCTGACCGAGGTGCTGAAAAAACGCCGGCTGAAAATGTACAATAATCAGGTCGATGTAGGTGTAAGAGTCGAAACTTCGGATGTGGTAATGCGGGAGATCAATGAACATCTTTATGAGGGAAAATTCATTTTCAATACATCTGTAGGCACCCGTGTCCGCACCTTCTGCAGCAATCCTTCAGGACATGTTGTCGTGGAAAATCACAGCGGTGTGATGGCGGCTAACGGACATTCCTATAAGGATCCTGCACTGGGTTCGAAGAACACCAACTTTGCCCTGCTGGTCTCGCATACGTTCACGGAGCCCTTCGACAAGCCCAATGAATATGCCCGGGAAATCTGCAAGCGGGCGAACGATTTGTCCAGCGGCGGCGTGATTGTACAGAAATACGGTGATATTCTCCGTGGCCGGCGTTCAACGGAAACGCGGATCAAGGAAGGATTCCTGGAGCCGACGCTGAAGGAAGCAGTACCCGGTGATCTGGGACTGGTACTGCCGTACAATACCATGAAAAGCCTGATTGAAATGGTGGAAGCCCTGGAGAAAGTAACTCCGGGTATCGCCTCCGAACATACGTTGTTCTATGGAGTAGAGGCGAAATTTTATTCGGCCCGTCCAAAGCTTACGGAGAATCTGGAGACGGAAATTTCCGGACTGTACTGCGGCGGAGACGGTGCGGGCATTACCCGCGGTCTGGCTCAAGCCGGAGCCGCCGGGGTATGGATTGCCCGGGGGATGCTGGAACAAACCGGCGTTTAAAGACAATAGAATAGGTGAAGAAGGGCAGCCTCACTGCAGGAATTTCTGCGTTGAGTCTGCCCTTCTTCTATTTAGCTCTCATTTGAACTCCCGCTCATATGGTATACAATAATTATCATAATTGTAAATTCGAGAGGGTGATGCAGCAATGGATTCAAAGCAGGACAAAAGCAGGGGACTTCAGGTGATAGTGTACTTGCTCTTTATTGTGTATGCATTATTTACTGTTCAGGTAATTTTGTTCAAGACTATTCCTATAACAAGCATATTTAAGGCGGACACGGCTTTAAGAAGTGTGAACTTGTTCCCCTTCCACACGATTTACGGATTTTTCGCAGATGAATCCATCGGCAGCGATAGAATGGTGACCAATGTGTTGGGCAACATCGGGATCTTTATCCCCTTAGGCCTTGCCGCAGCTTATATAGGAAAGAGCAGGACCTGGGGATTTAAGGTTGCTTTTGTCTTCTCGGTTAGTATGGCTTTTGAAATCATTCAATATATCTTTGCGCTTGGAAGCAGTGATATTGATGATATTCTGTTGAACTGTGCCGGAGGTGTGATTGGCATAGCCTTGTATAAAGCACTCATGAAGAGCACTCCTTCCGGAAACCAGCTCCTTGCGGCGATCATTGGATTCTTTTTACTGGCGGGCATTGGCGGAGGTGTTGTGACGGGGGTGGTGGATCGCAGCTTGCTGCCTTTTGCTGATCAGGAGATGGAATACATAGATGAGAACAAGCAGATCATGACAGGTGTAGATGAGAGTACGGCTGATCTGTTCGGCGATTTGACCGCTGCCCAGACTGACGCAATAACCCTATATAACAATCCTAAGTATAGTATGCTGAAGAAAACAGCGGATACAACAGAACCCGGGCAAGAGAATAGTACCATTCCAGTAGGTGCCTCAACCAAAATCATTATCAGGCATTTGGCGTCTGATCAAAATAAGATTATCAGCACCTACGAAGAAGGTACGATTTCCAGCCTGGTCTCCATAGTGGAGTCATCTCCAACCGCCCCTACAGTCAGAGTCTGGTTGGACGGAGACAGCAAACAAGCGGCTAGGATGCTGCTCGTAAATGTTCTGAAGTGAAGTGATATTACCAAGTGTTCCTATCTTCTTGGGCAAGCTGGCCGACAGCTGTAATTTGCACCCGAGGCCATAACAACCTCCAGTTCTTGCTGGCGATCCGTTTCTCATAGATAAAGTACAACTGGCGGTTGGTTATAAAACTCGGAGTGGGTCTGAGCTCCATTTGGATTACATCCCGGATACCATGAGGGGCGGCCAACCTTAAATTACCGTGTTCATCCAGCGAAAGCCCAAGAGCGGTTGCCGTCTCGGGAAATTTGGACATGCCGTCGACAGAAGAGGTATAGGGCGGAATATCGTTAACCACATGCATTCTCGCCTGGTTTTTGACCGACCAGGGGATGGACGGATCAGCAGCTCGCAGCTGCGCTTCCCAAGCCTTTTCGGTCTCTTCGCGGATGTCGCTGCTATCATAATAAATAACATCAATATCTGCCAGCGGTGTTCTTTCCGTAAATCCATGCTGGACATCCCAGACTTTAGAGCGGACAAATCCGGCGCAGACCCAGGAATCGGGCAGCATCAGCGCTCGGGCGGCAGATAGAATATTCATCATCCACGGGTCTTCTCTCACGGCCCGCAGGAGATCTTCCTCCGTATGGATCAGCAACATAGGTCCTCCTTTAAATAGATGAACTACATAAAAGCAACGGTTTTTTTATCCGATACCTCTATTATAAGGCCGAATTTACAGGCTTGGGTACTCTAAAAAGACAATAGGGCGGATTGCTATTATGATTTGGCACATCTTATAATGGACCGATAGATTGACCATTGGAGGCGTGGCTGTGGAACATAACTTGACGATATTGCTGCAATTGTTCGAAAGGGCGGCACTGCTGCTGATGTGCCTGTTTGTGTTGACCCGGCTGCCGCGGTTTAAAGAGATTTTTGTCAAAGGGGCTTACGCTCCACAGGATCTAGTGATCGTGACGGTGATCTTCAGCCTGTTCGCGATCTTCGGAACCTACAGCGGCATTAAAGTCGACGGCTCACTGGTAAATGTGCGGATTATCGCCATCATGGCCGGCGGGATTCTGTTTGGTCCTTGGGTCGGACTGATTACTGGCATTATATCCGGGGTTCACCGTTTTCTGATTGATATCGGCGGCGTGACTTCTGTGCCCTGCCTGATTACAAGTGTCACGGCGGGAATTGTCTCCAGCGTTATTTACCGCCGGACCACGGCTGACCGCCGCTGGATCGCCGGCATTCTGGCCGGGATGGGCTGTGAAGCACTGACCATGCTGCTTATTCTCGTTATGGCAGATCCTTCATCGCTGGGTGTGGATATCGTTTCGAAAATTGCTTTTCCGATGATTGTGGGGCAGATCAGTGTCGGCCTCATTGTTATGCTTGTCCAGAGCGTGGAGGGGGAGAAGGAGCGGATCGCCGCGAAGCAGTCCAAGCTGGCGCTGGATATTGCCAATAAGACGCTGCCGTATTTCCGCAACATCAATCCCCAGTCGCTGCGCACCATTTGCGGAATCATCAAGGAGGACATCGGTGCCGATGCGGTAGCGATCACTGATACCCGCTTCATCCGTGCCTATGTCGGAGTGGGAGAGGAATACTACACCGAGACGAACGAGATTATCAGTGAAGAGACGAAAAAGACGCTGAGGGACGGCGAAATTACGATCCGCGATGACGATACTGAATATATGAACCGGGCAATCCGGTCACTGATTATCATTCCCTTGAAAGAGAAAGGCGAAGTGACCGGAGCACTTAAAATTTACTATACCAAAGCCCATAAAATCACTTACTCGCTGCAGGCAATGGCGGTAGGGCTGTCGCAGATGATTTCGACGCTGATGGAGGTATCGCGGGTCGAAGGCATTAAGGAGATGGCTAACAAAGCCGAGCTGAAGGCGCTGCAGACAAGCATTAATCCCCATTTTCTGTTCAATGCGCTGAACGCGATTAGTTCCCTTATCCGGATTAACCCGGATAAGGCACGGGAGCTGATCATCAACCTGTCAGGCTATATGAGATACAATCTGGAGCTGACCGATGAATTCATTGATATCCGGCGTGAGCTGCAGCAGGTCCAGCAATATGTGGAGATTGAAAAAGCCCGCTTCGGCAGCCGCCTGGCCGTTGAGTATGATATCGACGAAGTGGAGGTGCGTATTCCCAGCCTGATTATTCAGCCGCTGGTGGAGAATGCGATTGTTCACGGCATTTTGAAAGTGAAGGGACCGGGCACGGTAACGATTTCGGTGAAAGACCGGGGAGAGACCGTGCGGATCGGCATCGCCGATACCGGAGCAGGCATCGCGCAGGAGACGATGGAGAAGGTCTACAGCGGAAACATGCCGGATAACAAAATCGGGCTATATAACGTACAACAGCGGGTAAAGCTGATTTATGGCAAGGGTCTGATCATTCACCGGCTGGATAAAGGGACGGAAATTTATTTCGACGTCACAAAGGAGAAGCGATGAGAGCGATAATTGTAGAGGATGAAGTGCTGGCAAGGAGTGAGCTTGCCTTTCTGATCGGAGCACACAGCGATATAGTGATCACCGCCGAGTTTGAGGACGGGCTAGATGCGCTGAAATTTCTTCAAGCTGAGGAAATCGATGTGATTTTTCTGGATATCAATATTCCGTCCATCGACGGCGTGCTGCTGGCCCAGAATATCAGCAGGTTCTCGGTCAAACCCTATATAGTATTTATCACTGCCTATAAGGAGCATGCCGCCGACGCTTTCGAGATTGAAGCATTCGACTATATTCTGAAGCCCTACAGTGAATCGCGGATTAAAGCCATGCTGAACAAGCTGGTAGCGGCATTCGCGGCGCGTAGCCGTCCCAGAGAAGAAGGGCATCTTGCGGTCAGCAACAAGGTCAATCTGTGGAAAAACGAGAAGATCATCGTTGTCGATGCCGACGAGATTTATTATGCTTCAGCGCAGGAGAAGACAACGAGCGTAATGACTAAGGGAGAGGAATACAGCATGGCTCTGAGCATCAGCGAGTTCCACAGCCGGCTGCCGCAGGACAGCTTCTTCCGCTGCCACCGGTCCTATCTTGTGAATCTGTCCAAGATCAAGGAAATTATCCCTTGGTTCAATAATACGTATCTGCTCCGGCTTCGTGATCTGGACTTTGAAGTGCCGGTAAGCCGCAGCAAGGTCAAAGAATTCAGGCAGATCATGCGCCTGTAGCGGCATTTCATTCCCCGATTCGGTCATCTCATTCCCGATTTCTCTCAAGAAAGCGTTGTTTCGCTACAATAAAGGAGCAAAGAAAGCCCTTGCAGCGACAATAGAGAGAAAGAAGGAATGACTCATGACTACGGCTAAATCTGGCAGCAAGCGCTGGATGATCGTGCTGGGTACAGTGATTATGCAAATGGGACTGGGCACAATCTACACGTGGAGCCTGTTTAATGCGCAGCTTGTCAGCAAATTCGGCTTTGAGCTCAGCTCTGTTTCGATAACTTTTTCCATTACGAGCTTTGCCCTTGCCTTCGCAACCTTGTTTGCTGGTAAACTGCAGGACCGGTTTGGCCTCCGCAAGCTGACCGCTTCCGCTGGGATTATGCTGGGACTTGGTCTGATGCTTAGCTCGCAGGCCAACTCCCTCCTGATGTTCTACCTGCTGGCCGGCGTAGTCGTGGGTTATGCCGATGGTACGGCCTATATTACTTCGTTATCCAATCTGATTAAGTGGTTCCCTAAACATAAAGGCTTGATCTCCGGCGTATCGGTCGGCGCCTACGGAACCGGCAGTCTGATCTTCAAATATATCAACGGCAGCCTGATCGAGTCGGCAGGCGTATCGAATACCTTCCTGTATTGGGGCCTGGCCGTCATGATCATGGTTGTTGCCGGTTCGCTACTGGTCAGGGAAGCTCCTGTGGCTGCTCCGGCACTGGCACAAGCAAATAGCAGAGGGGTGGATTCCTCAGTCGCAACTATTCCGGTTGCAGCGAAAGACTATACCGTCAAAGAAATGCTGCGCACGAAGGAAGCGTACCTGTTGTTCGTAATTTTCTTCACCGCCTGCATGAGCGGCCTCTACCTGATTGGCATTGTTAAGGATATCGGGGTGCAGCTGGCGGGTCTGGATATCGCTACAGCGGCCAATGCCGTTGCGATGATCGCGATCTTCAATACTGCAGGACGCCTGATTCTTGGAGCGTTGTCCGACCGTATGAGCCGATTGAAGCTGGTCAGTGCCACACTTCTGGTCACAGCCTTAGCGATGTTAACCTTAAGCTATGCGACCTTGAGCTACGGTTTGTTCTTCGCTTGTGTGGCCACCATTGCTTTCTGCTTCGGGGGCAACATTACGGTGTTTCCTGCGATTGTCAGCGACTTCTTCGGCCTTAAGAACCATAGCAAGAACTATGGCATTGTCTATCAGGGCTTCGGAATCGGGGCGTTGTCCGGCTCGTTCATCGCCGCTTCTCTCGGCGGGTTCAAGCCTACCTTCATCGTCATCGGCGCACTGTGTATTGTAGCCTGTCTTCTGGCGGCTTCCTTAAAGCCTCCGGTGCAGAGACAGGCAAGAGAAAAGGGAATGAGCCTGAAGCCTTCACGGCATACGGCTTAACCATATAAAAACATGTTGGCTTAAGAAGTATACAGACAAAGAGAATAGTTATTCGAAAAAGAGATATCCCAGCCTTTCGTGCAAACGGCTGGCGGATATCTCTTTTTTTGTATACTCACGGTTCAGTAAGAGGACTGTGCTGCTGCTGCCGAAATGTATAGGATGGAAAATAGTTCGGGGCGTACAGAAAAAAATTCAGGCATAGGCACTTTTTGCAGGGCGCAAGTGTTATAGAGATAAACAAGTAAGGAGGTGCTGGCAACGTCACAGGAGCATTTAAGGGATATGAAACAGGTGGAGGCTGTAATCGAACAAGTTCAAAAGGGGGACCGGGAGCAATACGCCTGCATTGTCGAGATTTTTCAGCAGCCAATATACCGTTATTGCTGCCGTCTGCTTGGGAACAGGCAGGATGCGGAGGATGCTGTTCAGGACATTTTGGTAAAAGCCTATCAATCAATCAGAGGGTACAAGCCTGAAGTAAGCTTCTCCGCCTGGCTCTACCGGATTGCCGGCAATCATTGTCTTAATCTGCTGCGCCGACGCCGGCTGCAGGGGCATATTCTGCGGATCTTCCGGCCGGAGACGGTAGCTGCGAGCGCGGAGCAACAGATGGAAGCGCGGCTGTTTAGCCCTGCCCTGGAGTTAGCGCTGATGCAGCTGTCACTGGAGGAGCGGAATATTCTTGTGCTGCGGGTGTTTGAGGAGCTGACTTTTCAGGAGATGGGCCACATTCTGAACAGCAGTCCTAATGCGCTGCACAAGCGGATGGAACGGATTAAACGGAAAGTCAGGGAATTTATGCAGATAGAGGAGGGGATCTCTTGGAACGAACCGGAATCCATAGCGGGTACCAAGATATAATAGGAGCCGCTGCCCGTGAAGAGCAGTTGCCGAGCATTAACGTAACGGAGCGCGTAATGGCGCGGGTAAGGGGACTGGAGCAGGCCCGGAGCCGGAGCGGGATAAGATTTGCCGGCAAAACGGCTGCAACCTCAGGAATGCTGATCCTGCTGCTGCTGATCACAGTAACGGCTTACGCGGCCTCGGAGTACATCCAGATCCACAACAAGGCGGGAGTGGTCAAGGTGCAGCATCTTTCTAAGGATCTTTTTCCGAAAGGAGTGTCCTCTTATTACAAGTATGAGCAGAAGCTGATGAATTTTGCCAAACCGGATGAGCAAATCGCCTATTATGTCAGAGGAGAGCAAACCTCTGAGGAGACGGGGAGTATGCTGCAATTTGCCTACAAGGAGCAGCGTATAAAAGAATATTCCGCCTTTCTGAAACAAATGAACACAAAAAAATCGCCTGTTATACTTCCCAAGACAGCCGGAGGGTATGCTTTTAAATACGGCACGTTACATCCCCAAATTCCGCCAGAGGCAGAACGGGACAGCAACCCGTTCTACCGTCAGACGCTGAGTGAGCTAGTTGACGAAGCGAAACAGGATAAGAAGCGGAATTTGTTCATGAGGGTGGTGCCTTGGACCGAGACGGGATCTGTGGGCGCAGAATATACCAAGCAAGGAGCTACTGTCGGTATCTGGGCCAATTTTCTTAATGGTGGTGATATGACGGTATATCAGGAGCCGGAGAACACGCCAGAGAAGATTAAGGTAGACGGGCGGGAAGTGATCTATAATCATGTGGTCAGACCGGGGGTGGTCACCTACCATTATCTGACCTGGTACAACGAAGGGCAGGATTCGTATTATACGCTTACGACCTATGGGAAACAAGAGTTGACTAAGGAAAAGCTGCTGGAGCTGGCTGGTGAATTGATGAAGGGCGGTCTGTAATCGGGAGGCAGAAGCTCCGGTATGGCAGATGAATGGAAAATAAATCACAACGAACTTGTTCTCCAGATCATGTGGAGAACGGGTTCGTTGTTTTAAGTGTCTGGACTCACAGTCGGAGGTGTCCAGATGCGGATGCTCCACCAGCTCGCGAAAGTGGCCCGACTTATAGTAGATAACATTTCGTTATAGAAAAGAGGGATACGAGGACGATGGAGCTGTCTTCGTATCCCTCTTGGTATGTGATTATCCATAGGCTGGCGATGAAGAGTAGCCTCCTGAGGCCGCGTTACCCTTCCAGCAGCAACGCTTCCGGGTCCTCCAGCAATTCCTTGACCTTAACGAGGAAGCTTACAGCTTCGGAACCGTCCACGATGCGGTGATCGTAGGAAAGCGCGATGTACATCATCGGGCGGTTGGCGCTTCTTTCTTCGTCCAGGGCGATCGGACGGAGCTGGATCTTGTGCATGCCGAGGATACCGACCTGCGGCGTATTGAGAATCGGCGTGGACAAGAGCGAGCCGAACACGCCGCCATTGGTAATGGTGAACGTGCCGCCCTGCAGCTCCTGCAGGCTGAGCGTGTTGGCGCGTGCTTTGGAGGCGAGCTCGCCGATCCGCCGTTCGATCTCAGGGAAGCTGAGCCGGTCCGCATCGCGGACGACCGGTACAACCAGCCCTTCCTTGGCAGCGACGGCGATGCCGATGTCATAATATTTCTTGAGCAGCAGATCCTCGCCGTCGATCTCGGCATTCAGCAGCGGATAGGCTTTGAGCGCGCCGATCACGGCCTTGGTGAAGAAGGACATGAAGCCCAGTCCGACTTCATGCTTCTCTTTGAAGGCATCCTTGCGGCGCTTGCGGATGTCGAGGATGGCAGTCATGTCCACCTCGTTGAAGGTGGTCAGCATGGCCGCGGTCTGCTGCGCTTCGACCAGACGGCTGGCGATCGTCAGCCGTCTGCGCGACATGCGCTTGCGCTCCACGGCCTTGCCGTCCTCTTGCTGCGGCGCTTTGCCCGCCGCAGCTTTGGCAGGCTCCGGCTTGCCCTGCGGCGCCGGAGACACGGGCGCAGCGGCCCTTGGGCCGGCTGCGCCATGGTCCTTCACATCGGCCTGGCCAATCCGGCCGATAGGGTCGCGGGCACTGACCTCGCCGAGGTCGATGCCCCGCTCCCGCGCGAGCTTGCGCGCCCCCGGCGAAGCCAGGGCCGCATTGCCCGTCGCACCTTCGGGTGCGGCGGCAGGAACGGCAGCGTCCGAAGACGCTGCCACAGGTGCGGCAGCGGCAGGTGCAACGCTGCCTGTAGCAAGTGCCGCCTCGGGCTTGCCGCCCGCAGCGGCCTGCGGCGCACTTCCGGCAGCAGCGTCTGCGCTGCCGATCACGCCGATAGCCTCGCCAACGGCTACATTCTCGCCGGCCTGGCGCAGGATGGAGGAGATGACGCCGTCCTCCTCCGCGCTGATTTCAAGATTGACCTTGTCGGTTTCAAGCTCAGCAAGCACATCCCCCTGGCCGACAGTATCGCCCTCTTTAACCAGCCATTTGTAGATCGTTCCTTCGGAAATGGATTCGCCCAGATCGGGTACTTTAATTTCGGACACAGGCCCTTACCTCCCCAAATATAATAGTTAACGTTATCGTGACACCGTCCCCTTTCAGGAGGACGGTACAGCCGCTTGTACTTGCGAATTTAGTTTCAGGGCTTCCGTAACTATACGCCGCTGTTCAAAGCTATGCACATCAGCGTAACCGCTGGCCGGGCTGGAACGTTCCGGACGGCCGATATACTGCACTTTGACATTCTGCGGGGCGATGGCGCGCAGCCGTGGTTCGGCATAACTCCAGCCGCCCATATTCTTAGGTTCTTCTTGTACCCAGATGATTTCCTGCAGGGAGCGGAAGGTGCTCAGATGAGCGGCCAGTTCCCGTTCCGGGAACGGATAGAGCTGCTCCAGCCGCAGAATGTGCAGCCAGGACCAATCCTGCCCCTTGGCTGACTCCAGCTCGGTCTGCAGGTCGATAGCGACCTTCCCACTGCAGACAACCAGCCGTTTAACCTCGCCGGGCTTGCTGCCCAGAAGCGGGTCCGGCAGGACCGGCTGGAAGCTTCCCGAAGCCAGCTCGGCTCCCGGGGAAGTGCTGCGTGTGTTGCGGATCAGGCTTTTCGGAGCCATGACCACCAGCGGGCGGGCATCCGATTTGCCGCAAAGGCCAGCTTGGCGGCGGAGAAGATGGAAATACTGCGACGCACAGGTCAGATTGGCTACAGTCCAGTTCTCTTCAGCCGACAGCTGCAAGAACCGTTCCAGCCTTCCGCTGGAATGCTCTGGCCCCTGGCCTTCGTAGCCGTGCGGCAGCAGAATCGCCAGGTTGCTGCGTTGGGTCCATTTGGCGCGTCCGGCAGCAATGAACTGGTCGATAATGACCTGTCCGGCGTTGGCGAAATCACCATACTGCGCTTCCCAGATGACAAAGGTTTCCGGGGCAAACACGTTATAGCCGTATTCGTACCCGAGCACTGACGCTTCCGACAGCGGACTGTTATACACCCCGAAGGAGGCGCTGGAGTCCTTAAGCTGATGCAGCGGAGAGAAAAGTGCCCCTGTGTCACTGTCATGCAGCACCAGATGGCGGTGCGCGAAGGTGCCACGCTGGGAGTCTTGGCCGCTGAGGCGAATCGGTGTGCCATCCTTCAGAATCGTAGCGAAGGCGAGGGCTTCTGCGAGTGCCCAGTCCACACGTTCTCCATCATTCAAAGCGTCTTTGCGGCGCTGCAGAATCCGCTCCAGCTTCGGATAGACCTGGAAGCCGTCCGGCACCGACAGCAGCTCCCGGTTAATTTCCTGCAGGTTGTCAAGCGGAACCGCTGTAGGACGCTGCGGCATACGTGCGCTGTCCAGTGCAACTGAGGTTTTGGCCTCCGCGTTTTTATGCTTGCCTTCCTTCATCTTATCAAAGGCTTGCTGCAGTACGCCTTCAGCTTCGGCGTTCATTACCGTAACGTCTTCTGCCGTGATAACTCTCTCCTCCTGCAGCCGTTCCGCGTACACTTTGTATACAGTAGGATGATTGCGCACTTTACCATAAACAATCGGCTGTGTCGTTTCCGGATCATCCATTTCATTATGTCCATGGCGGCGGTAGCCGATCAAGTCGATTACGAAATCCTTCTTGAACAGATTGCGGTAGGCGCTGGCCAGACGGACGGCGGCAATGCAAGCCTCCGGATCATCGGCATTGACATGCACAATCGGAATTTCATAGCCCTTAGCCAAGTCACTGGCATAGTGGGTAGAACGGGAATCCTCACTTTCCGTCGTGAATCCGATCCGGTTATTGACGATAATATGCACCGTACCGCCGTTCTGATAACCTTTAAGCTTGCCGATATTAAGGGTTTCGGCCACGATGCCTTCACCCGGGAAGGCAGCATCGCCATGCATCAGCACAGCCATGGCTTTATTCGTATTTAGCTTAGGCAGACCCGGAGTGCTGCGGTCTTCCTGGGCCGCACGCGTGAAGCCCTCAACCACCGGATTGACGAATTCCAAGTGGCTCGGATTGTTGGCCAGTGTGATCCGTGTACGGACGGTTTCCCCTTCACGGACGGCGCGGTCAGCGCCGAGATGATATTTCACATCGCCGGTCCAGCCGTAGTTGATGCCCATGGAGCCTTCGGAAGGGAACAGCTCCTTGTTCGGCGAATGATGGAATTCCGAGAAAATAATATCATAAGGTTTGCCCAGGATATGAGCCAGGACGTTAAGCCGTCCGCGATGCGCCATACCCATCAGGATATGTTCGGCACCGTCATGAGCAGCAGCACGCACGATTTCATCCAGCATTGGCACCAAGGCGTCATTGCCTTCCAGGCTGAAGCGTTTCTGGCCGACAAAGGTTTTATGAAGGAAAGTTTCGAACTGCTCTACCTGAATCAGCCTTTTCAGCAATTCTTTGCGCTCTGTGTTGTTTAGAGGCGCGGGAGAGCTGGTAGATTCCGCCTGGCTGTTCAGCCAGCGCAGCTCCTGCTCGTCACGCACATGCCCGAATTCATAGGCAATGGTCTGCGTGTAGGCCTGGCGCATCCGGTGAACGGCATCCCAGGCCGTATGAACGTCACTCGGGGCATTCTCCCAGATCAGCGAGGCGGGCATAGCCATTAAATCCTCGCGGGTCAGATCATAGGTTTCGTACTCCAAATATTTCGCCATCGGATTGTTTCCCCGGTCCAGCGGGTCGATATTGGCGGCCATATGGCCATGTATACGGATATTGGCGATCAGCTTGGATGCCCTTACGGCCTTTCTAAGCCACTCAGTATCTCCTGAAACCACAGGCAGCGGTGCCTGTTCGGCATCGGGAGCCAATGGAGGGGGGCCGGAAAGGGTGAAGAGATCGCGGTAATTATGCTCTACTAAAGTTGGATCTTTTACAAATTGCTCATATTTCTCTTGGATGTAACCCAGATTGGGTCCGTAATACTTGCTCCACACAGTTTCGTTATAGGGATCTTTGACTGCCATGAATACATCCTCCTAACGGATGAACTCCATGCGCGCCAAAATTTCGCCGGCGCCCTTGTGGAGCTTCGATGTTTGCGGTTTCATTCCTCATCTTATTGTGCAACTTTCAAGGCGGGTAATCAATTCATACTTTGGTTGAATCCGTTCGCAAAACGGTATGATTCAGTGCCTAATTCATACAGAACTATTATAAGTTTGGTTTCTTAACTATATGAAAATGATGCGGCGGTGTGATTGAAATGAACGAAATAAAAATGTTGTTTTCACTTTTCATATATACATACATAGATAAAGAGGCTTGTTCTACAATTTTTTAGGATTCTCGAGTAATTCGTACAAGTAGTTGGCAAAATAATCAATTATTTTCCGTTTCTAATTATACAATATTCCCATAAATCGACACACTTTTCGTGTAAGATATTGTATAATGTTATGGCGGATAACGGTTTCATGAATTTCTAGCCAGATCCTTTCATGTAAAGGATCCAGTAAAGGGTAAACCTGCCGAAAGACAGGGGCACAAAGTCTCGGGTCTAATGTAGAAATACTACGACGGCCGGACTGCCTGGGGACGCGTAATCTTAGGAGGAGATTTCTTGGATAAGTCCAACCAGGGGAACAACGGAGAACTGCAGACAGTTGATCTGGATTTAGAATGGGTCTATTTGCTGATGTCGGCTAAGCAGGCGGGCATCAAAGTGGATGAAATCCGCCAATTTTTTAATGAGAAGACTTTGCAGGCAATGTAGCGGTTGGTTGTTAAAAGTTTTTGTACATACAGAAAGGGCACAGCGGATCTCTCCGCTGTGCCCTTTCTGTATGACCGGCAGTAGAAGGAACCCGCATGAATCAGGAATCCTTCTGCTCCAGCCGCCATTTTTGATAGTCCAAGAACTCTTTGAATTCCCGCTTGCTTATACCCGAAGCCATAGCTTCCAGTACGAGCCGGGACCATTCTCCATCCAGAGGTGACTCCTGCACATCGGAAGGCTCGCCGTAAAGCAGCGCATGAATGGACACCTGAAGTGCGTCAGCGATTTTTTCAATAAATTGAATAGAGGGGTTAGATTGTATATTTCTTTCCACATTGCTTAAGTATGATTTCGCCACATCAGCCTTATCCGCAAGCTCCGAAAGAGACAAGCCTTTTTCCAGACGGAGATGGTGGATGCGACTTCCCATATTATCTGGCACGATAAAAACGCCCCTCCGTACTTTTTGTTACAGTATAACAAATAACCGGAAGACGGACAAAGCACTATAGAATCAGTTCCAGTATGAATGATCCCCCTTTTATGTCGTTTCCACTCCAAATCCCCATTATTTTTGTTCCCTCTGCGGTATCATTTAGATTTTTCATGCGAAAACGTTCGTTAAAAAGTACGATAAGCTGAGGGAAATGAAGCTAAAAGCAGAATATCAACTATAAATCGTTCTTTATTAAGAATATTGCAACAAAATGAGATTTTTGATTTGTAGGAGTAATGGCATATACTTACGTCATAGTTCTTAATAACGAACAAATAACGTTCGTCATAAAGGCTGGGTGTTAATAGATTACCTTGTTTGCAGGAAATTGCAAGCAGCTAAAGGAGAGGCTCCTGTGAGGCTTTCACGTTCTTCCCGGAATAGAAACATCCGTCGGTATACGCTTCCCCAAATTGCAGGGATCGTAGTGATTTCGGCTTATGGCATCGGCCAAATTACAACGCCCACGTATGCATTGCTGACTAACGTCGCAGCAACCGAATCCTCCAATATCACCACAGCATTTGTGTTTCCAAGCACGGTCGATCATATTGCCAACCAAGCCAGCGAAGCGATGAAGCTTGCTGCCTGGCAGCGTGAAGCGGCGAGAGAGGTGCTAGCGGAGATAACGGATAAGAATACGGACTCGGAGACCGCAGAGGGACGTATTGGAGGTATTCAAGAGGCTGCTGCACAAACGCGTGAGGCTGCGGCCGGCGCGGCTGCTTTTTTAGCTGAGCTTCAAGGCTATCTAACACGCTCGCAATTAGAGCTGGAGCAGCAAGTCAATGAAGTGAACCAGAGACTTTCTCCATATGAGGTCGATTTTAATCAATTAACAGCCGCACAAAATAACGATATCCCGGTATTCGAACAATTGCTCAGCCAAGCCAATCTAACACTGGGCGAATTTCAGGAGATGGTTAGAAAGCTAAGCTCCATCAGAAGAGTGGACGCTTATGTGCAGGCTGCCTATCATCAGGCATCGACCGCGGCCGAACAGGCTAGGAGTTATGCGGACGAAACCTCGTTGATGCATACGGAGGCCGCTGACGTGATCCAAGGACTGAAAGAGGCTGAAAAGAAGGCGAAGCTCGAAGCGGAAGAAAAGGCGAAGCTCGAAGCTGAGAAAAAGGCGAAGCTCGAAGCCGAGGAGAAAGCGAAACTCGAGGCTGAGAAGAAGACGAAGCTCGAAGCTGAGGAGAAAGCGAAGCTCGAAGCCGAGGAGAAGGCGAAACTCGAAGCCGAGGAGAAGGCGAAGCTCGAAGCTGAGGAGAAAGCGAAGCTCGAAGCTGAGGAGAAGGCGAAACTCGAAGCTGAGGAGAAAGCGAAGCTCGAAGCTGAGGAGCAAGCAAAGCCTGATAAGACTGCTGAGCCTGAAGCCCCTGCCCCGGACGCGAATCCTGACAGCATAACGGTAAAAATAGGCGAAAAGCAAGGCGTATTCTAAACAAGGCGGTGCTCTCCAGTGATACTTAAATGGACTCGTAACCTATTGATGTATGCATTAATTCTCATTTTTCTACTTACGCTGGTATCTGCAATCACTAGCCGGATGAATGGCGGAACGCCCAAGATTCTGGGCAAGGAAATTCTAACGGTGCTCTCCGGCTCCATGGAGCCTGGAATCCAGACGGGGGCTGTCATTGCCGTCAAACTGGTGAGTGAACAGAGTCAGGGATCTTTTAAACCAGGAGATGTAATCACTTACAAAGCTCTGGATGGATCAAACAGCCTGATTACCCACCGCATTGTCAGCGTGCTCGGCTCGGGAGAAAACACCCAGTATATCACCAAAGGCGACAATAACGATGCGCAGGATGCAGATCCTATTCCTTCGAGTAATGTTGTTGCACAGTATGCGGACTTTACCGTTCCGTTTCTGGGGTATTTCATGAACTGGGTAAAATCGACCGCCGGGATTATTGTCGTAATGGTTATTCCGGGGATTTTCCTCGTCATCTCTTCCCTTATTACAATCTTCAAATCGATCATGCGCATGGAGGATCCTGTAGAGGTGCAGCTTGCGCCCGGAGAATCCCCGCCTGTTACGAACGGTTGATGCTTCTCCTAACGTGGTTAGGGAAGATTCAATAAATAATTCATAACATACTCCATTCATGGAGATCCAGGAGGAGATAAATAACAATGGCAAATCTCAAAAAAACAATGGCAATGGCAATGGCGACTACAGCACTGGGGGCAACATTAATTGCCGGGGGATCCTTCGCTATCTTTACGAGTTCCGCACAGAATACAGGCAATACGTTTGCTGCTGGCACGCTCAAGATTGAACTGGATAAGAAGGATGAAGCTCAGCAGAAATATTTCAACATCACAAATTGGGCTCCGGGAGATTCTGAAATCCAGCCAGTAGTAGTTAGCAACAAAGGAACACTTGAGCTGCGTTATGATCTCTCGCTGGCTGTAGGCGGTGACCTCGGCGGCGGAGCAACCCCGCTGGTCATTACCGCATATTCTGATGCGGCTGGAACGGTACCGCTTACCGTTGCCGACCGTGTGCTTGCTGTGGGCGGATCGGAGACGATTTATGTCAAAGCTGAGTTCCCGAAAGCAGCTGACAACAGCTACCAAGGCAAGTCGGGTACAGCCTCCATTAAAGTAGATGCAGAGCAGACTAAAAATAACTAAGCACTATAACGAACGGATCTATAACTAAAAATCAAATAAAAAGGGGGCTGCCCCCCTTTTTTAATAAGGAGAGCTTACTTCAATGATGAAAAAGAAAAAAATGCTGATTGCCGCATTTTCCTCCGTGGTGCTGCTCTGCGCCGCCATTGGTGGAGGCACGTATGCCTTGTTCACCAGCTCCGCCCAAAACACCGGCAACACCTTTGCTTCCGGTACGTTGTCCTTAAGTACTCACCGCAATGACGTGCCGGTTGAAGGCCCGATGTTCTATACGGGCGACTCCGATGCCGGACGCATGGGAACAGGATTGTGGGCACCGAAAGATACCCACACCCGCGCCATGCTGATCAAGAATACCGGAACGCTGGATGCCAAACTGACCGATCTGATTGCCATCCCGGAAGGAACACCTGCACAGCAGGCCGATGCGCTCGCATTCGGTGAGCAAGCGGTAGTTACTGTAGCCGCTTTGGCTGCACCAGGCGGCGTTACTCTTAATGCTGATGCACTCAATGAGGTGAACGATGCTGCGGACCGGCTGTTCAAATCGTTGATTAACGGTCCTTCCTTCCTGAAGGCACTGGCACGCAACGGACAGGAAGCCTTTGCGATTGCCAGAGAAGCCGTGCTCGACTGGACATACCGCGTAGACAATAACGGCCAGACTGTACTGGTCAGCGTTTCCGATGCTTATGTAGGTTCACTTAAGGATTTGTACAACAGCGGGGCAGGCCGGGATGCCAACCTCCCGAACCTGATTCTTCCTGCCAAGAAGACGATGCATCTAGCCTATAACGTGACTTTTGTTGATGATACGGGTCTCGGCTTTGATAATGACAGTCTGCAAGGCAAATCGGTTAACTTCACCTTCAAGAACAACTTTGAGCAGGTGAAGAATAATTAGAATCAGGAATAGAACATAAAAGGAGCGTCATCTCCGGCTTCATGAACCGGAGATGACGCTCCTTTTGGTCTGCGAATGAGGATATGAGGCTTATGGCAGCTTCTCGCCGCGCGAGCTGACATACAGGTCGTACCATTCCTTGCGCGTAAGCTCCAGCTTGTCCGCACCCGCGCAGGCGGCGATCCGCTGCGGATTCACCGTCCCGATTACCGGCTGGATGGCCGCAGGATGAGTCATCAGCCAAGACAGGACAATCACTTCAGGGGTGGTGTTCTTCTGTTCGGCGAGCGTTTGGACCATAGCCGCCGTGTTCACGACACTCTCAGGCTGGCCTGTAAGTGAACGCCCGCTGAATAGGCCTTGGGCCAGCGGACCCCAGGCCTGTAGCTGGATGTTCTGCGTCCGGCAGTATTCCAGGGTACCTTCGGGAAAAGTGATGTCTTTCCAAGGTTCGCGGTTTACGCTGACCATAGCATCCAGCCAGCTTATTTTGGCCAGGCTCATGTGCAGCTGGTTCACGACGAATGGTTCGTCACAATAATGCTCCAGCAGCCGGATCTGGGCGGCACTCATGTTGGAAACGCCGAAGTGACGCACCTTTCCCGCCGCTTTGAGTTTATGCAGCGCTTCAGCTACTTCTTCGGGGTCCATAAGCGGATCGGGACGGTGCAGCAGCAGAATATCAATATACTCCGTGCCCAGCCGGGAGAGGGTTCCGTCGACACTCTTCAGAATATGCTCCCCGGAGAGGTCGAAGCTATTAGAGGTATCGCCTGGCTCTATCAGCTTGATGCCGCATTTGGACTGGATAATGATCTCGTCCCGCAGTCCGGGGCGGTCTTTGAAGAGCTGTCCGAATACCTTCTCCGCTTTTCCGCGGGTATAGATATCTGCATGATCAAAAAAGTTGATTCCAATGGACAGTGCGGCCTCGACAGCCTCATGTCCCTGCTTTACATGTTCGGTAGTGATTGGCTCATGGTCCCAGCCTCCGCCCAGTCCCATGCAGCCCAGAGCAATGCGGCTGGCTGGAATCCCGCGCGTATGCAGTGGTAGCGTTTTCAAAAATAATATCCCTCCGTGAAATAGGATTAACGTTATATCGAATATTGTACACCTTTAGAAACCGGTATGGTATTTTTTGTCGCTGGAGCAGCCCTATATATCCGCCTGGTGTTCAGTTGCAGTTGCTCGTTAATAAACGGTTTTGACCTGTGTTAAACAGCAAAGAGGCCCCTGAGGGCCTCCATTGTATAACGTTTATTGCAAATCGAGCGGTGTTCCAATGTCACTGAGCTTGCGGGCGGCTACGTCGTCATAGAGCCGCTTAAGCCACTTCAGCTCAGTGAGGTTATGCTCGTATCTGCCGTACATCAAGTGCAGCGCGGACCGGGGGACGATGGAGATATGCTCCTCGTACACCTGATAAGCATAATTGACCTGATGCTCAACTTCGCGTATCCGCTCCTGCAGCAGCTTCTCCACCTTGCCCTGATCGATGTGCCGCGAGAGCGCAAGGGCCATGTACAGCGGGTGAAAGACCTGATCGGTCTTCTTGATCTGCTGAATGACAAGCTGTTCGAACAGGGCTTTGCCCTTATCGGAAATCCGGTAGATGGTCTTATCCGGGCGGTCGTTGCTGGAGATGGTCTCTACAGCTTCGATATGTCCCTCCTGTGCCAGTTTATCAACGGCGTAGTATAGCGATCCCATCTGCAGCTTTATCATCCGGTCATACATGCGCTCTTTCATTACGAGTGTAATCTCATAGGGATGCCTGTCCTTCTCCAGCAGCAGCCCGAGAATGACCATCTTCATGGACATTTCCGCTTACCCTCTTCCGCCCGAAGGCTGAGTTTCCTTACTGTGATCGGTGAGCCGGTCTTTGGGCATCAGCAGTACAAAAGCCAGACCCAGCACCGCCGGAATCAGCGCCCACATAAAGGTGTGGGCAATTGAGCTGGACAATGCGCCGGTAATCTTCTCCAGTACCGGAGCCGGAATTTGCGCTCTGGCTTCCGGTGTCAGGGCGGCGCGTGGATCGCCGAACGAGGAAGCTTCGGCACCACCGCCAAAGGCATCACTAAGGCTGCTTGTGAATCCGTTGCGCTGGATAATTCCGAAGATGGTAATGCCCAGCGTCATGCCCAGAGAACGCATGAAGGTACTGGTAGAAGTAGCGGAACCGCGCTGGCGCATCTCGAAATGATGAATCGAGGACATGCTGAGCACGGAGAAGGAGAAGCCTACACCGAAGCCGGTCAGCGCCATAAATACATTAAGCAGCAGGCGGGAAGTATCCGGCGACAAGGTGCTTAGGGAGAAGACGCCTGCCACAAAGAAAACGGCTGACAGCATCATAATATTGCGGAAGCTGGTTTTGGTGGTGAGCAGTCCCCCGGTCTGGCTGCCGATTACCGTGCCGATCATCATCGGCATCAGAATCAGTCCCGAGTTGGTGGCGGAACCTCCATATACACCCTGTACATAAATCGGGATATACACGGTAGCTACGATAAAGGCCGAGCCGTAGAATAAACCGATGATGCTGCTCGTTGCAAACAACTTCTTGCGGAACATGGCGAAGGATATAATCGGTTCGGCTGCTGTCCGTTCTATAAAGAGGAACGCAATCAGCAGTACTGCGAAGCCGGCGAATAAGCCAAGGATGACCGGGGAGTCCCAGGCATATTCATTGCCGCCCAGCTCAAGGGCGAACATCAGGCAGATGACAGAGCCTACAAGGGTAAAAGCTCCACCCCAGTCGATCCGCTGCTTCGCATGGGAGACGGATTCCTTATAGAACATGGAGATCAGAATAAAAGCGACAATGCCGATCGGCAGGTTGATATAGAAGATCCACTGCCAGCCTACATACTCAGTAATGTAGGCCCCGAGCAAAGGGCCGATTACGCTGGATATGCCGAAGACGGCACCGAAAAGTCCGGTCAGCTTGCCTCTTTTTTGCGGCGGATAAATATCAAATACGATAGTGAAGGCGATTGGCATAAGTGCGCCGCCGCCCACGCCTTGAATAGCGCGGTAGATGCTAAGCTGCGTGATGCTGGTTGCGATCCCGCAGAGTGCCGAGCCGGCCAGAAACACGACGAGGCCAAAAATGAAGAAACGTTTGCGCCCGTACATATCGGACAGCTTGCCGAAGATCGGCGTTCCGGCCATGACCATGACCATATAAGCCGAGGTGACCCAGACGATTTTATCGAGTCCGCCAAGATCGGAAACAATAGTACCCATAGCTGAGGCAACAATGGTATTGTCCATAGCGGACATTAGAATACCAAGCAGCAGACCGACAACTACGAGTTTGAGATTGCTTTCTTTAGTGTGCATGCTTCGCAGGCTCCTTTTTGTAAAGTTAATGATTTCCTTAAGAAAAAACGGCAAGTGGAAACAGAACTCATTATATTCAAATTTGAATAGGTGAGCAAGAATTATTTTTTTATTGTGGTCAGGATTGGGGGCTTCTAGACGAGGGAACAAAAAAAGAGCTTCGGCCGGAGAACTCTGCAACTATATAGCTGCATCTCCGGCGCGAAGCTCTCGGGCTTCAATATAGGTAATGAAAAATTCAGTCAGTTCAGGGTCGAATTGGCTTCCCGCACAGGCTCTCAGCTCAATGATTGCCTCTTCCACGGACTTGGTTGGCTGGTAGGGCCTTTCCGTAGTCATGGCGTCAAAGGAATCGATAATGGTCAGCATCCGGCACAAGCGGGGGATTTCTTCGCCCTTAAACCCGTAGGGATACCCCTTGCCGTCATACCGTTCATGATGCAGCTCAATGTAAGGGGCGAGATCCTTGAATTTGTCATTGGTGAGCGCCATTTTTTTGCCCCAGGTGACATGCCATTTGACCATTTCCCACTCCTCAGGCTCCAGCTTGTCTTTCTTGTTGAGGATACCCCACGGAATTTCCAGCTTGCCGATATCATGGATCAGCGCACCGAGTGTGAAGTGTCTTTTGGAAAGGGCGTCGATGTCGAGCAGCTCACTGATATCCATCGCATAGCGGAATACGCGTTTGGAGTGGCGGAAGGTCTCCATATCCTTATACATAAACAGGTTCAGCTGCTGCTCGATGTCGCGTACATCCTGGCTGAAGTCAAGCTCCTGCTCCAGCGAGGAGTAAGCTCCATACGTGTGTACTGTATTCTTGCCCTGGCGCTTGGAATAGTAGAGAGCCTGGTCGGCCTGGTCGACGAGCTGTGATTTATCGTGGATATCGCTGGTGCAGGAGGCAATGCCGGCGGAAAAGGCGAGGCAGCCAAGCGGGAAAATTTCAACGCCGTCGAACCGGCTGTTGTTCAGCTTTTTGCGCAGCTGGTCGATGTAGACACGGGCTTGCAGAATATCGTAGGCCGGCATGAGCAGTGTAAATTCCTCTCCGCCATAGCGGGAGGCAATAATCCCATGCTGCTGGGCTTCGCTCTTAAGCGTCTCACCGACAAATGCGATCAGCTTGTCCCCCTGCAGATGGCCGAAATGGTCATTATATTTCTTGAAGTCGTCAAGGTCGATCATGGCGAGCGAAAGCGGAACGCCCGATGCCCTTGATTTCTGGATTTCCTGTTCCAAAGCTTCCTCAAAGTAGCTGTGATTGAATAGCCCGGTCCGCTGATCGGTATTGGCCCGTTCCTCAATGCTGCGGTACATGGAGAACAATCTCTTGAAGGAGTAGCAGAGCAGCGTGCTCAGGCACAAGAATAGGACAAGCCCGAAAAAGCTGTTATGGACGATCAGTACAACGAGAACCAGAGAAAGAACCAGTGTGCACAGATAAACGACGAAAGAATCTTTTATAATATCCTTAATTGTCTCATAAAGTGTGCCTTTATATATAATGTAGTAATATAGTCCGATCAACAGGGTGTTACCTATAAAATAGACCGCAAGTGTCATCAGATAAGCCGGCAGTTCGTCATTGATCAGCGGTCCAGGATGTCCCCCAAACCAATCAAAGGTGTAGGAAGAAAGACAGATCATAATGGAGTAAATCGAGAAATTCGTCAGGTGTTTCCACCAGCTGGTGCTTGTGTCAAAAAAGAAAAAGATCAGGCAGTTGAGAAGAAGAACAGTCAAAGTGGTAGAGCCGCCAAAGACAAAAATGCAGGCTAAATACACCGCTGATTCCATGGTCAGTTCATTGCCCTCCGGAGGAAGCTGCACCAGGGAAAAGGTGAGTATTAAACTGGCTCCGGTAAGCGCATAAATCCATACCCACCTTGGGGTTGGATATTGCAGAAATTCCAAATGATTGCTATACGTGAAAAGCGCTACTCCCAGAAGAGATATGAGCAGTGCATAGATATGGCCTGAATTAATATTGCCTGCAAACGTTTTAAGCTTGGTCATGATTACCCCTCTTTACTAACAAAATGTGCCTGTGTACATAATAATGGTTTTAGGGATAAATGGATAGTAATTTGCAAAGAAGCAGGCTGTTTTCAGCCTGCTTCTTGTGGAGGAACTAGTGTCCGCCGATTCTGAAACCCGAAGTAAGAGCGATAACTACGGAAGCTACAATAATAGCATTGATCGCAAGACGGGAATATTTGATGCCTTCCAGTTTCTTTTTCATGGGAACTCCTCCTTTCACTTGGTTAACGGCTTATCCCTGTACTTTGGGCAATGTTTTCAGGTCTGCAGCAGCCGGTGTCATGATCGACAGAATGTAGAGGAAAATCCCGAGATTCATCACTACATCTCCGATGCTGATCGCCTGGGTACGCGGATAAGGGCTGGACAAGGGGATGATATCGCCAAGAAACGGCAGGCGTGTTGAGGCGTCAAGCAGATAGTGCTTGGTCACCACATCGCCGCTCTGCAGCATCTCCAGATAAACCGGATCGAGTACAGAAGCCGCTTCAAAGGATACCGGCATTCTCCCTCCGTTGACGAGCATAACCAGGAAGTTAAGGAATACACCCGTCATAATGAGCCAAAATCCTTTGTTGTGCCGGTTCAACCATAAAAAAATCAGCCCAACCACATACACAGCGGTAAAGATATAACCGCTGGCTGCGGCTACAGTGGACGACCGCTCCTGAATATAATACATAAAAAATTGGAATACCAGTAGCAGCGGGAAGATCCATCCTGCCTTGAGCCGGATGTTGCTGAACTGGACAAGGCCGTGTCTTAAACCGCCCCGGAAGAACCCTACAATTAGACCAAGAATGATGCCATCGTAAACCATTAGCTTACCTGCCTCTGTTCAAGAATGGGAAATATGAAATAAATGGATTCCTGAGTCTTTCATTCGTTATACTTCGCCAAAACACCTTTTTTTAGGAAGATGATTTTTCTTGACATACCCATGGGGGGTATATTAAGATTAAGTAGCAGCCAGGATACAAGGAGGTGCGTAGATGGCGCCCAAAGAAGAGAAGCTGTCTCCTGAATCATGTGATAGCAGTTGTCATACCCCCGGAGAACGCAAGAGTCACCATTCACCGGAATTCAAGAATGGGCTCACGAACCGCCTCAACCGGATCGAAGGGCAGATTCGCGGCATCAAGGGCATGATTGAACGGGATACCTACTGTGACGATGTGCTTAACCAGCTCGCGGCAGTACAGGCTGCGTTGAACGGTGTCGGAAAGCTGCTGCTTGAAGGACATATGAAGAGCTGTATTATTGAGCGCATTGAAGCCGGTGAGCATGAGGTTATTGATGAGCTGCTGATCACGGTTAACAAGCTTATGAAATAAGGATTGTACGAAGTAGAATCAACGAAGTAAAGCTCACAAAACTGAGCGTATGCTTTCGAAGACAGTTTTGTACGAAGTAGAATCAATGAAGTAAAGCTCACAAAACTTTTAGGAGGTTTTTAATATGTCAAACGTAACGTTAACTGTAGAAGGAATGTCCTGTGGTCACTGTGTCAGTGCTGTGGAGAAAGCCGTAAGCGGTCTTGGCGCTGCCGCCAAAGTCGACCTGCCTGCGAAGACTGTCGCTGTTGAATACGATGAGAACAAGGTAAGCCTTAGTGCGATTAAGACAGCAATTGAGGACCAGGGATACGACGTGGTTTAAGTCGGATGAATGAATATGAGGCTTGGGGCGGGGGAACTTTGCAGGTTCCGTAGGCTTCAGCCTTTTCTTTTACACATTAATATACCCCTAAGGGGTATAAGGAGGCGCGGAGATCGTGGAGAAGACGACAGAATCCGGCCTGCAGCAGACAACGCTGCAGATTACCGGCATGACTTGCTCGGCTTGCGCGGCCCGGATCGAGAAGGGGCTGTCCCGGATGGAGGGGGTATCGCGGGCCAACGTCAACTTGGCGCTGGAGCAAGCGACAGTGGGCTTTGATCCAGCGGTAGCGGGATTGCCGCAAATTGAAGAGAAGATCCGCTCGCTGGGATACGATACGCTGAAGGAGTCGGCAGATTTTGATATTACAGGAATGACCTGTGCCGCTTGCTCGGCAAGGATTGAGAAGGTGCTTGGGCGCATGCCCGGAATCGCGGCGGTCAATGTGAATCTGGCCCTGGAGACGGCGCATGTGGAATATACACCGGGAAACATCAGCACGGCTGAGATCATGGAGAAAGTAAGCAGCATCGGATATAAGGCTGCGCTGAAACAGGACCGCAAGGACACGGCCGATCAGCGCAGCCAGGAAATTGTGCGCAAGCGGAATAAATGGATCATTTCCGCAGTTCTGTCCTTTCCCCTGCTCTGGGCGATGGCGGCGCATTTCTCCTTCACTTCATGGATTCCGGCACCGGATATACTGATGAACCCCTGGTTCCAGCTTGTGCTGGCGACCCCTGTGCAGTTCATTATCGGCTGGCAGTTCTATGTCAGCGCCTATAAGGCGCTGAAGAACGGCAGTGCCAATATGGATGTGCTGGTTGTTCTGGGCACCTCGGCTGCTTATTTCTATAGTCTGTACCTGACGATAGATTCCTTGTCGATGGCAGGTATGAGCCATTCGGTGGAGTTGTATTACGAGACCAGCGCGATTCTGATTACGCTGATTCTGGTCGGCAAATGGTTCGAAGCACTGGCCAAGGGCCGTTCCTCCGACGCCATTAAAAGCCTTATGGGCCTGCAGGCTAAGACGGCGCTGGTCATCCGTGATGGTGTTGAGCTCAGCATTTCTGTGGAAGAGGTCATTCCGGGAGATATTGTGCTGGTTAAGCCGGGAACCAAGGTGCCGGTAGACGGCGAGGTGGTCGAAGGGCTGTCATCTGTGGATGAGTCCATGCTGACGGGCGAGAGCATTCCGGTGGAGAAGAAGCCGGGAGATACTGTCATTGGAGCAACACTGAACAAGAACGGAATGCTGAAGATTAAGGCACTCAAAGTTGGCCGTGACACCGCCTTGGCGCAAATCATCAGAGTAGTGGAGGAAGCGCAAGGCTCCAAAGCTCCGATTCAGCGGATTGCCGATGTGATTTCCGGCATCTTTGTGCCGATTGTGGTCGTAATTGCAGCTGTAACCTTTGGAGTCTGGTATATCTGGGGAGCGCCGGGCCAGTTCGCCGATGCACTGGAGAAAGCCATTGCTGTACTGGTTATCGCCTGTCCCTGTGCACTGGGTCTGGCTACACCAACCTCCATTATGGCCGGATCGGGACGCGCGGCTGAATTCGGGATTCTGTTCAAGGGCGGCGAACATCTTGAAGCCGCACAGGGGATCAAGACCGTTGTACTGGATAAGACGGGAACTGTAACCAGCGGCAAGCCGGTGCTGACGGATATTATAACGACAACGGGAATCGCCGCACATGACAGAGTACTGGCCGAGAACCGGCTGCTGTCCGTTACGGCGGCTGCCGAGAAGCTGTCGGAGCATCCGCTGGCGGATGCCATCGTGGCCGGTGCTGCGGAAAGAAGCCTGGACCTGCCGGGTGCCGAGCAGTTTGAGGCGGTGCCGGGACGCGGCATTTCTGCGGTGGTTGACGGCCAGAGCATCCGTGTGGGAACACGGCGGATGATGGAAGAAAGCGGTGCAGACACCGGGCCATGGACCGGGCTGATGCAGAAGCTGGAGCAGGAGGGCAAGACGGCGATGCTAGTATCCGTGGATGGGGCCATTGCCGGGATTGTCGCGGTTGCCGATACCATCAAGGATACTTCGCGGGCTGCCGTAGCCAAGCTGCATGATATGGGCATTGAAGTGGTCATGATTACGGGAGACAACAAGCTGACAGCCGAAGCCATTGCCGGGCAGGCCGGCATCCGTACGGTGCTGGCCGAGGTGCTGCCGGAAGGGAAGGCTGCCGAGATCCGCAGGCTGCAGAGCGGGGGAACCAAGGTGGCGATGGTCGGGGACGGCATTAATGATGCCCCTGCCCTGGCCACTGCCGATACCGGTATGGCTATTGGTACCGGTACCGACGTAGCGATGGAAGCAGCGGATATTACCCTCATGCGGGGCGATCTGATGAGCATTCCGGATGCGATCCTGATGAGCCGCAAAACCATGACCAATATTAAGCAGAATTTGTTCTGGGCGCTTGCTTACAATACCATTGGGATACCGATTGCTGCGCTGGGCTTTCTGGCGCCATGGCTTGCCGGTGCGGCAATGGCCTTCAGCTCTGTATCGGTCGTGCTGAATGCGCTGCGGCTGCAGCGGGTCAAGCTGTAAATCTCATGATTTTCTCCACTGGGGAATGCTCCATTCTTGGAGCTGAACGGACAAAAAAGCCGCCGGGCGTTAAGCCCCGGCGGCTTTCTTACGTCCTAGACGGTTGGTGCCAATAACTCCTGCAATAATAAGGAACGATCCGATCCAGTGATACACAGTGATGTTTTCCCCGAGAAAGACCGCCCCGGCCGCAATGGAGACGATGGTCGAGAGATTGGTGAACACACTCATAAGGGAAGCTTCGATTTTGGACAAAATATAAGTTGATGTTAGGGTGGTGACGAGCGACGCTATAATACCCAAATAAAGGGTAGACAAGATAAAGGTGCTACTGCTGAGCGGTTTGAAGAAATCGCCAAGCGTGCCGCTGGACACATGTCCGGTAAGCGAAATGATCAGGAATGTGGCGAAGCCAATCCCCATCATTAAATAGCTGAGCTCAGCGGGGCTGAAATGCTTGGAGAGTGACCGGGCCAGTACGCTGTATCCGGCAAAGGCCAGACAGGTCAGGAATAACAACACAATCCCGGTCATGTTGGACAGATTAATACTGCTCCCTTTCATGACAAAGATGAACACAACGCCGAATACAGACAGGAAGATACACAGCTTCTGCAGAAGTGTCGTGCGCTCTTTCAAGAATATAGAGGCGATGATCATCGTCACAACCGGGGTGAAAGAATAGAGAATTCCTCCCTCGGCAGAGGTGGCATGCTGGAGTCCGAATACCTGAAGGGTGAAGAATCCGAGCGGGTACATGGCTGCCAGCAGCAGCGCTTTACCAATCGGCTTGCCGCTGTAGGATATTTTGACCCAGCCGAAGGCGACCGGAATCGACATCACTATAAACGAAGCCGCGAAGCGGTAGGTCAATGTATCGAGCGGTCCGGCATGACCGAGCGCTACTTTGGTGAATAAGAATGAGAATCCGATAATAACAGCGTTAAGCACGGCAAATATATAAGCCAGCTTAAGTCCCTTTTGCGGCATAGTAGCATCTCCTTTTCGTTAACAGGACAGGATCGTCTAAACGTCTTATCTGTTACTTTAAAATTAAAGGGAAATGCCTGCGCGAACAATACTGTTTTTCCATGACTGTACCGATACAGTTCGTTGATTGCTATATAATGAATAAAGACGAATAGTGGTAACATTAACTTACAGTTAGTGTAGAAGGCCATTCAGGAGGCGCATCATGAAAAAGTATCTTTCGGTCTTGTCCGACATGGAAAACCGGATCAGAGAGGGGCAATACAACCCGGGGCAAAAACTGCCTTCTGTGCGTAGCAGCGCAGATTTCTACGGCTGCAGCATCAGTACTATTCTGCGGGCATACGGGGAGCTGGAAAGGCAACATGCGATTTATTCTATTCCGCAGAGCGGATACTACATGGTTGAAAGGTCTGAAGACGCGGGACCTGCCAGGGGCAGTGAGACGATTGATTTTGCCTCGGCCTCGCCCGATCTGAATGTGTTCCCGTATTTGGATTTCCAGCATTGTCTCAACAAAGCGATTGACAGGCACAAATACCACTTGTTCACCTATGGAGATGCGCTGGGACTGGGTACGCTGCGCCAGACTCTTGTGCCCCATTTGGCCGAATATCAGGTCTTTGCCAAGGTAGGACAGATCATCATCACTTCGGGAACCCAGCAGGCGCTGGAGGTGCTGGCCAAGATGCCATTTCCGAATGGCGGGACAGAAATCCTTGTTGAACAGCCCGGATATGATCTGTACCTGCGTTATTTGGAGGCGGAGGGGATGCCGGTGAGCGGGATTGCCCGTTCGGCAGCCGGCATTGATCTGCGGGAGCTGGAGGAGAGGTTCAGCGGCGGGGGAATCAAATTCTTTTATACCATGCCCAGATATCATAATCCGCTCGGAACCTCTTTCAGTACGGAGGAACGGAAAGCCATTGCCCGGTTGGCCGGCAAATACGATGTGTACATCGTTGAGGATGATTATATGGCAGATCTGGGTGCAGAGCGGCGCTTTGACCCTATTTATGCGTATGACCAGACTTCACATGTTATTTATTTGAAAAGCTATTCCAAAATCATTTTTCCGGGTCTCCGGCTGGGTGCGGCTGTTGTGCCGGAAACCCTGTTTAAGACATTCTGCGCGTATAAAGGATACACGGACAATTCGTTATTGTCCCAAGCGGCCCTTGAGGTGTATATCAGGAATGGCATGTATGAGCATCACAAGCACAAAATAAAAGCTCTGTATGCCGAAAGAATCAGCGCAATGTACGAGGCGCTCCAGCGGCACAATACGGAAGGACTGATTGAAGTGTCTTCGGACAGCTCCGGGATCTACATGCAGTATAAGCTGCCGGAGACAGTGAATTTGGATCGTGTGGTCAAGCGGCTCGCGCAGAGAAAGATCAGCGTCGTATCAGGCAAGGGATTCTATATGACCGGTTACGGGAACCGGGAGAAGTTTATGCGGATCAGCATTTCGCGTGCCCGGCTGGACCAGATCGACGAAGGCGTCAAGGCTATTGTCCAGGAAGTGAAGCGCGGGGGCGGATGGTAAAAGTGAGGCCTGTATTCATTTGTTTATGCACTGATTTGTGTTCATAATATACTTGAAGTCCAGAAAAGAACGAAGTGCTAATAAGGAGAAAAGAGAGGCGAACAGATCATGAAACCGAATAACGAAACCCTTGAATTATTAAATCAGCATGTCTCCGTCCGCCAGTACCTGGACAAGCCGGTAAGTAAAGAACAGCTTGCTGCCATCATCGGCGCAGGCCAGATGGCTTCGACCTCCAGCAATGTCCAGGCTTATAGTGTCATTGCAGTCACTGAGCCCGGGCTTAAAGCACAGCTTGCCGCCCTCTCGGGCAATCAGGCTTATATCGAGCAGTGTCCGGTCTTTCTGGTCTGGTGTGCCGATCTGTACCGGCTGCATGAAACAACGGCACCCTATTTGCAATCAGCCGAATCCTTCGATTCCACTGAAAATTTCATTGTTGCCACCGTTGACGCAGCGCTTGCGGCGCAGAACGCTGCCATTGCCGCAGAATCGCTAGGCATGGGCATCGTCTACATCGGCGGAGTCCGCAACAATATCGCCGAATTGTCGGAGCTGCTGAATCTGCCTGAACGGGTTTATCCGGTATTCGGCATGTGTCTCGGCTATCCTGCCGGGGCCTCAGGACTTCGTCCGCGTCTTCCGCTGGAAGCTGTACTGCACCGGAACGGCTATGACAAGGCCAAAACTGCCGCGCAGGTTGCAGCTTATGACGAAGTGTCGAGTGCCTATATGCGCGAGCGGACGGGCGGACAGAGTGATGCACCCTGGTCGGCTATGATGGCTAAACGGTTCGCGGAGCCGGCCCGCATGCATATGAAGGAATTTCTGCAGGAAAAGGGATTTATGCAAAAATAGCATGGTTATAAGCTTCTTGAAGCGATGCAAAGAGCCTCATGCCAAATGCTTGCCGTTTGGTGCGGGGCTTTTTGCTATGCGTTTATGGCAAGGTGACAGTTGTCATCTCAAAGGAATGACAGTCCATACTGATCTTATTTCCCCGTTTTTTATACCATAGAAATATAGATCAGGGCTTAAGATACGGGGGGAACGGACATGGACGGTATAGAGAATGTGATCGAAATGGATGGGGTAAGCAAGATATTTCACGGCAAAAAAGCGGTGGACGGCATTAGCTTCAAGATCGGCAGGGGTTCGGTTACTGCGATTCTGGGGCCTAACGGGGCGGGGAAAACGACCGTGTTATCCATGCTGCTTGGACTGAAGGAACAGACGGAAGGCAGCATAAAGGTGTTCGGGCTTCCGCCCGGGAGCCGGTTGGTCCGGGAAAAAACGGGGGCCATGCTGCAGGAAGTAAGCGTAATGGACCGGCTGAAGGTCCGGGAAATCATCGCTCTAATCCGCAGCTATTACCCGCAGCCCATGGCTATGGAGGTTCTGCTGCAGGCGACGGGCCTGGCCAAAGCCGATCTGCAGCGGTATGCCGAGAAGCTCTCCGGCGGCCAGCGGCGCAGCCTGAATTTCGCGCTGGCCCTGGCGGGCAACCCGGATCTGCTGTTCTTTGACGAGCCGACAGTCGGGATGGATATTACAGCGCGGCGGCATTTCTGGGACAGGGTGCGCGGACTGGCCGCTGAAGGAAAGACGATCCTCTTCACGACCCACTATCTGCAGGAGGCCGAGGATATTGCCGACCGGATTCTGCTGTTCAGCCGCGGCGCTCTGGTGGCGGACGGCAGCCCGGATGAGATTAAGGGGAGAATTGTGCGGCAATCGCTGTCCTTTCTGGCTGCAGGTAATCCTGAAGAGCTGCGCGGACGGCTGCGGCAATTGGCGTCGGTCGAGGAAATGTACGATAAGGACGGCCGGATTGTGGTCACGACAGAGAATACGGACGAGGCGCTCCGTGCTATTTTTACAGGCGGGCTTGAAGTGAAGGATGTCCGCATCGATCAGGGCCGGCTGGATGAGGCCTTTGAGCAATTGACGATTCAACCGGAGGAGGGCGTCAAGCCATGAAACTAATTATCAACCAATGCAAGTCCGAGCTGCTGCGGATCTTCCGCAATCCTTATTATGTGTTCTGGTCGCTGGTCATGCCGATCATGTTCTATTTCATCTTCACTAAAGTGGTGAATACAGGCATGGACGACGCGGCCCTCTGGCAGGCTCATTATCTGATGTCGATGGCGGCGTTCAGTGTAATGGGGTCAGCGATCATGACGCTTGGCATCCGGCTTGTGCAGGAGCGGACCCAGGGCTGGAACACCTTTATCCGCATTACTCCGCTGCCGTCCTATGTCTATTTCATCGGCAAAATGTTTGCTCAGATGATCATGCAGCTTTTCTCCGTGGTATGCATATTTGCCGCCGGTTATGTGATGAACGGGGTGTCCCTGACTGCAGGGCAGTGGCTGTTCAGCGGATTATGGATTGTTGTCGCCTCCCTGCCTTTTCTGGCGCTGGGCACACTTGTCGGCTTTATGAAACGGGTAGACACGGCAAGCGGTGTCAGCAATGTGCTCTATATGGGGCTGGCGCTGGCCGGCGGCATGTGGATGCCGCTGGATATTCTTCCGGAGCTGATGCAGCGGATCGGCCGCTGGCTGCCTTCTTATAATTATGGAAACGGGGCGTGGGAGATTGTACGGGGCGGCCATCCACAGTGGAGCGGTGTGCTGATTTTGCTCGGCTATCTGGCAATATTTATGTTACTATCGCTGTATATTCGAAAAAAACAGGAAGCGGTGTAATGCATGTTGTCAGGCAGGAAGTTTCGGTTGTTCCCGCAAAAATACGGTTTTTTCCCTTTTGTATGGATGTTCTATTTGTTGCTTCCGGCCTTTAATCTACAGGAGGAGCGGGGCCTGAAGCTGATCATTGGAGCAGCTCTGCTGCTGCTCTTCGCCGTGACATACCGGCAGTTATACTGGGCCAGTGACAGAGCCTTTAACTACTGGCTGGGGCTGCAAATGCTGCTGATTGTGGTGCTGAGCTTATGCTACAACCCGGTTAATTTTTTCATGGGCTTCTTCTCTTCCAACTTTGTCGGCTGGTATGCCGGTAAGAGAGAGTTCAAGATAGCCTATGTAGTTTTTTGCGGTGTGATTCTGGTACCGCTGGTTATAGCGGCATGGGGGATGAATCTGTATGACCTGCTGTTCTTTTTTCCTTTTTTAATTATCATGCTGGTCTCTCCGTTCGGGATAAAATCTCTAGGCCGTAGGAAAATACTGGAGAAACAGCTGGATCAGGCGAATGAAGTCATCGAGGAGCTGGTCAAACGCGAAGAGCGGATGCGGATCGCCCGGGACCTGCATGATACGATGGGTCATACCCTGTCGCTGATTACATTGAAAAGCCAGCTTGTCGAGAGGCTTGTCGCCAAGGACCCGGAGCGCGCGCAGGCCGAAGCCAGGGAGATTCAGCGCACCTCGCGTGCGGCACTGCGCCAGGTTCGCGAGCTGGTCTCGGAGATGCGGGCAGTTACCGTAGCCGAGGAACTGGCAGAGGCCGGGAAAATGCTGCGGGCTGCGGAGATCGCCCTTGAAGTGCAGGGGGAGGTACCGCTGGAGGACGTGCCTGACCTGACACAGAATATCCTCAGCCTCTGCATCAAGGAGGCGGTGACGAATATAGTGAAGCATAGCCAAGCCACCCGTTGCCGAATCGGAATTGCGCTGACGGAGGGGGCAGTGCGGATCACCGTTGAGGATAACGGAATCGGCCTCACTCCTGATGAAGCAGGACGGGAACGCCACGACGGCAACGGAATGAAAGGGATGGCCGAGCGGTTGTCGCTCGTTGACGGCTCAATGACATTAAGCTCCAATCCGGGCGGGGGGACAGCATTATCTGTAGTGATTCCAAGGATTATCAAGGAACATAAGGAGGGGGAATTGGCATGATAGGCATTGTAATCGCCGAGGATCAGCGTTTGCTGCGCGGAGCGATGGCCTCGCTGCTTGACCTGGAAGAGGACATTGAGGTTCTCGGAGAGGCCGGCGACGGGGCGGAGGCGCTTGCGCTGATCGAGCGGCTGGAACCGGACGTATGTCTTATGGACATCGAAATGCCGCTAAAGAGCGGGCTGGAGGTGGCGGAGCTGCTGAAAGCCAAAGGCTGCCGGACGAAGATCATTATCCTGACGACCTTTGCCCGGCCGGGCTATTTCGAACGGGGCGTGAAGGCCGGGATTCAGGGCTATCTGCTGAAGGACGAGCCGGTCGACAAGCTGGCAGATGCGATCCGGCGCGTCATAGAAGGGCACCGTGAGGTCTCTCCGGAACTGGTCTTCGGCAGCCTGCGGGAAGAGAATCCGCTGTCCTCCCGTGAACGGGAGATTCTGCGGCTGGCCGGTGCAGGGCAGACGGCCGGTGAAATTGCCGGGAGTCTGCACCTCTCCTATGGGACAGTCCGCAATTACATCTCGGAAATTCTGGGCAAGCTGGAAGTGAAAAGCCGGATCGAAGCCGTACGGCTGGCTGAGGAGAAGGGCTGGATCTAGGCGTTTATTATCTCTTGATATTTCTGAATGCTGCGGTGGGCGTGCTACAGGTGGATTGTTACTGGTTACGTCCGGATAAATTCTATTAAGGTTAAATGCTTAATGGAGCGGCGGGAAGGGGGCCAGTAGTCTCTTTATGGAGCCGATGTATGCCTATAGCTTAAAGGGAAATGGTCCCGCTAATTATGCCACCGACAGAATGGTGCGGCAATCAGAGGGATTTACTACCGGTAATTCCTTGGAAAATGGAAAAAGGGCTTAGTAATTGAATAATATAGGGAGTAATTCCCTCTAAATCAATAAAAATAGGTTTTATATGAAAATAGCGGGCGTGTTGCTGTTGTTTGTGTTGCGGAGCCCTGCGCTGCCTGAATCAGTGTCGCATTCGGGTGCGGTTATCTTGAAATAACTACATATTAATAAGACCAGCCGTCCGGTTCATCGGACGGCTGGTCTTTTGTACAGGCTGTTAAGCGGACATCGCTTAAGATTACTTGGCGCTCTTCGCCTGCTCTTCCCGCATCCACTGTGACAGCTGGCGCTTGAGCTGGAGGAATTCCGGCGAATCGGCGATTTCCTCGCGGCGCGGCCGGGGAAACGGGACATCGACCGTATGCAGGACGGAGCCGGGACGTCCGGAGAACACATAGATGCGGCTGGAGAGCAGCAGCGCTTCTTCGATGTTGTGGGTGATGAACAGCACGGAGCGGCGGTTCTCCTCCCACAGCTCCAGCAGCCAGCGCTGCATTTCGCTGCGCGTCAGCGCATCCAGCGCGCTGAACGGCTCGTCCAGCAGCATCAGCTCCTGCGGCGCGAGCAGCGCCCGCAGGAAGGCAGCCCGCTGCTGCATGCCGCCCGACAGCATATGCGGGTAGGCCCGCTCGAAGCCGCCAAGGCCGACCTTGGCCAGCCAATGGCGGGCGGTTTCCCGCGCCGCAGCCTGCGGCGCGCCCTTAAGCTCACCGGCGAGCAGGACGTTGTCCTCGATGCTCCGCCAAGGGAACAGCGCGGGCTGCTGCGGCATATAGCTGATCTCTCCGCGCTGCCCTGTAACAAGGTTGCCGTTCATGCTTACCGTTCCGGCATCCGGCAGCTCCAGGCCCCCGATAATATGGAATAAAGTGCTTTTTCCGCAGCCTGAGGGTCCGACAATTGAGACGAATTCCTGCGGCTGCACTGTAAGGGATACGTTGTCCAGCACGCGGGTTTCGCGGCGGCGGTGGGTGAAGGTTTTGGAGATTCCTTTTACCTCAAGTGCAGGCGGTAAGTTCCTGGATTCAGGAATGCCGGCTGCTTCAGTGCCGGATGGCGGGTTATCTGTAATATGCGGCATTGTCGGCCATCCTCCTCTCTAGGAACTTTTGCGCGGTTTCCAGCGCACCAGCCATTTCTCCAGCAGCGCGATAAGTGCGAACAGCACAAGACTGAGCAGCACGATGATGGCAATGGCGACGAATACGCGGTCTGTGCGGTAAGCGGATTTTTGCAGCAGCATGTAGTAGCCGATGCCCTTGTCAGCTCCGATCCATTCCGCGACAACGGCACCCATTACAGCATAGGTGGCCGAAATTTTAAGCCCCGAGAACAGGGCGGGCAGGGAGCCCGGAAGCTCCAGCTTGGTGAAGATCTGCCATTTGTTCGCGCCGGCCATCTTCATATAGTTCAGCATGGTCCGGTCGCTTTGCGTCAGGCCGCCCATGGCTGCGACTGAAACCGGGAAGAAGCAGACAAGTGTAATCAGCACAATCTTCGGCAGCAGCCCGAAGCCGAACCAGATAATCAGCAGCGGCGCGAGCGCAATGGAGGGCACATTTTGACTGAGAATGAGCAGCGGGTAGAGCGCTCTCTTGAGCCAAGGCAGCAGATGCAGCAGCAGGGCAACAATAAGACCCACGCCTGTGCCGATAGGGAAGCCGATCAGGGTAAGGCGCAGCGTAGCCGCTGTATGTGCCCAAATGCCGGAAGCATTGCCCGAGGTTTCCCGGGCGATATCGCTTGGGCTGGGAAGGATCCATGACTCGATATGGAACAGGGATACGGAAACCTGCCATAACCCCAGAAAAAAGACGACCGCCACAAGGGGCGGCCAAATCTGTTTCCAATACGATCTCACGGCCGGTATTTCTCCGTCAGCTTGTCCATGCTGATTCCATTCGGGTTATGGGCGATTTTGATCTGGGAGATGACGCTTGGACTGCCTGCTGCAATCAGCGCTTCATGCATCTGGCGCACAACCTCAAGCAGCTCGGTGATTTCGCCCTCCATCGTGGTCTCCAGCGGGTTCACCTGATGTTTTACACCGGATTTCTGAATCACTTCGATGGCTTTGTCCACGTAAGGAATCGAATCCTCGTTGTTCGGAGTTTTGGGAATTACCTGAATGCTTAGCAATGTATTGGCCACAATATATCATTCCTCTCAGTTTAAATGGGTAATCTGCGTACAGCGGAACGAAACGAACATTCAATCACTTCATCCTTAATCAATTAGCTGGCAAAAACTCATTCGTAAATGTGCTTGGAACATCCAGCGGCTGATCGAGCAGCTTCAGGCCATACATCCAGTCGGCGTAATCCTGCCAGACCTCGCTCTTCTGCTCGCCCCAGCGGACGGCATCATCCTTGTATTTCGGGCTGAGCCATTTCTGGCTGGCCAGGACCAGCTTGGGATCCAGCTCGGGAACAGCTTTGGATAGAATGGCTGCGGCTTCCTCCGGCTGATCAATGGCGTATTGATAACCTTTCGAGGTAGCCTTAAGGAAAGCCTTCACCAGCTCCGGATGTTCGGCAATTTCCTTCTCGCTCGTAGTCAGTACCGGCGTGTAGTAATCGAGCTGGGGTGCATAATCCTTGAGGTAGAGCATGTCGAGCGGTTCTCCGCGCAGCTCCGCTTCAATCCCGGTCCAGGCATAGAAGATCCAGGCAAAATCAATGTCGCGTTTCACGGCGGTGAAGAAGTCTGCTTCACCGATGTTCACCAGCTTCACCTTTTTCACATCTCCGCCTTCGGGGTCCATAATGGCTTTCATGGCCGCTTCTTCGGCAGGGGAACCCCAGCCGCCGTAGGTTTTGCCTTCGAAATCCTTAGGTGTCTTAATATTGCGGTCTTTCGGTGCAGCGAACCCGGAGGTATTATGCTGAATGATAGCGGCGATGGACACGAGCGGCACCTTCTGCAGGCGGGCCAGCGTCAGCGCCTCTTGGGCACTGATGCCAAAAGCGGCTTCGCCCGAGGTAACCATCGTGTCGGACCCGGCAGCTCCCGGCTGCACGATTTCAACATCCAGCCCTTCCTCTTCGTAATAGCCCAGCTCTTTTGCCGCATAAAGCCCGGTATGATTTGTATTCGGCGTCCAGTCCAGCGCGACCTTGATCTTGGTCAGCTCCTTAGGAGCGTCCGTTGCTGCCCCGGCAGTGGTTTCAGGAGCGGTGGTGCTGTTTCCGGCAGTGTCTGCCGCATTTCCGCCAGAGTTCCCATTGCTATTGCCACATCCGGCAATGGCAAAGACCAGCATGCAGGTGAGGCTGAGCTTTAATACTTTTGTGACTCCCATTTCTCTTCTTCTCTCCTTCCAGCAACCCTAGTCTTCCAGATTCTGAATAGTCCCATACAAAAAAGGCGCCCCGAGAATCGGGACACCAGTTACTTGCGCAAGGTTGTGCTTGGGCCATAAACGGCCGTAAGCGATTGACGATTCCTACGCTGGCATTATCCAGATCAGGTATAAGGGTCAGTATCTTGTGGGATACAATCTCAGCCGGCCAATTCCAGCACCCCTGGTACTATGAAGTTATAGGTATTGCTGTGTTCTTACGGTGTATTATAGACGCCTGCTCCAAAGTTGTCCAGTAGCAACTCTGCTTTAGCTATCAAGCTTCAGCGGCAGGCGCCACGGCCCTTTGAGCAGAAAATGCGGTTCGGACAGCTTAAAACGCAGCTTATCCTCCCCGGGTTTTGTTTCTAAATGGAGGGTCTTCATCACGCCGTAGGTCTGGTCGGTATTCAGCCAAGAGAACGAGCTGTTGTCCGCCTGCCCCGGATAGCGAATAAGGAAATACTTCAGCGTCCGCAGCTTTGCGGCATTGAAATTCACATTCATATCGACGCTGGCAGCCGTCTCGCCGGTACGTTCAATGCGGGTGAACTCTACCGGAAAGCCCGCGATTTCCGCGCGTGTGTGGAGCATTTCCTCCTGGCCGATATCAGGCAGCGGAATCTCTACTTCTGCAGATACGGCGTCACGATCTGAAACTTCAATATAAGGAATGAAGACCGTATAAGGCCGAGCGCCCGCCCCGGCAGTCTCATGAAACCGGAAGTCGGAAGGATAGGACATGGATTCAGGCTGCTCCAGTGATGCCTTTTCTCCTGCCGCGTTCTCTACATAGAGACCTGACCCAGGCACCAGCGGCTCCAATCCGTAAGAATGGACAGTTAGCCCGGATTCCGCCGTCAGAGTGGGCAACAACTGGACACGGACAAGCCCGCCGCCAAGTTCCACCGGAAAAGCAGTAATCCGCACATCCTGCTGTATATCGCTTGCGCCGAGTTCCCCGAGCTCCTCAGCTGTCTTCGGAGCGGTGAGCTGTAACGGACCAACGGTTGTGCTGCCTAGATGCAGGGTTAGAAGATTATCCTTCTTCAGCTGCAGCGCTTGAGTTGAACTGTAGCTGCCGTACCACTCACTCTCCGAGGACGAACGCATGTAAGAGGTGAAAGTATAGCGGTTGCCGCCGATATCTGCCTCAAATTCGCTGACTTCAGGGACTTTCCGGCCGCGAAGCGTAATGCTCCCGCCAAGCTCTTGCAGGAGAACGGCATCCACGGTCAGACTTCCGTCCCCCACAGCAATGTCATAGGGTTTGCTCAGTACATAGATCAGGTCACCGGGGCTGTTCTCCACAACGGTGCCGAAGCCAGGAAGGAAGCTCAGCGCCTTTCTTAACCCGGCCTGTACCTCAGGAGAGAAAGCGAGCATACCGGCAGCAATTAGTATTACTGCCGCTGCGGCTGCGAAGATATTCCGCCTCCGGGATCTCCGGGCAAAGGAACGGACGGTGTGGACAGCAGCTTCGGGCTCCAGACGGGCAAGTGTACGTGCTTTGATGCGGGCGAGCGAAGCGGCTTCCTCTTCGTCTGCGGGGCGCGGACCTTGGTCAACCTCCGGCAGAACACCTAAGGCAAGCTCTGCATCGCTGAAGCTCATAGAATCAATCATCCCGAACAGGCGCTGTTCCTCAATTTTAATGTCTTTGGCCATGTTGCGCCTCCTTTCCCTGACTCTCAGACAGGCCTAGCTTCTGCTTGAGCAGCGTCCGGCAACGGTATAAGCGGCTCTCGACAGCCTTTTTACTGAGACTGAAGGTTTGCGCTAGCTGATCAAGGCTCTCATAAAGGAAATATCTGCGCAGAAACAGGCTGCGGTCCGGTTCGCCCATCTGCTGCACGCAGCCGATCAATTCCCTGGCCGTCTCGCGGGAAAGAACTTCCTGTTCGGCGGAAATCTCATTCCGTGCAGCTCCGGCAGCATCTGCTTCTCCGGTTCCGCCCCGGCGCAGCAGCTTGCGCCTCAGATCCAGCGCTTTGTATTTGGCCAGCAGGAACAGCCAGGTGCGGAAGGAGGCGCGCTCGGGCTCATAACGGCTGATTCCGCTCCATGCTGCCATAAACACATCGCTCACACATTCCTCAACATCCTCCGTGCTTCCGGTGCCGGACAGAATACGCCGGACCAGTCTTTGCACATCGGGGCCAAAGAGATCAATCGCTTCTGCGAGTGCTTTTTTATCTTTGTTTTTGAACCGCCCGGCCCATGCCAGGCTGTCATTAGGATTGAACGTCATAGGCAACCTCCGGCGTATATACTATTCATTACTACGTCGCCCGGAGGGCAAATCACTCATGATAGTTTCCGACAGCTTATCAATCCTTGGAATAAAATCTTTTTCTGCGGCGGCTGCGGATTCCGTTCCATAGCTCTTTCAGCGTCAGGAGGATGCTGACGAGGATCCCGGTGAAGGTGAGCAGCAGTGCCAAATATTCAAAAGGAGAGTATTCCAGCATTTTGCTCCATTCAATGCGTCCCTTCAAATCTTCAATAACCTGGTTCATCCCGTAGATGCCGCTCACCACTGTGAAGACGGTCAGAATCATCAGCAGCGTATCCCGGCGTTTGGCCTGGAATTTCTCCTGGTACTGGAACAGGTCGTTCAGGGTCATTTTGACTTCATCAAAGAGGGCGTCATTGCCGTATACTTTGCGCAGCTGGAAGAAGATCTCCCGGCCCTGCGACTGTGAAATCAGCTCCAGAAAATAAAACTTGGCCGAAAACTTGTTAATCAGGAAGATCAGATTCTCAATTTCGTCATAGTCGTGGTTGATACGCAGCCGGGAGTGGAGATTGGAAAGCTTCAACAGGACGATTTTGTGGAAAATACTAAGGAGCAGCCCGTAGTAATACTGCCCGTACATCTGATTGACCAGTGGGGTGGCTACCTCCGGTTCGGCCCGGCTCAGGCAGCAGAAGGTCTGCTCGTTGGTCATATAGTAGGTATCCGGCCCCCAGCGGTTGTACGAATGTGCCTGGCAGTATTCCTCGATGTACTCGGGATCGCTGGCGCTGATATAGGGTTTTCCGTCCAGATTCAGCCCATCCAGCTGGGAGGCGCGGTAACGCAGTTCCACGCTGATTTCGTCTGCGTCCTCCTGCCGGTTGAAGCCATAAAAGGCTTGGACCAGCATTCGTTCATCAACGAAGAAGGGAAGCGTCTCGAAATAGGCCCCGTCAATTTCCGATTGGTCCATAAACGGCTGCAGGCCAACGGCCAGATTCCTGAACACAAAATCCTCCACCTGATCGAAGGTTTTGTCCTGGCAATGGATATACGTATGTTTGTCCTGGTAGGAGACATCCTCGAGTGTGCGGAAACGGTCGGCGAATTCCAGCGCGGTGCTGAAGGGCAGATTCTCTTCCTCGATGCGGACTCTTACGGTCAGAAATCCAAGCTGAAACGGACAAATGAATACATCCGTCGAGAGTACCCGGAAGTTTATGGATTGCTGTGTCATTTCCAGTCTGCAGGCCAGATCGTTTACCCGGGAAAACCGGCGGAAGGAATCTTCTTTATCCTTGTCCCGCGGGAATAGGACATGGGCTGCGAACGGCAGATAGCTTCGCTCCATTTTCTCATGGGATACGCAGTAGCCTTCGCCGTAATAAGCATCTTCCAGCTCTTTGTTGTCAAGAAAAAAACGGGTGAAGCCGTCAAGCCCAAGCTGCCGGGCCAGGCTCTTGTCCTCACCGTCCTTGATGGAGAAGGGGAAAATAAACTGCAGCAGAGCGGTATGTAGTGTAGGTTCGGTGTGTTCGGAGAAATGCTCAGTCATTAACGGTTCCACCCTTATGCACAGGATATTGACATCTTCTATATTACCCTAATTTCCAGGCTGCCAAGCTAGGAGAGACGACCGATCCAGATCCAGAGCAATTCCTGTGATGAGTTCATGATTTTGTCCCGGATTCATTCTGAACCGGACGGGTACACTATAATAAGCACACATATTGGAAAGGAGCTGTTTCGTCAATGGATAGCAATGAGCTGGAGCAAAATATCATCAAAGCGCTGGATGACAATAAGTTCGGTTCCTTCGGCACGATAGAAGCCGGCAACAAACCTAAGGTGCGTTATATGGCGGTATTTCATGACGGATTAAGCATTTACCTCGCAACCAATCGGAAGACGCATAAGATAGAAGAGCTGAAGGATAATCCGCATGCTTTTCTGCTGCTTGGATATGAAAAGGGCGGCGGCAAGGATGTGCTGGAGATCGAAGCAACAGTCGCTGTCACCAAGGATGAAGGCTTGCGGGCTAAAGTATGGAATAAATCACTGGAGCAATGGTTCAAGGGACCGGATGATCCTGACTATGTCATTCTGGAGCTTGCACCGGCACGGATAGAGTATGTCGGCAAAAACGAAGAGCATGGCGTTTGGCAGCCTACGGCCGCAGTTAACGGCAAATAAATCTAAGATATGAAGCAGCTGGCCATCTTAAACCCTACGGTTTATAGATGGCTTTTTGCCGTCCGGAAGATAGCTGGCTTATGGTAAATCATGTTATAATTACTCGACTGAAATCTGACATTGAACCGGTTGCCTGCCCGATTCCGCTCGCCAATGCTATAAGGGCCCCCGGCTAGTTTTGGAAACCGTGCATAGTCAATACAACCTATACCCTCCCCGAAGCGCAGACGGTAATCCGCCGCCTTCGGGGATTTTATGATGTCCTGCCATTTCCACCAAGAAAGGAATTGAAAGCTAAATGAGCGTTACATTATTATATGTTGAAGATGACCGGGAGATTGGCAGTGCGGTTTCCGCCGATCTTCGGGAACGCCAGTATGCCGTCCGCTGGCTGGAGAGCGGTGAAGGGGCAGTGGAGGCGGCTGCCGGCTGTCAGTTGGCCATCCTCGATGTCATGCTGCCCGGTCTTGACGGCTTCACCGTTGGGCAGCGGCTGAAGCGGACGTACCCGGGGCTGCCAATTCTGATGCTCTCCGCCCGCACCTCCATCGACGATAAGCTCCAGGGGCTGGAATTCGCCGATGATTATTTGACCAAGCCGTTTCACCCGGATGAGCTGGCTGCACGGATTGAAGTCCTGCTGAGAAGGAGCGGTGCTGCGGCACCTGCACCGCTAAGGATTAAGCATCTGATCGTCCATGAAGGGGAACACCTTATTCAAGAGGCGGCCAGCGGCAAAGAAATCCTGTTAACCGGGAAGCAGTTTCAGATATTCTCCTACCTGCTCCGCCATCTTGGGCAGATTCTGACCAAGGAACAGATCTATGAAGCCGTCTGGGGTGAGGCTTACATAGAGGGGGACAAGACGCTGATGGTACATATCCGTTATTTGCGCGAGAAGCTGGAGCTTGACCCGGCAGCACCGGAGATTATAGAGACGGTCCGGGGAATCGGCTACCGGGTGAGAGCATGAAGGCCAGTGGGCGCTCGCACAAACTGCGCAGCTCGCTGCTCTCCCGTTATCTGCTGATTATTGTTGCTGCGCTGCTGTTCCTGCCTGTCATGATGACGGCAACTTTTGTCGGATACGGCGTATTCAGCGCATTGACCCGGGAGGGTCCGCCTGATGAATATGCCCCTTATTCCAGCATCACCAAGCTGGAGACCATGTGGCATCACGAAGCGCTGGATCTGCTGGGCAAACCGCCGGAGGCGATCAATGAGCGGATGCGGCAACTCAGCAGTGAGTATTCTTTGGCCGGGATGTTCTGGGTAGACAGCCACGGGAAAACCAGGCTAAGCCTTACGCCGGAAGATCCCGAGCTGCTGAAGCAGGTAAAGGGTGATGCTTTGCCCGCGCAGTGGAGTGCTGCAGAAGCGGTTGCCTTTATGAAAAAGAGCACAGAGCTTAATCCGCTCGCCATTGTCGCCTTTGTAGGAGACCGTGCGGAAGCCGGAGAAGGTTTTATGGTGATGCAAATTCCGGATGCATTGAGGGATGAAGAAAGTATTGATGGGCTAAGCTCGTGGTATTTAATCGTTCTGGTTTTGTTTTTTGCCGGCTTCATTGTGGCGTCGCTGCTGTTCTTTATAGGGATCCGAACCCGGCTGCTGCGCCTGCAGACGGCGATGAGTTTCACGGGCGGGGCCGGAATTCCGAAGCCTGTTACTTCCAGCGGCAGAGCTGATGAGATTGGCCGTCTGGAGGAGGCCTTTAATACGATGGTGACTGAGCTTACTGCCAGCCGGTCCAGAGAGGCGGAAGAGGAGGGACTGCGCAAGCGCCTGGTTTCGGATCTGTCGCATGATTTGCGGACTCCCCTCACCGTAATCCGTACTCATCTCCATGTGCTGGGCAAGGAAAGCCTATCGCCGCGCGGGCAGGAATCGCTGGAGCTGATGGATGAACGGATTGCCGGGCTCAGCGTGCTAATCGAGAATCTGCTCTCTTATAATCTGCTCAGCAGCGGAAAGATAACGCTGAAGCTGGAGCGCAGGGATGTGCTGCGGCTGCTGCGCGAAAGTGCCGCTGCCTGGTATCCGCTTTGGGAGAAGGAAGGGTTCCAGGTTGATATTGACCTGGAGGGTGAACCTCTATACTGGACTATAGACGAGAGCTGGTTCCGCCGGATTCTAGACAACCTGTTTCAGAATATCCTGCGCCACGCCCGCTGCGGACTATATGTAGGCATTGCGCTGGAAGTCCGGGATAGCCGCCCTGTGATTGTCGTCTCGGACCATGGCAAGGGAATGATGAGCAACTCCGACTCCAAAGGGGCAGGACTTGGTTTGTCTATTGTAGAGCTGCTGCTTAAGCGGATGGAGCTGGAGTGGACGGTCGACAGCAGTGAGCAGGGTACCTCTATTGCCATTTCTCAGCGCCGGGACAAAATTTAAACGAAATTTAAACTTGCTGCCGCCGCTCTTTTAACCTTGGGACGTTATGCTAGTTACCGAGGTGAATGAGAATGAAAGAAACTGTGATTGAAACAAAGGATTTACTGAAGGAATACCGGGGCCGGGCTGCGGTGGAGCGTTTGAACCTGAATATTGGCAAAGGTGAAATTTACGGCTTTCTTGGACCCAACGGCGCAGGCAAAACAACGACCATCCGCATGCTGCTGGGGCTGATCAAGCCGACATCGGGGCAAATTAAGGTATTCGGCCAGGAGCTCCGTAAAAATAAGCTGCAGATTCTGCGCAAGGTGGGGTCGCTTGTGGAGTCCCCGTCATATTACGGGCATTTGAGCGCACTGGACAATCTGGAGGCGATCCGCCGGATTCTTAATGTGCCTAAGCAGCGGATCGCCGAGGTGCTGGATATTGTCTCGCTGACAGGAGAAGAAAAGCGGCCTGTGAAGGGCTTTTCGCTGGGCATGAAGCAGCGGCTGGGCATTGCTGCCGCACTGCTCGGCAGTCCGGAGCTGCTGATCCTCGATGAGCCGACTAATGGGCTTGATCCGTCAGGCATACAGGAGATCCGCTCGCTGATCAAGCGGCTTCCGGAAGAGCAGGGAATTACCGTGCTTGTGTCCAGCCACCTGCTGAGCGAAATTGAACAGATGGCGGATACGGTCGGCATCATCCGCCAGGGCAAGATGGTTTATCAGGACTCCATTGCCCATCTGCAGCAGCAGGCGGCGGGAGACCTCCGGCTTGCCGTATCCGAGCCGGAAGCCGCACTGGCGCTCGCCTTGCGAAGAGGCTGCGGCGGTGAAATGCAGGATGGGCGGCTCGTGCTGCCGCGGATGAGCGATGCCAGAGTGGCTCTCCTGATTAAAGAACTGGTCGAGGATGGACATGCAATCTACCGGGTGGAAGAACGCAGACAATCACTGGAGGAATTCTTCCTGCAGGTTGTTGAGGGAGGCGCATCATGATGTGGCGGGCGCTGTCGGCTGACTGGCTCAAAATCCGCGGCAAAGGCCTGTGGTTTCTGGTCTTCCTTGGCCCCATCGGCCTGCTTGCCATGCAGGGGCTGAACTTTGGGCTGCGTTACGATTATCTGACCCAGCAATATCGTGCCGATTTATGGGGCGGACTGCTCAGCAATGTGGCCGACTTCGTTCCGGTGGCCCTTTATCTGGGGGGCACGCTGATCTGTTCGATGATGGCCAACGTGGAGCACCAAATGAGTTCGTGGAAGCAGCTCCTGGCGTTGCCGATTTCCCGGACCTCTGTCTTTATGGCCAAGCTGCTGCTCTGCCTGCTGTTGCTTACTGTCTCCTGTCTGCTGCTGGCGGCGGGTACGGTGGGCTTAGGAGTGATCCTCGGCTTCCAATCGCAGCCAATCCCTTATGAGAAGGTGCTGCAAATCGGCTTTGCTTCTTATGCTGCAGCACTCCCGGTGATCTCACTGCAGCTGTGGTTCTCCCTGTCCAGCCGCAATCAGACGTTTCCGGTGTCGGTGGGAATTACCTTGTCGCTGCTAAGCATCTTCTCCTTGTTTCTGTCGGAATGGGTTCCCTTGAGCTGGCCGGCCCTAGCCTGGAGCGCTCCCCGGCCCTGGCTGTTCAGCGGAGCAGGCTTGCTGCTTGGCCTGCTGATTCTGCTGCCGGGATCCATACATTTTGCGCGAAAGGATGTGGACTAGGATGAGAACCTTTTGGAGAGTTCTATCGGCTGAGAAGCTGAAAATGTCCAAATCTCATGTCTGGCTGCTTATTCTGCTCAGTCCGGCTGTCGCGCTGCCTATCGGAGGGCTAGCCGATATGCAGGATGATGGGCAGATCACCTGGCAGGTGCTGCTGAGTGTAATGTCGCTAATGCATTCAATGTTGTTCCTTCCCGTGCTTGCCGGCATATTTGCGGCTCTAATCTGCCGTTCCGAGCATACCGACGGTGGCTGGAAGCAGTTGTTGTCCCTGCCTGTAACACGAAGTTCTGTGTACCTGGCTAAATTTACACTGATTATGGGAATGCTGGCCGCCGTGCAGCTGCTGTTTATCGTTGTAGTGGTAGGCCTAGGGATATATCGCGGTGCGGAAGGCGCCGTGCCTTGGCAGCTGCTTCTCACCAGCCTCTTTGGCGGCTGGTTCGCCTGCCTGCCGCTGGCTGCGCTGCAATTGGCAGTATCCCAGGGCTGGAGCAGCTTCGGCGCACCGCTGGCACTGAATGTAAGCCTGACTTTACCGAATATGCTCATCTCCAATTCAGCCACCTACGGCCCATATTATCCCTGGGTGCAGCCGATGCTGGCCATGTCTCCTTACGGGGAAGATAAGTTCGGAGCTTTTAATTTGCCGATGGAGAGCTTGATGCTGGTAGTTACAGGAAGCCTGGTTCTCTTTTTGGCGGGAGGCCTGCTCCACTTCTGGCGCAAAGCGGTATAATATCCCGTATGCTGCATGCTGTGCTGAATCCTCTCATGGACATCCGGTGAAGTTTTTTCTATAATTAATCGTAGAAGATACTATTAACAACCAGTAACACCGGATAAGCATATTGGAGGAGGGCGAGAGCATGGAGCCTGCGGCACTTGAAGAATGCGACAACACATGCAATGGTTCGGAGCTGGAACCGGAATCTATAGCGCTGATTCTGCCGGACCGCGGAACAACGGATAAAATGGCGGAAATGTTCAAAGCGCTGGGCGACCCGACCCGGGTACGGCTCATTTACGCTTTGTCGCAGAGAGAGCTGTGTGTGCACGATTTGTCGGTTATCCTCGACATGGGGCAATCGGCCGTATCCCATCAGCTCCGCTATCTGCGCAATCTGCGGATCGTAAAGCGCCGCAAGGAAGGCAAGACAGTCTATTATTCACTAAACGATGCGCATGTGGAGCAGATTTTTCTGCAGACGCATGAGCATATAAGACATGAATAGATTTTCATGAGAACTCAGCTGTAAAAACAAAACCGTCCTGCGCTAGCTTAGCGCAGGACGGTTTCTTTTGTTTGCGTCAGAAGATTTCACCGTCCTAATGCACGTTAAACCTTCAGGCTTCTGTGCTTCATGGACGAGTTCTCAATTTGCAGCGTCGAATGATGAATGCCGAAAGTTTCTTCCACGAGGCTGGTGGCCTCCTGGAGAACACGCTGATGATCCTTAGGGTCCTGAATCAGCAGATGGCCGCTAAGCGCATCCAGCCCTGAGGTAATGGTCCAGATATGCAGGTCATGGACCTCAATGACTCCGTCAATGCGCAGCAGCGCTTCTTGTACATCACGGGTATTCACGTTAAGCGGTGTTCCTTCCATTAAAATATGGAATGCCTGTTTAATTACGCCCCAGGCTCCTCTCAGGATGAGCAGTGCGACAAGCACGCTGATGATTGGATCTGCAATATACCAGGAGAACAATTTCATGATTAACCCGGCAAGCAGAGCTCCGACCGAGCCTAGTGCATCACTAACGATATGAAGATAGGCGCTGCGGACATTGATGTTCTCTTGCACATTGCTTTTTCGCATCAAAGACCATGCACTGACCAGGTTGGCCAGCAATCCGACCGCCGCAATGATCATCATTGTACCGCTTGCTACCTCCGGAGGTGAGAAGAAACGCTGATACGCTTCCCATATAATAAATCCGGCAATGATAAACAGCGTAACTCCGTTGAATAAGGCTGCCATAATCTCGAATCTGTAGTAACCGTAAGAATTTTTCAGAGAAGGGGGCTTTACAGCAAAGATCATGGCGACAAGACTTAAGGCCAGCGAAACAGTATCGCCCAGCATATGGCCGGAGTCCGACAGCAGGGCCAAGCTGCCCGTAACCAGACCGCCGAAGAACTCCAGCAGCATGATGCTTCCGGTAATGATCAGAGCGATTAATAGGCCTTTGAGGTTATCGGGTGAGTGGGAGTGGGAATGAGAATGGCCGGAATGATTATGTTCCGAATGGTTGTGTCGGTGCTCATGTCCCTGATGTTCATGCTTATGGTGGCTATCGTTGTGTTGATGATTTGTCATACAGGTACCCCTTCCTAAAATAACATATGAATGATTGCTCATATGTTAATAGTATTCGCAACTCAGCTGAATTACAAGTCCCTTTTGGAAACAATTGTGATCTTCTTATCATTTTAAAAAAAGTGGTGAAGTATACGGAATCTGCATTGACACTGCAAGTTTAGGGAGAATATAATATGTGTAAGTAAACATATGAACAGATACTCATATATAGTTTTTTCCAAGGGAGATGAGTGATTTGAATGCGGTGGAGGGAAACGTAAGACGTCAGTGGGTGCTCGAGGGTCTGGATTGCGCAAATTGCGCCATGAAAATTGAGAATAAGGTGAAAAAGATTGAAGGAGTGTCATCCTGCTCCGTAAATTTCGCCATGAAGATGATGACACTGGAGACTGCCGCAGCTTATGCGGACACGGTATCCGAAGAGGCAAAGCGGACAGTAACTACCCTTGAGCCGCATGTGAAGCTGAAGGAGGTCCAAACTGCCGTTGCAAGGAAGAAGCAACAGGCTGCTGCTGTGAATTCTGCATCCTCAGAAGCGCAAGGGCAAGCCCACGCTCATGCCCATCATGAACATCAGGGCCACACTCACGGACATAGCCAGGGGGAGGCCCACGGACACAGTCACACTCATGGTAGTAATGAAGCCCATAATCATGATCATGCACATGATGAAGCTCATGGCCACTCCCATAGCCATGAGCATGGGGAAGGGGATACGCGCAAAATCCTGTTGCGGCTGGGCGCCGGCGGAATTCTAGCGGCAGCCGGAATGTTCCTGCCGGTCAGCGGATTCCTGGAGCTGCTGATTTTCCTGGCCGCTTACTTTATTGTCGGCGGCGAGGTCGTATGGTCAGCCGCAAGGAATATTGTCCGCGGCCAAGTGTTCGATGAGAATTTCCTGATGGCACTGGCGACGATCGGGGCTTTCGCCATCGGCGAGTACCCGGAAGGCGTTGCTGTCATGCTCTTTTATCAGGTTGGCGAACTCTTCCAGGGTCTGGCAGTTAACCGTTCCCGCCGCTCCATTACAGCGTTGATGGATATCCGTCCGGAATTTGCCTTTCTCAAGGAAGGGGAGAAGCTGAGAAAAGTATCGCCGGAGGAAGTCGCCGTCGGAGACATCATTGTAATCAAGCCAGGTGAGAAGGTGCCGCTTGACGGAACAATCCTCGAGGGCAGTGCAATGATGGATACATCGGCGCTTACCGGAGAATCGGTGCCACGCTCGGCTGAGCCGGGCGCTCAGGTGCTGAGCGGCTTTATCAACCGCAACGGTGTGATTACCGTTCAGGTCACTCAAACCTTCGGGGAATCAGCGGTATCCAAAATTCTTGAACTGGTGCAGAATGCTTCCAGCAACAAGGCGAAGACAGAGAATTTCATTACGAAATTTGCCCGGGCCTACACTCCGGTTGTAGTCATTACAGCTCTGCTGCTGGCAGTACTGCCGCCACTGTTTATCAGTGGGGCCACCTTCTCGGATTGGATCTACCGGGCGCTTGTCTTCCTCGTCATTTCATGCCCCTGCGCGCTGGTCGTCTCCATTCCGCTTGGCTTCTTCGGCGGCATTGGAGCGGCTTCCCGGAATGGCATTCTGGTTAAAGGCAGCAATTATCTTGAGGCACTGAATGATGTGAAGATTGTCGTGTTCGATAAGACGGGAACGCTGACGAAAGGGCAGTTCAAAGTTACTGGCATCTTTCCTGCGGAAGGTATTGCCGAGAGCGAGCTGCTGCGGGTTGCCGCTTATGCGGAGAGCCATTCGCCCCATCCTATTGCGGAATCCATCCGTTCGGCTTACGGCGAAGATATTCCAGGTGAAGCTATTGCCGATTACAATGAAATCTCCGGTCATGGCATAGCCGTTACTGTAGAAGGCAGGGCAGTGCTCGCCGGAAATGCCCGGCTCATGGAGCGCGAGGGAATCTCCAGCGGGACTCCTAAGGTGAGTGGAACAATTGTTCATATCGCTGTTGATAAACAATATGCAGGATATCTGGTCATATCTGATGAAGTGAAGGACGACTCCCTTCAGGCGATCCGCAAACTGAAGGCGTTGGGCATCCGCAAGACGGTCATGCTGACAGGTGACGCTTCGTCGGTAGCGGAGGCTGTCGGGCGCCAGCTGGGAATTGATGAAATTCATGCCGAGCTTCTGCCGCAGCATAAAGTGGAAGCTGTCGAAAGATTGGAGAAGGAGAAGTCACAGCGGGAGAAAATTATTTTTGTCGGCGACGGAATCAACGATACTCCTGTGCTGGCGAGGGCAGATGTGGGCATTGCAATGGGCGGACTTGGCTCGGATGCAGCAATTGAAGCGGCGGATATTGTCATTATGACCGACGAACCGTCGAAGATTGCGGCAGCCATCGGAATTGCCAAGCGGACGAGGAGTATTGTCTGGCAGAATATAATTTTTGCCCTGGCGGTCAAGGCGATCTTTCTGCTGCTGGGTGCATTCGGGATTGCTACAATGTGGGAGGCGGTATTCTCGGATGTGGGTGTAACCGTGCTTGCTGTGCTGAACAGCATCAGAGCGCTGCAGGCGCCTAAAACGGAATGAATGTCATAGGAGTCCCGCAGCTATATAGATTGAACTTGGAAAATTAAAAAAGGGTGGAAGTGACGGAGGAGAAGTTTGGAATTGGAGGAGCGACAGCGTCCGCCTTTGTCTGTGGATTTCAACCGCGAACAGCGGAATAAAATCAAGAAATTCTTACGACAACAGCGGCCGGAAGTCCAAACATTCTTCGCAGTTACGACTATAACCCAAAATAGAAAGATCTTAAGTTCAAACTATATACTTGAAAATTATGTGAAAAAACATGAAAATAGTATGAAAAAGTAAGCTCTTTAGATTCCATATTGTGGGACTAAGGGCTTATTTTTTGTCGTGAATATAATGATTTATGTCTGTTTTTGCCGATATATTAGTATACATTTACAGCAATTGGAAAACTGTATCTAGTACTGCTAGGAGGACTTAAGGTGGAAGAGACAGAAATGAAGCAGGAAAAAATGAAAATGAAAGCAAAGAAAAGAAAACCAGTATCCGTGCAGACGAAATGGTCGCTTGTGATTCTTGCCATTTCCATCGTGCCTTTGCTGGGAGCTACCATCTTTTTTATGCAGTATTTCGGCGGTGTAACCAAGTCGGATAGTCAAGAGCTGGCGGAAAGTACTCTGAACATGAATAGTTCCCAGCTTGGGGAATGGCTGGAGTCCAAAACCTCTGCGGTGCAGGAACTGATCGCTATGCATCCCGAGTTCGATACGGCAGTGCCGGAGAGCATTTTCCCGGTAATCAGTGTGCTCGAAGACAGTGACACTGAGTCTGAAGGCTATAGTGTAATCAGTAAAGAAGGAAAACTCAGCAATATGCTTGGAATGACGGCGGATTCCGGTACCTCTCCGTATTTCTTGGAGGCCAAGGAGACACATAAACCGTCAATAGCTGATATGACTTTTCTGGAACAGCTGAATAAACATATCATTACGGTTATGGTACCGATTATGGATAAGAATAACCAGTTTAACGGCGGTATTGCCTTTTCGGTTACGCCGGAGATTATGATCGAAATGGCCAAAAATATCAAGGTGGGCGAAACCGGGTACGGATTTATAGTTTCAGGGGAAGGGAACTATTATGCCTCCTCTGATCCAAGCAAGATCGGAAAAAATATTGCGGATTATGCAGAGAAACCCGGGACGCAAAAAGCGGTTAAAAGTATATTGAGCAAGCCTAACGGTTCGGTAACCTATAAGGGCGAAGAGGGCAAAGTTCTTATTACATATTTCAAAACCATCCCTGGAACCGATTGGAAGCTGCTGATTAATGTTCCCAAAAGCGAAGTTTACGCTAAAGTGAATTCGGCCCAGACCTTGACGACAATTTTTGTAGTCATCGTTATTTTGCTTGTAGTGGTATTGTCCCTCTATCTTACCCGGAAGATTGTTAAGCCGATTGTCGCTATTTCGGAAGTGATGAAAAGGGTGGCAGACGGACGGCTGAATGAGCGGGTGGTAGTTGGCTCAGAGGATGAAATCGGCCAGATGAGCCGGAGTATTAATCATATGATTGAATCCCTGTCCGGAATTGTCAGCAAGATCGATACAACCGTAGTGGAGGTAGCGGTATCTGCGGAAGGTCTGCTGGATTACGCCACTCAGTCCTCCAACACTTCGGCAGAGATTGCAGAGGTGATTCAGGAAGTGGCGCATGGAATGGAGGAGCAGTTCAGAGGTTCGGAACAGTCCGCACGGGCTACGGAAGAGATGGCGGTAGGCTTGCAAAGGATTGCTGAATCCTCCGTGAGTGTATCCGATCAGGCTGAGTCCGTAAGTGTAGAGGTAGAGAACGGCTACCATGAGATCAAGGCGACATTTGAACAGATGAAGGTAATCAGTTCTACGGCAGGCCAGACTGCTGAACTCATCGGCACACTGACACAGCAATCGGAACAAATCGGGCAAATCGTCGATGTCATTTCAGAGATATCCAACCAGACAGGGCTGCTGTCCTTGAATGCTTCCATTGAGGCTGCCAGAGCGGGCGAGCATGGACGGGGCTTCGGAGTGGTAGCGAATGAAGTGAAGAAGCTGGCCGAGCGTACCAATACAGCGATTGTGCATATTGTTGAATTGATCAGACAAATTCAGAATTCGACAACGAATGCCGCAGTATCCATGGAGAAGAGCATTTCCGAAATTGGCGATGGTATGGACAAGATGACGAAAGTTGGGTCCGCCTTTGACCATATCCGTTCCTCCATCCGTGAAGTTTCGGTGCAGATCCAGGACGTATCCGCTATTAATGAAGAGATGTCTGCAGGCACGGAAGAAATTACGGCATCCGTTTCCGATATGCTGACTATCGCCAAGACTTCTGCGGACAACGCCCAGGCGGTCGCTGAGGCCTCGACAGATCAGAAGGAGCTAATGAAGAAGGTAGTCAATTCTGCGGAATCACTGAATCTGATGATGTCCGAGCTGAAAGAAGAGATCGAAAAATTCCGTTAATCAGCAGATAAAATAAGAACAGCCCCTGGCTTCGCGCGTTGCAGCGCGGCAGCCGGGGGCTGTTTCGTTTGAGCTAAGAATTAAACCTTCTCTTCCAGATGCAGGCTTTCGATGCCGGATCGGATGATGCCGCATGAAGCATCAAACTTCGCATACTCCTGATCAGTGAGATTCAGCTCCAGCAGTTCCTGAATGCCGCCCCCGCCGATAATGGCAGGTGCTCCGGCGCATACATTCTTTTGCCCGTACTCTCCGTCCAGAATCGCCGAGACGGCAATGATTTTGTGTTCATCATTCAGGATGGAGCGCGTGATATAAGCCAGAGCACTGCCGATGCCAAAATGCGTGGAGCCCTTGCGTGTGAAGATCTCCCAGCCGGCATCCTTCGTTTTGCGGGCGAGGTCCTCCAGATCCAGATCCCTGAACCGCTCGCGGTGCTGCTCCATAATCTGTAGAAGCGGTTTGCCGCCTATTGTTACATGCGACCAGGCGACAAACTGGGATTCTCCATGTTCGCCGAGTGCATAGCCGTTCACGCTGCGGGGATCAATGGAGAATACTTCTGACAGCAGCGTCTTCAGCCGCGATGAATCAATAGAGGTGCCGGTGCCGATAATGCGGTGGCGCGGCAGTCCGGAGATTTTCCATACCATATAGGTGACAATATCAACCGGATTGGCGGCAATTACAAAGATACCGTCGAATCCGCTAGCCATAATTTCCGTAATAATAGCCTTGGTTATAACCGCAGCATCATCCAGGACATCAAGTCTGGTCTGACCCGGTTTGGGATTGGCCCCGGCAGTCAGGATAACGACATCCATTCCGCCGCAATCGCTTGCAGTACCGGCATATACTTTGGTGCGTGTCCCTGTGAAATCCATGCAGTGCGAGAGGTCAAGCGCTTGTGCCATGGCCCAGTCATAGGTGCGGTCGACCATCATGATCTCATCGCATATCGCCTGGTTGACCATGGAATAGGCACAGCTGGAGCCCACATTACCGGAGCCGACGATCGCCACTTTTCTCGATTTTGTTTTCAATTGCCTTGTCCTCGCTCTCTAAAAAATAATACGTTTCCTATTCCTTGGTGAAGTATGCTTATATTTTAACTGATCTGATTGCAAGTTACCTGACATGAAGGTGAAAAAGCGTGTTTTTGCCGAACATTTTTTGCCACAAATGACATGAAAGGTTAGGAATGACTGGGCGGAGTTATAGAATATTCTATGCTTGTAGCGTGCAGGTTGGACTTCCGGAAATAAAAAAAAGAGCATTCGTGCGGCCCTAAGGGTCAATGAAATGCTCTTTTACTCATTTTATGCTTCATTTTTATCCGCGGGGCTGGGGAATGGGTGCCTTCGGCAGAGCCATTTGGGTATAGCGCTTATACATGTACACCCTCCAGTGGAGGATCATGCCAAAGGCCAGAATAAAAAATAATCCGCCTGACTGCGGTATGGATACATATCGGTTGATAAACTCATGAAGCACTGTGCGGATCAGCAGCAATCCGAGCAGAATGAAGGCGAAACTCTTGGAACGCTGGGCATAGATCTGCCCGTCCCGTTCTTCAAAGACCGTGCTGCGCATTAACGGATAGGCGAAAATGAACCAGCCGATCAGGAAAGCCGCAACCGCCCACCACCAGGGAAACCGGACCTCTGGTACAACGAACATGGCAAAACCTGTGGACATGCCGAGCGGCGGTATCCATATTTTACGGAGGGTCACCGGTCTCGCGCTTGCCTTCAGGCGGATAAAAATAACCATCAGCGCCATAAACACGGCCCCCAGTGTGGAGCCCACATGCAGAAGCGAGGGGTTAATATTGCCCATGATTCACTTTCCTCTCTGTGATTTGTGTCACTATTTCTCCATTATAGCAGAAATTCTGTGATGTTCAGAATCGCAGCTGAAACTAAAATTCAGGCGGGTATGCTGAGGATCTTCTCTGATCGTCCAGACACAATAAACCCGCCAGGGTGACCCTGGCGGGTTGTGTCCAAATGTTCAACTCATCTGGTCAGCTTCGATCGTCGGCAAGCTTAAGAACGGCTGCGTCCACCGACCGAACGGAGGATCAGGCTGACGATAAAGATCAGGACAATGGCACCAATCAATGAAGGGAAGACGTAGAAATCACTGATTTTTGGTCCCCAGCTTCCAAGCAGCATGCCACCGAGCCATGAACCCAGAACACCGGCAATAATGTTGCCGATAATGCCTCCAGGAATATCTCTGCCCATGATCAGACCTGCCAACCAACCAATTACTCCGCCTACAATTAACATCCATAATAAACTCATTATGCTTCAGCTCCTTTGTGTTTGTTATCTTCGATGGTTACTATTAACCTCAAGCGGAACGTTTAAACCATGTGTAAAATATTGCCTTGCTGCTTATTATCAGTATTCAAGTATGCCCCAAAAGATGCTGTTTAACCCGCATAATGTGTTGGGTATATAAACATGTTATAGTGAAAATGAAGCGCGGATATGAGTGAACAGGGTGCTTTGCAGGGTATATAAGAAGTAAGGGAATACACCTGCAAACGATGGCTCCGAAAGCGGGTCTCCCGGGGTCAAGCAAGATACGCTGCTATTACACTAAAAGGAGACGCTGCTATGGAACAGCCTAATGAAGTACTATTTTATGTGGGGACTTATAATACCAAGGAAGAGGATGCTATTCTGCTGGGGGCTTTGAACAAGGATACAGGGGAAATGAGAGTTCTGAACGGTACTAAGGGCATTGAGAATCCGTCCTATCTGGCCGTAAACCGTGCGGGAACTGTTCTATATGCAGTCAGCGAACAGGATGAGGGCGAAATTCATGCCTTTACCATTGAAGCCGGAACCAAAGCCTTGCACCCGCTAGGCGGCAGAAGTACAGAAGGCGGTGCCCCCTGTTATGTCTCCATTCATCCGCAAGGGGATTACATATATGTCTCCAATTACACGGGCGGCAATGTCAACGTGTTCCCTGTGGGCGGGGACGGTTCTCTCCAAGAGATGTCGGCCCAGGTCCGGCATGAAGGCTCGGGGATTCGCACAGACCGCCAGGAAGCGCCGCATCCCCATTCGGTAATTCCCGACAGTACCGGCGGGCGGGTGCTGGTCTGCGATCTGGGTCTTGATCAGGTTCTGCTGTACCGTGTGCAGGACGGCAAGCTGATTACACATCGTGAAGTGGATCTGCCTCCCGGTTCGGGCCCGCGCCACCTGGCCTATCACCCCACGGAACAATGGTTATATCTGATCAATGAGCTAAACAGCACCATTACGGTATTTGCAAGCGACGAACAGCAGGGGGACCTGAGAGTACTCCAGAGTGTCAGCTCACTGCCGGAGCAGTACACAGCGGGCAGTGATGATACGGCTGCTGACATTCATGTTTCTCCTTGCGGACGGTTCCTTTATGCCTCCAACCGCGGCCATGACAGTATCGCCCTATTCCTTATTGATGCAGCTACAGGTCTGCTTGAACCGGCGGACTGGGTCAATTCGGGCGGCCGGACACCGCGCAACTTCGCCATTATGGGGGGGATGCTGCTCGCCGCCAATCAGAACAGCGGCAATATCGTCTCGTTTAGAATCGACTGTGAGAGTGGCAGGCTGATTCCTACCGGCAATGAACTGGAAGTTCCTTCACCGGTCTGCATAAAAGCCCTGTAACAAGAAACAAGAAGGAATTGTGATAAGGGCCTCTCCCTTCGCTGTCAATCAGCGAAAGGGAGAGGCCCTATTTAATGCAATCCATGGATTCCGGCCGGATCAGTTATAAAATCCGATATCGTCGAGCATGATTTTATCGCCTTCTTCCTGCAGATAGAAGGTTATTTCAGTCAGCTTGCCAGGGTCAAGCGCAGGCTCCTCCTCCAGAAAGGCTTCAAGCGGTAGCTCGTAGGTCTGGAACACGGCTTCCGAAAGATCACCGTATTTGCCGTCGCTTACCCGTTTTTCCAGCCAGGAATTTACCGTGAACTGGGTTTGGGGCAGCGGCAGAACCTCCATCACCTCGTCCAGCGGCAGGCGGGCTGCAATGTCATTGCTATCCGTGAGTTCGACCACTATATCAGGCGAGGGGGAAGGCTTTGTATTATCGGCAGTGCCGGTATCCTCAGCCTTATCAGCCTCATCAGCATCAGCGTTGCGGTTAGCCAGGGAAAAGGTCAGGCCTTCTGCATCGGACTCGGCAATATCGCTAGTAACACTATCTTTGAGCGTGATGGTGTAAGCAGCTTCTTCTCCGCTGTTGTTGGCACTACGTTCCATCAGGATGCCATGCGTTGCTTTACTCTTCAGCTCACGGTCCTTGGCAACCTCTTCCGTCCAGTTAAGTCCCGTGGCCGCCGCCGTTCCGCCCAGAACCGTATTCTTGTTGCGGTCTTCGTCAAAAGTGGCTACCGGGATGAATTCACCGCTCTGGAATCGGCTATAATACGCAGTATCCGGCAGCCACTTCGCTCCGCTGCGGTAATCGCGGAATAGCCCGCGATAGTCAGCCTCTCCATGCAGGGTTGTTTCCAGGAACGCGGCTACATAGACCTTGGCAATTTGCCGCTGCTCGTCTCCGTCCATAATATGCGTTCGGCTGAGAAACAATCCCGCCGGCAATGACTGATCCAAAAGTCCCCAGTCGGTATTGAACTGGCTATGATTGGCATCGGCGATATATAGAGAGCTTTTGAAAGCGGAGGAGCCGCGGGAATAACTGGAACGAATATACTGGCGGTCTCCATAGAAGTCATGCACATCACCGTCCCGTGCGCCTTGCAGGGTCAGGTAATTGACGTCAATCAGCTTAGCCTGCTGCTCGTCGATTGCCTTATCTGTGGGAGCGAGGGCAATGACCGAGGCTATCGAAAACTTTTTGGCGTCAGCCAGCACGGGATCGCTTTTGAACCAGCGTTCGGCATCGGCCGCCATGGCAACAGCCTGCCCGCCGCGGCTATGGCCTAGCAGGGCGGTCTTGGTGTAATCCACCTTGTGATAGAAAGGGTTGCCGGCCTGTTCATTGAAGACGCCGATCTGCTGGAGATGCTTCAGAATCATCCAGGTCCGCACCTTGAAATCGTTGTCGGGAATGCCGGACCAGGCTGAATAATTCAGGAAGTTCTCATCCAGGGAGAGCGCGATGAATCCCCGGCTGGCCAGCAGCTGGCCCAAGTAAGCGTAGCCTCCGTCGGAGTAGTCCTCCATCATATGGTTGCCATGAACCATAAGCACAAGCGGGAAGGGGCCTTCACCGTCGGGCATCCAGACACGGGCATTTAATGGGAGCGAGCTGTAGTCGAATCCCCAGAATATAGTCCGCAGCTTAGGCCAGGTTTTGATATAGGCCGAGGCATCCGCAGTGGAGGAAAGAAGATCGACTTCCTTACCGTATTCAGAACGGTGCAAGTCCTCGCCACTGCCGTAAGTAAAGCTGCGATAGGTATAGTCACCGGGCTCTCCCGGATTTGCAGCGGGGATATCATCCTCAATCATCGTGGACGCTGCCAACACGGGCATCGCTCCGCCATGGCTCTTGATCGGCAGGGCTATCGAAGACAAGGCGACAGCAACTGCGAGCAGCAGTCCCGAAACGATCCGCCTGCTGCGCAGCAGGCCAAGTACGAGTCCTCCGAACCCGCCGAATAAGGCGGCAAGAACAGCAACGACAGCCGCTGCTTCAATCTCCAATTCAGCATAATAGAGGATTAGCAGAACGGCGCCCGCCGCACTCAATATAGAGCCCGTAAATAACCGCGGGACAGGCAGTCCGGTCAATGCCAGCACCAGAGCCAGTATGTTGGCTGCCAGAGCGAGGAAGATGGTCCCGGTTCCGGCCGCCAATATAATATCCGCCGGGGCACCCAGGCCGGTGGGGATGCCCAGAATAGCTGCCGTAAATATAAGAACACATATTATCCAAGGACCGGTAAGCGCCATCCTCCATAGTGCTGTATCATAACGGTAAGTTTCCCTAATTCGCTTTGCAAGGCTGCTGCGTATCCTCCGGTGCAGCCGCGGTCTCCCCGGCGCCGGAGCATACTCCAAATCCATTCCCATGATTGTCTCCTCCGACATTTTGCGGTGATTTCCACTCTCTCTTTTTCCCCTATTAGATGTAGCAATCTTATTACTTTAGAGCTTTAATGACAAGTGGATCTTGCAGGAACGGCCGCCACTTGCTGCCGCTCAGCCGGAGAATGTCTGATTGCCGTCTTTTTCTAAAAAAAGGTTTGACAGGGTAAGGAGCTTTCAGTATTATGTCTTTATAACCTACTAAATGGGTAGGAATAATTGAATAATAGTTCTTACCGTACAGACGGAGGAACGCCCGCTTCAGGCTCGCAGATACGTGTCTTTCAGGACCGATTTGACCTGCCATACGTGGGCCTTCCTCCGTCCTTTTTTGCAGAAATTAGCGCATGAAGAGTTCAGCAATCATCTAGTTAAGAGAAAATATGGGGGAGTGATTGTGATGAAGAAAGGGATCAAGAAGGGGCTGCTCGCCGGATTTACACTATTGTTGACGGCAGGGCTTACTGCTTGCGGAAGTAATACTAACAATACGAACGACAGCGCAGGTGCAGCAACCGGTACGCCGGAGAGCACCAATGCGGCGGCAACGGCAGAAGCGACCAAAGCACCGTCTAAAGATCCGGTAGAGCTGCTGAATGTATCCTATGATCCTACACGTGAGCTTTATGAGAGCTACAACAAGGCTTTTTCGGCTTATTGGGAGCAGGAAACTGGCCAGAAAGTAACGATCAAGCAGTCCCATGGCGGGTCAGGCAAACAAAGCCGTGCCGTTATTGACGGTCTGGAAGCGGATGTAGTCACGCTGGCGCTTGGATATGACATTGATGCTTTGCAGGAAACAGGACTCATCAATGAAGGCTGGCAAAATAAATTTGAGCTTAACAGTTCGCCCTATACGTCGACTATTGTTTTCCTCGTGCGCAAAGGCAATCCGAAGGGCATAAAGGACTGGCCGGATTTGCTTAAGGAAGGTGTAGAGGTGATTACACCGAATCCGAAAACCTCCGGTGGTGCACGCTGGAACTATCTGGCGGCTTGGGGCTATGCGCTCGACCACAACAATAATGACGAAGCCAAAGCACAGGAATTTGTGCAGGAGCTGTTCAAGCATGTGCCGGTACTGGATACCGGGGCGCGTGGTTCTACGACAACCTTTGTGGAACGCGGAATCGGTGATGTGCTGATTGCCTGGGAGAATGAAGCCTATCTGTCCATCAAAGAGCTGGGGCTGGACAAATTTGAAATTGTGAATCCTTCCGAGAGCATTCTGGCTGAACCTCCGGTTGCCGTTGTCGACAAGGTTGTGGATAAAAGAGGGACACGTGAGGTATCCGAGGCTTATCTGAAATATCTCTACACCGAAGAAGGTCAAAAAATAGCTGCAGAGAACTACTACCGCCCCACACTGGAAAGTGTGAAGGAGCAATTCAAGGACCAATTCCCGGACATCAAGCTGTTTACGCTGGCTGATAAATTCGGCACCTGGAAAGAAACGCAGGAGAAACATTTCAATGACGGAGGCATTTTCGACAAGATTTATGTACCGGGCAGCTAACTCTTACTTTAAGTGCGGGTCATTTATATCTCGATGCTGGTGATAGAGCCGCAGTCTGTAAAGATACGCTTCGGAAAGCTCGTCCCGTGAAGGGTGCTGATCAGCCCATAAGCTGAAGGCAGGAAAGGATGAATACGTAAATGAATGTCACTACTACGGCTGCGGTGCGGCGCAAGGTGCTGCCCGGCTTCGGGCTTACGATGGGCTACAGTGTGCTGTATTTGAGTCTCGTTGTCCTGCTGCCGCTCTCGGCGCTGCTCTTCAACTCCACCGGGCTCAGCTGGGCTAAATTCTGGGATGTAGCCACAGATCCGCGCGTCCTGGCTTCTTACCGGGTCAGCCTGAGCACTGCGGCAGCGGCAGCTTTGACGAATGCTTTTCTGGGACTGCTGCTGGCATGGGTGCTGGTACGCTATGAGTTTCCGGGAAAAAGAGTATTCGACGCCCTGATCGATCTCCCGTTTGCACTGCCGACAGCCGTAGCGGGTGTCTCGTTGACAGCACTTTACTCACAGAATGGCTGGATCGGCTCCCTTCTGGAGCCGCTCGGCCTGAAGGTTGCCTTCACGCCGCTGGGCATCACGCTTGCGCTGATGTTTATCGGCATTCCGTTTGTTGTCCGCACCGTACAGCCCGTGCTGGAGGATCTGGACAGGGACATGGAAGAAGCCGCCGCGACGCTGGGGGCAGGCCGCTGGCGGACCTTTCTGCGGATTGTGCTGCCGGAGCTGTTCCCTGCGCTGCTCACCGGCTTTGCACTGGCTTTTGCCCGGGGGATCGGAGAATACGGGTCAGTGGTATTCATCTCCGGCAACATGCCGATGAGAACAGAGATTGCCCCGCTGCTCATTATGACCAAGCTGGAGCAATTCGATTATGCCGGAGCCACAGCGGTGGCGCTTCTTCTCCTGCTGATCTCCTTCCTGATGCTGTTCGTGATTAACCTGCTGCAGCGCTGGGCCCGCAAAAGCTCACGATAGGGGAAGTGCAAAACTTAAGCGTATGCTTTCGAAGCGATTTTTGTCGAAGCCAATTCAGTGAAGTAACGCTCACAAAAATTTAGGAGGAATAATTATGGCCGGTACTGTGCCGATGCTCGCTCCAGGGCGGAAGAGCAGCGTATCCTCGCCTGCGACGAACGAATCTCCTGCGGTGAAGTGGGTGCTGATTGCCGCTGCCGGGCTGGTGCTGTTCTGGCTGATCGCCCTGCCGCTGATCGTCGTGCTGACAGAAGCGCTGAAGAGGGGGTGGGATGTCTACTGGGCCGCGCTGAGTGATCCTGACGCCGCTTCGGCGCTGCGGCTGACGCTGCTGGTGGCCGCGATTACCGTCCCGCTGAATACAATCTTTGGCGTGGCGGCCGCCTGGGCAGTGACCAAATTCCGTTTTCGCGGCAAAGGCTTCCTCATTACCTTAATTGATCTGCCGTTCGCCGTGTCACCGGTCATCGGCGGGCTGATCTTTATTCTGGTGTTCGGCGCGCATGGCTGGTTCGGATCCTGGCTCAGCGACCATGATATCAAGATCGTATTTGCGCTCCCGGGCATTGTGCTGGCTACGCTGTTTGTGACGTTCCCTTTTGTGGCCCGTGAGCTGATTCCCCTGATGGAAGATCAAGGTACACAGGAGGAAGAAGCGGCGATTACGCTGGGGGCGCACGGCTGGCAGATTTTCTGGCGTGTGACACTGCCCAATATTAAATGGGGTTTGCTGTACGGGATTATTCTCTGTAATGCCCGTGCTATGGGCGAGTTCGGCGCGGTATCGGTAGTCTCCGGGCATATCCGCGGAGAAACGAATACGCTGCCGCTGCATGTCGAGATTTTGTATAATGAATATCAATTTTCGGCATCGTTCGCGGTGGCTTCATTGCTGCTGCTGCTCGCCTTGGTAACGATGATCATCAAAAGCTGGCTGTTACGAAAAAATGCTCATTGACAGCTCTTTTAGTTCCATGCTAAGTTAAATCTTAGTAAACAAGTTGGTAATAACGGGATTAAAGGCGGAGAACATCCCCTGTCCGGGGAAAGGGAGGCTGGAGAATGGTTAAGCCACTGAAAGTGGATGAGGTATGGCTGACGCGGATTGCAGGACTTCTGGATGACATGGAGTTTGGCTCATTGCACATCGTGGTGCATGAAGGTCAGATAGTACAGATGGAGCGTACGGAACGCAAACGTTTCGAGAACAGCACTGCAAATGCACGATATAGTGGAGAGACCGGAAGCCGGCGCACCGATACCCGTTCTGCGGGACGAGGATAGAAGGTATAAAGAAAGACCTCCATCAGTTGAAGGTCTTTCTTTTTTTTATTTAATTAAGGTTTCCCATTCGTCAAAAGATAATTTGTCAGTGATATGCTTCAGTTCTGCCGGAACCTCGATAGAGCACATCAATTCCACATGTTTGTATACCTGATCCCCAGTTGAAGGCAGCGCTGAAGAGTTATCCTTTCAAGGTAGTATTGCCTTAATAACGCGGTCTTCGACGGGAAGAGGAGAGGCCTTCGAGCAGTAAGACTATCGCCGTGATCACATGCATGATCCAGCCAACGATCGGAATTAGAGCGACTATCGAGGTAATGATACCAATGACGTTGCCGATAAAAGGCCCCCGTTCCTTAAGCATGATTATAACAGCCACTGCGTGCAGCAAAAAGGCGATGCCGAGCGGGACCCATGCATTGGCTACAACGAACACCCCTCCAATGATCGGCAGGGCCAGGAACGCTTCATAAGTGAAAGTCCCCCATTTCAATAATTTCCCCAGAGAAGACATGAGTGTTTCACCAATCCTTTCTTTATGATATTGTGAATATTTGGCTTTATCTCTAGGTTACCCCGGGATGCAGGCTGAGAATAATATTAATGCTTTTCTAAACAATTTATTAGTTCTGTTACGTCAGAATTCTTCAACGTTTCAAATCTCCGCATGTACCCATTCCGTCAGCCGGTTACCCGGCCTTGCTTGAAATCAATGCTTAAGTATATATTGGTAACAGCATTGCAGATCCTGAGACCGTTAGTAGGAACGAGAAGGGAAGGACCGTATGGATGCAGCAGAAAAAGTAGAAATTAGACATGAATGCCCCTCGGTGGAGCAATATCTGGCGCTGCGGGTTGAGGCAGGACTTAGTCCGATGAGTATAGAGGGAGCTAAGACCGGACTTCCGCGTTCTTGTTATGCAGTATCCCTCTATGAAGAGGACATGCTGGTAGGGATGGGGCGCGTCATCGGGGACGGAGGCTGTTTCTTTCAGGTGACGGATATTGCCGTCAAGCCCTCCCGTCAAGGGCGTGGCTTCGGGAAAGTCATTATGGGTGAGATCAGGGCATTCCTGGATACGGTGCCCAATCCGTCGTATGTTAGCCTCATTGCTGACGGGAATGCTTCGAAGCTGTATGATCAGTATGGTTTTTTTCCGGTAATGCCTTATTCGCAAGGGATGTTCTTGCGGCGGTAGCTGGCCGGAATGGAAGATTGTAATCTTATGATAGTGAGGCTGGCCGACCCCCACCTAGTGGGGGTATTTGAATGCTGCTTCTACCCGAAGAGTTTCAGAACGCCACTATGGGATAAATTAGAATTAGGGCTTGAGAAAGCGAGGAAAACTAGAGATGGATGTTGTTGTGCTAGGTGCGTCGGGGACGCTGGGAAAAGCAATTGTACAGGAAGCACTAAAAAGAAAACACGAAGTAACCGCAGCCGTCCGCCATCCGGATTCGCTGCAAATCGAGCATGAGCGGCTGCAGATTGCCACCGTTGATATCCTGAATCCTTCCTCGGTAGCTGCCGTAGTTGGCGGGCACGGGGAAGTCATCAGTGCGTTTGGACCGGATTCCGGGCGGGAAAATGATCTGCTTGGCGCAGCGGATTCGCTGCTGGAGGGGATGCGTATAGCCGGGGTGGAACGGCTGATGATCGTCGGCGGAGCGGGCAGTCTGAAGACGGAATCGGGAGAGTGGCTGATGGACACGGACGAATTCCCCGAGGAGCTGCGGCCGCTGGCTGCCGCACATGCCAACGCCTATGAAATTTATAGAGGCTCGGCACTTGATTATACGTATATCAGTCCGCCTGCGGTCATCGTCCCGGGACGGCGGACAGGCATGTTCCGCATCGGACTGGACCGGCTTATCGTGGATGAAAATGGCGAGAGCAGCATCAGCGTGGAGGATTTCGCCGTGGCGGTCATTGATGAGCTGGAGGAAGGCAATTTCAGCCGGGAGAGATTTACGGTAGCATATTAATTGAGCTGGGTACAGAAGCAGTTGTAAGACTGCCTTGAACTGAACAACAGGACCGATACAGTGCCGGGGCAGTGGATTCCGGCTATGCGCAAAGGGTAAGACTTATTGCATTTTATGCCGTAAGGCTTACCCTTTATTGTTGCGATGGAAATGTAGCGAAAGGGGTGCGAGTCATGGATCTGGTAACTGCTGAGCAGATGCGGCAATTGGACCGCATAACGATTGAGGGTTTAAGCATTCCGGCGGTTGCGCTGATGGAGAATGCGGGTCGGGCCATCGCCGAGGAGGTTATTGCGCTGTGCCGGAGCAGGCACGGCGGAGGCGCAGGCAGAGAGGACCGGAACGGTGGACGGGCCGGAGCGGGAGGCGGCTGGGCTGATGCAGATATAGCGGGGCGCGGCGGCCATATAGACGCGGGACCGGGTGCAGAGAATGGCAGAGACGTGAGAACGGATGTGGGGCGTGGCGGCGGCGAGGAACCGGGAGCAGGGCGTGGCAGCGGCAGAGGCGTTGCTGCCATCCAGGGAAGCGGCGGCCCGGGGATTCAGCCGCCGGGGTTTAGGGTCAGCGGCGATACCGCGCTGACCCTGGACTCTGCCGAAGCCGAGCACTGGCTGATTCTCGTCGGCAAAGGCAATAACGGCGGCGACGGCCTCGCCGCCGCCAGGCATCTGCGTGAGGCGGGCATCGCCGTCACGCTGGTGTACGCGGCTGCGCCGGAGTCGCTGGCCGGCGAAGCCGCACTGCAGCGGGATGCCGCTGCAGCCATGGGCCTGCCCGCCGCCATCTACGGCGTGGACCGGCTGGACTTTGCCGCATGCAGCGGCATCGTGGATGCGCTGCTCGGCACCGGCAGCGCGGGAGCCCCGCGCGGTGCCTATGCGGAGCTGATTGCCGCCGCGAACGGCAGCGGCAAACCGGTGGTGTCCGCGGACATCCCGAGCGGGCTGAACGCGGACACGGGCGAGCTGCATGAGCCGTGCATTCATGCAGCAGTGACAGTCTGCCTCGCGTTTCTCAAACGCGGGCTGGTGCAATATCCCGGCGCGGGAGCAGCCGGGCATGTGGTGGTCCGCTCCATCGGCATTCCGGCTGCCTTGGCCCGGGAACACGGCGTGCAGGCTTGCCTGCTGACGCCGGAGGTGCTGCGGACACGTCTTCAGATCGACGTGTCACGCAGCCGTTCGCCCGAAGGCCACAAGGGCACTTACGGGCATGTCCTGCTGGCCGGCGGAAGCCTAGCCATGAGCGGTGCAGGCCTGCTCTCCGCCCGGGCTGCGCTGCGGGCGGGTTGCGGCTTGGTTACCTGGGCATTGCCCGGCGGGCTGCTGCCCTATGTGATCGGTGCCGCTCCTGAAATTATGCTGGCTGCAGCCGGCAGCGCAGAGGATGGCACCTGGAAAGCAGGCACGGCCGCCGAGGTGCTGCGGCTGGGTGCCGGAAAGGAGGTTATCGCCGTTGGTCCTGGCCTTGGCCGGTTCGAGGGCGATACGGATTGGCTTCGCACGATTTGGGAGGGGACGGAAACGCCCCTGGTCATTGATGCCGATGCTTTGAACATCCTGGCTGATGCCGGTTACAGCTCCTGGACCCGCCGGGGGCCTGTGATCTTGACGCCGCATCCGGGAGAAATGGCCCGGCTGGCAGGTCTTGCCACGGCTGAAGTGCAGCGCGACCGGATCGGTCTGGCATTGGACTATGCCCGGGAGCATGGCGTGGTGCTTGTGCTGAAAGGGGCGCATACAGTTATTGCAACGCCTGAAGGACAAGCCTATGTAAATGTCACAGGCCATCCGGGTATGGGAACCGGCGGAGCGGGCGATGTGCTGACAGGCATCATTTCCGGACTGCTGGCTCAGGGGCTGAATGCCGCACAGGCTGCGGCTTTTGGTGTGTATCTGCACGGACTGGCCGGGGAACGGGCAGCCCGCTTGCGGCATCATCCGGCGGCATTAATTGCCGGGGATATTATTGAAGCACTCTGATTGCAGGAAGCTGTGTAGAGAAGCCTGATCACACTATGCATCGTGCCGGATGCATGTCGGTCCGGCACCCGGTGGAACTGCCTGCAGGCTAGAGCAGCAGCAGCAGGCAGAGCAGCGGAATAAATAGCGCGAATACGGGAAGCAGCAGCGGCTGCCGCTCGCCGGCTACCTGGGCGAGCCGGAATACCAGAAGTACAGCTATGCCGTAGATGCCGCAGGTCATGGCTTCTCCGCCCTGCTCCGAGGCCAGCCACAGACCTGCGCCAAAGCCGGCCGCCGCATACAGGACCAGTGAAGGTCCAAGCGAAGACGAACGGAACATGCGCAGCAGCAGATCTGCCAGCAATGCCGCCGGCAGTCCATAAGCGTAAATGGCATAGGGCACCGATATCGGCCAGCCTTCCGGCACTCCGCCTTCGTGCGGAAAGAACAGCATCAGCAGGGAGACGAGCATAAAGGTCAGACCGGCGGCGGAGAGTTTCGCCAGTGCGTACATGCCTGCGGATAGGCGGACGGACGGAAGATCGTAATCCTTGATTTTATTCATCCTAAAACTTCCTTTCAGGGTGGGATTAACGCTACTACGGCGGACTCAGGGCCTCTATCGGCGGCAGCTCAGCTTGTGACCATGTCCCCTCCATTAACATGAATACATGTGCCTGTGACATAAGAAGAATCGGAACTGGCCAGATAGACATAGGTTCCGGCCAATTCATAAGACTGAGCCGCACGCCGGAGCGGAGTATCCGTTCCGAAGACGCTGACCTCGGCAGCGGAGTAGCTGGAGGGAATGAGCGGTGTCCAGACCGGCCCGGGGGCGACACTGTTGACACGGATACCGGTATCGGCGAGCGAAAGGGCAAGAGAGCGTGTAAAGGTGACGATGGCACCTTTGGTGGCTGAATAATCGATGAGCTCTTTGTGGCCCTGGTAAGCGGTGATTGAGGCGGTGTTAATGATCGAGCTGCCTTTTTTCAAATGCGGCAGTGCGGCCTGTGTCAGGTAAAAGAACGGAATAATGTTAGTATGAAAAGTCTGGAGCAGCTGTTCTTCTGAAATATCGAGAATACTCTTCTGCGGATACTGCACGCCATGGTTATTGACGAGGATATCCAGCTTGCCAAAGGTCTGTACTGTCTGCTCTACGGCCTGGAAGCAGTTTTGCTTATGCCGCAAATCAGTTTCAATCCGCAGGCAGCGGCGGCCCAATTGTTCAATGCGCCGCTGTGTGACTTCGGCGTCCGAGGCTTCGTACAGATAGGCAATGGCTACATCCGCCCCTTCCCTGGCAAATGCGATGGCCGCCGCCTTGCCGATGCCGCTGTCTCCTCCGGTAATCAGCGCCACCTTGCCTTCCAGCTTTCGGCTGCCGAAGCTCTCGGGATTTTCGCTAATCGGGCGGGGGTTCATCAGACTTTCAAGGCCCGGCTGGCGGTTCTGATGCTGCGGCGGAAAGGCAATGGGCTGCTTGCGGCATACCGTCTGTTCCCCATAATAGGGGTAAGTGGGATTCATATCGCAGGTTTCCTCCTTGGATGCTGTCATTCCGTATATTTTTATGCATGCGCCCAGAAAAGCGTGCGCTCCTGCAGTGTGAATCCGGCATTTGAAGCGGGCAATTATCAGGGGGACAAATCTTGCATTCTATGAAAAAAATTATGATATATTACCTGGGAGGAACGTATGGCGGATCGTGTGAACTGGTTCAATATTGCCTATTTGCAGCAAGGCACGGTACTTCAACGAGAGGTATACAATCTGCTTCAGGAACTGCGGATTATGGAGCTTCTTGCGGACTATGATCCGCTGCTTGCAGGTACGATACCTCTGGGAATTCAAGTGGAAGGCAGCGATCTCGATCTGATCTGCGAGGTACATGACCCCGTGCGCTTTACCGCCGAGGTTCACGGTTATTTCGGGCAGTGGACCGGATATTCCGCCGTAACCCGGGTGGTTGGGGGAATAACACGCACCAAGATTAATTTTCATGCCGGAAGTTGGCCGATTGAATTGTTCGGGCAAGCCAAGCCAGCGCGGCAGCAAAACGCTTGGCTGCATATGCTGGTAGAGGGACGGATATTGGATCTGCTGGGAGAAAGTTTCCGCGAAGAGATTATTTTGCTGAAGTCAGGCGGAATGAAGACGGAACCGGCTTTTGCGAGACTACTGAAGCTGGAAGGCGATCCTTATGAGGCGCTGCTGCGCCTTGGCAGGCTTCGTCAAGAGGAGCTGGAATACATGTGCAAGAAGGCTTATCCCTACATACAATGAACAATGGAAACGGGGGAGGAATATTGAAGTACAGAGCAATGGTTGCAGATGATTATGAGGAAGCTTATTTTTTATGGGGGAATACTACAGGCATGAACCTCAGCCAGGCTGACTCCCGGGAAGAAATTGTTCGTTATCTGGAGCGCAACCCCGGACTGAGTCTCGTCTGCGAAAATGAAGCGGGCAAAATTGCCGGGACTGCAATGTGCGGACATGACGGGCGGAGAGGATATATGTATCATGTAGCTGTCAGCGGAGAATGCCGCGGAGCAGGAGTTGGCCGTGAACTGGTCTCCCGATGTCTAGGCAGATTGCGGGAAGCCGGCATTGTGAAATGCCACTTGATGGTTATTGAGGGGAATGAGCTGGGCCGCAGCTTCTGGTCGGGCATCGGCTGGCAGGAACGGGACGGGATTGTTCTTTTCTCACAGGATACTTGATCAGGCGGAGAGATTTCAGAGCAACGGTCCTGATAATGATCTATCGTAAGGTGACATACCAATGTAATAGTGTAGCTTCTGCATTCGTGCAGTATAATATATGTGAGTATATTGTCGAATTTTGATAGGTGGCGATCTGAACTATGCGCTTTAAAGATGTATTCTCAATTATCGGCCCGGCGATGGTCGGGCCTTCCAGTTCGCATACTGCGGGAGCGGCCCGGATTGGCAGAGCAGCCCGTCAGGTGCTTGGTGAAGTGCCGGGCGAGGCTGAGGTCATTTTCTTCGGTTCCTTTGCCGCAACCTATCAGGGGCATGGCACAGACCGGGCAATTGCCGGTGGCCTGCTGGATTTCGCTACGGATGACCACCGTCTGCCTGATTCTATCGAGCTTGCGCAAGAGGATGGGATGGAAATTTCCTTCCGGCAGGGAACGGGGCTGTTCCCCCACCCCAATACGGTTCGCTTGCGTCTTGTCGGCCGGGAGACCGGAACAGAAATGACGCTTACGGGGATCTCGATTGGCGGCGGCAATATTGAAATTGTAGATATCGACGGCTTCGGGGTAAAGCTTACGGGAATGTATCCTACAGTGCTGATTAACCATATGGACTATTTGGGAGTACTCGCGAGTGTTACCGATGTGATGCGCAAAGGCCAGTTTAATATCGGGCATATGTCCCTGGACCGCAAGAACCGCAGCGGTGCGGCTTTGACAGTGCTGGAGCTGGATGAGCCAGCCACAGCAGAACTGCTCAAGGATCTGGTGGGCCTGCCGTCCGTGAAGTCGGTGAAGGTTGTTGATTTAAACGAACCAACGCAAGTAAAGAAAGGGAAGGATAGCTCATCATGAATTTTCAAACATTAAGCCAGTTGGCGGTACTATGCGAGGAACGGGGTTTGGGTATCGGCCAGCTTATGCTTGAGGAGCAGAGCGCAGAGTCCGGACGTTCCACAGAGCAGGAGTTCGCCACGATGAGCCAGTACTACGGAGTGATGAAAGAGGCGGTGCACCGCGGCATGCACGAAGATACCACCTCGCGCAGCGGTCTGACCGGCCTTGATGCGCAGCGGGTTGCTGCCTACAATGCGGCGGATGAACCGTGTCTTGGCGGATCTGCCGGTACCGCGATGGCCTATGCGCTGGCTGTATCTGAAGTGAATGCGTCCATGGGCCGCATTATTGCCACACCGACCGCAGGCTCCTGCGGAATCATTCCCGGTGTATTTCTCAGCTGCCAGGAGCGGTTTGGCTGGGACGATGATTATATGGTGTCGGGCTTGTTCGCCGCCGGTGCCATTGGTTATGTGATCGCCAATAACTCCTTTGTATCCGGTGCGGAAGGCGGCTGCCAGGCAGAGGTTGGTTCGGCGATCGGGATGGCTGCGGGAGCGCTGACCGAGCTGCGCGGCGGAACCCCGGCACAGGCAGTGCATGCTGTCGGTCTGGCACTCAAAAATACACTCGGCCTAATCTGTGATCCTGTGGGTGGCCTTGTGGAAATTCCCTGCATTGTGCGCAACGGCTTTGGTGCCGTTACGGCACTCGCCGCAGCGGATATGGCGCTGGCCGGCGTGCGCAGCGTAATCCCTTCGGACGAAGTGATCAAGGTAATGCTGGAAGTCGGTTCCGCTATGCCCGAGAAGCACCGTGAAACGGCAGGGGGCGGCTTGGCTCAGACCCCTACCGGGCGCCAGATTATGAAGGATCTGCGGAACAAGAAGTAATCGGGCCACGCAAATACGGTATTATTTCAAATCATGCGGAACCGCTCCAACTGCTCCCATAATCCCTCCTGCCGGAGTATTTCCGGCTGTTTCGGACCCATAAGATCGAAATGGGGGAAGGGTTTGCGGTTGTGGATATACTGCGGCGGAAGACCATTTTCCTTACACCAGCGTTTTAGACGGGGCAGGTCACTGCAGCCTACTTTAGTCACTGTAGTAATTCCCGGAAAGCGCGGGTCAATCCAATAATGCGTCAGAAAAGCGATCTCTCCTGCCGAGACTGCTTGTTTCCACCGGGTTAATTCTTCTCTGTTAATTCCGAAGGCCATAGCTATCCTCATCCCTATTCTTTTCAGTAATTGTTGACTCCATTATAACCTATGAAAGGGGAGAACATCATGAGCGGGCAATCCAGAGCAGACATCCGCCCCGGACTTGAGGTGGATATTGTACTCAAGCAAGACCAGCCAACAGGCAAACTTACGCATGGCACGGTCAAAGATATTTTGACCAATTCGCCCCGCCATCCGCACGGCATCAAGGTGCGGCTGACGGACGGACAAGTCGGCCGGGTTAAGAATATTACCAGCTGAATGAAAAAGTCGTTGCATCCCTATCTTTAACTTTCAATAGCGCTCCTCTCGCCTGGCTACTGTTGCCCAACAGCACAGCAGCCACCGGCGGAAGGAGCGTTTATTGTTGTTCAGGCACTTGGTGTTGATCATTAAAGAGAAGAGAAAGTTCTGCTTGAATTGGACAATACAATAGATCGTGTTATAAAATGGAAAAAATTTAGGGGTGTGAGTGGAATGGAGCCGGGTAGAGCAAGCTTGATCAGCAGGTGGGTTTCTAAAGCTGCCCCGCCGCTCTTAACGGCCCATAAATTCTTCTACATATTGGTCGGCTTTTGTCTGGTTGCATTGATTGCAGGCACAGACGCAGTTGTCGGGAGTGGTGTGGCCGCCTTTGGCGCGCGGCAGCAAGTGATCAATAGTGTCTCCGTACAAGCCGCAGAAATGACAAGTATAGTTGTCCCTGTTTAGAATTAACGCCCGAAAATCCTTGTTGCTATACAGGCGGCGGATCGTGCGGCGGTTCACAACTATTGCGGCATGCTCTTTGACAAGGGTCACAGCCAGCTCCAGATCGATTTCCTGGTGCCAGCGGCGTCCCTTGTCGCTATGTCCGCGCATCAGAATCATCCCTTTAAATGAAGGGATCAGGGCGGAGGCGTCCTGCGGATCGGGCTTCGGTCCAAACGGCTGCGGCGCTTTCCGCCGCTGCTCGGCTCCGCGCGGACGCGTCTTTCCCTTGACTCCGGAGGTAAGAGGTGCGGTCTTACCCTCCTTGGAGCGCTCCGGCAAGGAGTGCAGATGGGTTTTGGGTGCAGGCGGCTTGGAAGCTGCAGGAGCCGGTGCCGATGGAGCTGGTGACCGGCGGGGCGGAGCCGCAGGCCCGGATTCGGAAGTCTGAGCTGAAACAGCGGACACAGACACAGCTCCCATACTGCGGAGCAGTGCAGGAGTGGATCCCGCTTCGCGGGCCTTGCGGCATTCCCGGCAGGCGCCGCGGCGTGACTGGCCCTTGGAGCGTTTTCCGGTCCGCCGGCGGAATTCGGCAAGTGGTTTTAGTTTATGGCAATAGGCGCATTGTTTGGATAAAAGCTGGTTCGTATCGGTCATAGGCATGTGTGGATGATGCTTTGCCAGCGTCACCCGGTCCCCTCATTTTTTTATGGATTAGTAAAGACTTCCTGTTCAACAGATAATAACTTTAGTATAACGTAAAGTGTGTCTGTTCACACCGCAAGCATAAAAATTCGCCGATTCCCTAATTTGTGACATCTGTCTTAGCAAGGTGGAGGGAGAACCTGTAAAATCTACTCAAAGCAAGTTTAGATCGATATTTTGGGACGATGAATGCGAGGGGATTAGCAATGACACAAGCCGGGAAAAGACCGGGTGCTGTAATTTTACTGTATATTCTTCAGGCTTTTCTGGGAGTCGGAGCGATAGGGGGAGGACTGATGCTGCTGGCAGACCCCAGTGGTGAAATGATCGGGATGCCGTCTTCCGTGCTGGAAAGATCGCCCTTTGAGAATTTTGCAATCCCTGGCATTCTGCTGCTGGTGATCTTTGGACTTCTGCCGCTGCTGGTGCTGTATGGCCTAGTCAAGAAGCCGGATTGGAAGTGGGCGGCCCCGCTGAATCCGTTCAGGACACTGCATAGTGCGTGGGCACTTTCCCTCTATATCGGCTTCGGGCAAATTATCTGGATTATGGTGCAGACCTACATGATGAACGCTGTATCCATTGTCCATGTGGTCTATACCAGCTTGGGCCTGCTGATTCAGGCTGTTACACTGCTGCCTGCGGTACAGGGATATTTTATGCTGGACGGACGTGCGGAAAGACGTTAGAATGGCAGTGAACAAATAAAGGGCTTTCATTTGAGCCGGGGGAGTGCACCGGAATGACAACTATATATGATATTGCCAAAAGAACCGGTTACTCTCCAACTACGGTATCAAAGGCATTTAATAACTACTCCGATGTGCGGGAGAAGACGCGCCAGGAGATTCTGCGGACTGCCCGCGAGATGGGCTATTTACCCAATGCACATGCGCGCACGCTGACTACGAAGAAATCATGGACCCTTGGCGTGCTGTTCGTGGAGGGCACCGGCGTCGGTATCCGTCATCCATTTTTCGGCGCGGTGATTGAGAGCTTCAAGCAGGTTGCTGTGGCCAAAGGGTATGCCCTGATGTTTATCTCCAAGGATGTCGGCGGCAAGCAAAGCGGGTATTTGGAAAATTGCCGGATTCATGGTGTGGACGGAGTCGTGGTGTTTCTCTCTGATTATGAAGATCCTTATTTTCAGGAGCTGCTGGAGAGCAATATTCCCACGGTTATACTGGATTATGAGACAACTCAGTCACATACGGTCTGCTCGGACAATATTGCCGGTGCGCTGCAGGCGGTGGAATACCTGACTTCTTTGGGACACCGGAGAATCGCCCATATATCGGGGGGAGAGAATACATTCCCGGGCAAACAGCGAGAGAATGGATATAAGGCTGCAATGAAGCAGCACGGGCTTGAGGTACAGGAGGGGTATGTTTCGGTGGGGGCTTTTTATTCCCTGGAGAGCGGCTATGCCGCAATGCAGAGTCTTCTTGAACTACCGGAACGCCCGACAGCCGTCTTTGCTTCGGGTGACTTGCTGGCGTTAGGCGCGGTTATGGCAGCCAAAGACAAGGGGCTGGCGGTACCGGCGGATATTTCCGTTATGGGTTACGATGATATTGAGCTTGCCCGGTATGTTACTCCAGCTCTGACGACTATTAAGCAGGATACAGCTAATCTCGGAACCCGGGCGGCTGAGATTCTTCTGGCTTCGATCGACGGCAATCGGCAAGGAATGGAAGCGCTTGTGCTTCCCGTCGAAGTGGTCGTGAGGGATTCCTGCGCACCGCCAGGCAATGAATAAAAGGGAGTTCGCCTCGGTGCGCTTTTTTTTCGAAATAATCGAAACCGGTTTCGATTATTATAGCATTCATAATTTATTCAAAAGGAGACAGACAAAATGACAACAGTAAGCACAGTAGTAACTGCCAAAGAAACAGGAGAACGTTTAAGTCCGAAGGAGGGAATCCAGTTTAAAGCCCGTACTGCCGGACAGCAGGCCGATGTGCAGCTGCAGCCCGAGGTAGAATTTCAAAAGATGATAGGTTTTGGCGGTGCTTTCACTGAAGCGGCGGGCTATACTTTGTCGCGTATGAGTCCTGCCAAACGGGCGGAGGTTATACGCCGCTATTTTCATCCTGTCGAGGGATTAAATTACAGTATGGGCCGCGTGCATATTCATAGCTGTGACTTCGCACTCGGCAATTACACCTATGTGCAGGACCATGATACAGAGCTGGCTACCTTTGACATCTCCCATGACCATAAGTGGGTGCTGCCGCTGATCAAGGATGCCATGGAGGTAAAAGGCGGACCTTTCACAATGCTGGCTTCTCCCTGGAGCCCTCCGGCATGGATGAAGACGAACGGGGAGATGAATAACGGCGGTTCGCTGAAACCGGAATACGGGGATGCCTGGGCGCGGTATTATACAAAGTTCATTGAAGCCTACCGCAAAGAGGGTATTCCGGTATGGGCGGTCTCGGTTCAGAATGAGCCGGCAGCTGTTCAGACCTGGGATTCTTGTATCTACAGCGCGGAAGAGGAACGGGATTTTGTTAAAAATCATCTCGGACCAGTCCTGCACGAAGCGGGATTGGCGGATGTGAATATCGTGATTTGGGACCACAACCGCGATATTATGGTCGAACGTGTAACACCTATCCTGTCTGATCCCGAAGCAGCGCAATATATATGGGGCAGCGGTCTTCACTGGTACGGCGGTGAGGAATTCGACAAGGTGGCCAAGGTACATGAGCTTTTCCCGGATAAGCATCTGCTGTTCACGGAAGGCTGCCAGGAGGGCGGCGTACGGCTTGGAGAGTGGTTCACAGGAGAACGCTACGGGCGGAATATGATCGGTGATCTTAACGCCTGGACCGAAGGGTATTTGGACTGGAATCTGGTGCTGGATGAGACCGGAGGCCCGAACCATGTGGGCAATTTCTGCGATGCTCCGATCATTGCCGATACGACGACGGACGAGGTGCACTATAACAGCTCTTATTATTACATCGGGCATTTCAGTAAATTTATCGCTCCGGGTGCTGTGCGGATCGGGCTGGAGTCCACTGCAGAAGGTGTGCTTTCCACAGCTTTCCGCAATCCGGACGGCAGCATTGCCGTGGTGCTGATGAATGAGAGCGGGGAAGAACGTTCCCTGACTCTGGGTCTGGGTGCAGAGCTGGCCGAATGCCGCCTGGCGCCGCACTCCATCGTCACACATGTCCTCTCGTAGGTCAGCATAAGCTCACAAAACTTAAGTGAATGCTTCCGAAGCTAGTTTTGAACGAAGTTAATTCAGGAAGCAAAAGCGCACAAAACTTTTAGGAGGGCTTGTCATGAGCAAATCTTATTTTGATGCAGGCAAATTTGTGATGGAGCAATTTCACGAGAGCAAGCCGTTTGCCAGCTTTTTGCCCGGGCTTGCCGGGCTCAAGGGAATTCCGATGTGGACCTTCTATGTCAACCGGGGCCAAGGGGTCTGCAGCTTCGGGGTACGGGATAAAAACTCGCCGATCATGGAATTTTCTCCGGCGAATATTTCTTATAAAAATGTAGCGTCTTCCGGCTTCCGCACCTTCATCAAGCTGGGCAATGCGCCGGAAATCTATGAGCCATTCCAGTCGGCACGTCCTGATCCTGCAGCCAAGCGGACCATGACCATCCTGCCGAACGGATTAACCATTGAGGAAGCTCATGCCGGGCATGGATTGAAGACGACCGTACACTACTTTAACCTGCCAAATGATGATTATGCTGCGCTTATCCGGCGGGTGGAAATCGAAAATACAGGCACTGAGAAGCTGGAGTTTGAGCTGCTGGACGGTCTGCCGGAGATTCTTCCTTACGGTGTGGAGAACAGCGGCTACAAGGAAATGGGCAACCTGCTGCGCAGTTGGATGGATGTATACAACCTGGAGAATGGCATTCCATTCTATAAGCTGCGCTCCAGCACGAATGATGATGCGGAAATCAGTGAAATCAATAACGGCCATTTCTACCTTTCCTTCACAGCGGAGGGGGAAATGCTGGCGCCGATTGTAGATTTCGAGCTTGTGTTTGGCGGAAACACATCGCTTGCCTACCCGGACGGCTTCGCCGGACAGCCACTTGCAGTGCTGCTGGAACAGCCGCAATATCCGGTGAACAAGGTGCCTTGCGGCTTCAGCGGTACAGCACGTACGCTTGCTCCCGGCGGCAAGCTGACGCTGAATACGATCATCGGGCATGTCAACGAGATCGGGAAGATCAATCAGAAATCGGCGGAGCTCTGCCGCGAGGAGTATATTACAGCCAAGGCGCAGGAGGCAGCCAGCCTGACCGAGGAGCTGACGGCGGATATCGCCACCCATACCTCCTCAGTAGTGTTCGATGCCTACTGCCGGCAGTCCTATCTCGACAACTTTCTGCGCGGCGGCTATCCGTTTATCTTTGACAACGGGGGAGACGGCTTTGTAGTACATCTATACTCGCGCAAGCACGGCGATATGGAGCGGGATTATAACTTCTTCTCTCTGGCACCGGAATATTATTCCCAGGGCAACGGGAATTTCCGCGATATGAACCAGAACCGGCGCAACGATGTATTTTTCCATCCGCAGGTCGGCAGCTTCAACATCAAAATGTTCTACAGCCTGATTCAGGCGGACGGCTATAATCCGCTCAGTGTGCAGGGAACCAGCTTTGAAGTGCTGCCGGAGAATGCGGAGAAGCTGACCGGCTGGATTGCCGAAGCTGCAGCCGATCACCGGGAGGAACTCGTGAAGCTGTGCGCAAGCCGCTTCACACCGGGCCGCCTGATCAATTACATCGCCGACCACAACATTACGCTGAAGGTAGACGAACAGCAATTGCTCAGCGGTGTGCTTGCTTTGTCGCAGCAGAATATAGAGGCTGCCTTTGGCGAAGGCTTCTGGTCCGACCACTGGACGTACAATCTTGATCTGGTCGAAGGTTATCTGGATGTATTCCCGGATAAACAGCAGGAACTGCTGTTCGGGGATGAATCCTACACGTTCTATGACAGCCCGGCCTATGTGCTTCCGCGCAGCGAGAAATATGTGCTGAGCGGCGGGAAGGTCCGGCAGTATGGTTCGCTGCTGGAGGACGAGGAGAAGCTGCACAGACTGCAGCGCAAAGCCGGAGATACCCAGTGGCTGCGCACGGAAGGCGGGTTCGGGGAGATTTACCGCACGAATCTGTTCGTGAAGATGATCTCACTTGCCTTGAACAAATTTGCGACCCTTGATCCGTATGGCATGGGCGTGGAAATGGAAGGCAACAAACCAGGCTGGAATGATGCCATGAACGGGCTGCCCGGATTATTTGGTTCAGGGATGAGTGAGACGTTCGAGCTGAAACGGATGCTCCTCTTCTTACTGGAGGCGCTGGAGAACGGGGGGGATGGCACCGAAGCTGTAGCGCTTCCGGTGGAGGTGGCGCTGCTGCTGGAGCGGGTGCATCAAGCCGTGACGGTTATGCTTGCCGGCGGGACCAGTCAATTTGACTACTGGGATACTGTAGCTTCGGCACGTGAAGCTTACCGGGAGAGCATCCGGTTCGGAATTGCCGGTGAATTGGCCGAGGTCACACTTGCCGTCATCCGTGAGGCGCTTGGCAAATTCTTGCTCAAAATTAACGAAGGCATTGATAGAGCAGTAGAAATGGGCGGCGGGCTTGCACCAACTTATTTCCGGTTCGAGGCCGTGCGCTTTCAGCCGGTGACGGATGAGGCGGGTAAACCGGTAATCAGCGGCTACGGCTTGCCGAAGGCTGTGGTGGAAGAGTTCGAAGCCTATGCCCTGCCGTATTTCCTGGAGGGGCCGACCCGCTGGCTCAAAACGCTGGAAAGTCCAGAGCAGGCCAAGGACATCTATACCAGAGTCAAAAATACCGGTCTATACGATCCAGTCACTTCGATGTACCGGACGTCGGTCTCGCTGGAGCAGGAGTCGAACGATATCGGGCGGATACGGGCGTTTACTCCGGGCTGGCAGGAGCGGGAGTCCAATTTCCTGCATATGTCCTACAAATATTTGCTGGAGCTGCTGAAATCAGGGCTGTACGAGGAGTTCTTCAGTGAAATGAAGACTTCGCTGATTCCGTTCCTCGATCCGGCTGTATACGGGCGCAGCACCTTGGAGAATTCCTCGTTCATTGCTACGGGCGGGAATCCGGACCCGGGCACTCATGGCCGGGGATTTGTAGCCAGACTCAGCGGTTCCACCGCAGAGTTCCTGAGCATGTGGAGAACGATGATGGCCGGAAGCCGTGTGTTCACAGTAGAGGATGGTGAATTGACGCTGGCGCTTGCACCGGCACTGCCGGGCTGGCTGTTCGATGAACAGGGCAATCTGTCATTCAACTTCCTGGGGGGCACGGAGGTCACCTACCACAACCCCAAACGGGCCGATACCTTTGGGGCAGAGCGGGCGGTGATCCAGAACCTTACGCTGGTCTACCGTGACGGGACCGTTACCCCTATTTCGGGAGCGCTGCTGCGCGGTGCGGAAGCTGAAGACCTGCGCCGGGGAGAGATTGTGGCGATCCGTGCAGTTATGGGTTAAAGAGACTGTGCAAATGAGGAAGGCTGAAAAGGCCTTTCTCTTTTTGTGTGAAATATCTTAAATTTCAGCCTTATCCGAAAAATGAGCCCCTAAATATGAAAATTGCGGCCTTTCGGGGAACGCGGAATACAATTACAATAAATACATAAAGCTGTAAGCGCTTTAAATATAGATAGATTGGTTTTGGAGGTCCATATCATGGAGAACAAAAGAGGCGACGGAATAAATCCGGCGAAACGGCCGCTGATTCCTGCGGTAATCGAAACCGGTTTTGGTAACAAACGGCCACTCTGGAGGAGATTTCTGGCCCAGCGCCATCTGCAGACAATGGCATTGCTCGGCGTGGTCTGGATGATCATTTTCAACTACATTCCAATGTACAGCATCATCATCGCTTTCAAGGAGTTTAATATCGTCAAGTCGATTTCCGAGGCCCCCTGGGTAGGACTTGCCCACTTTAGGGAGTTTCTAGCGGATGATAATTTTGGGAATGTCATGAAAAACACACTGGGGATCAGTTTAATCAAGCTGTTTGTCGGTTTTCCTTTGCCGATCATATTTGCACTTTTTCTGAATGAAGTCCGTTCGATCCGGTATAAGAAAACCATTCAGACGATTTCCTATCTGCCGCATTTTCTTTCCTGGGTAGTGCTCGGCGGGATTCTCGCCACATGGCTGGCGGATGTCGGGATCATCAACCATATCTTGATGGGGCTTCACTTAATCGACCAGCCCATTACGTTCTTGGCAGAGCCCAAGTATTTCTGGACCATCATCATCACCTCTGATATTTGGAAAGAGCTTGGCTGGTCAGCTATCATCTATCTGGCAGCGATCGCCGGTGTATCTCCCGAGATGTATGAAGCAGCAACGATTGACGGAGCGGGAAGGTTCCAAAAGATGTGGTATGTTACTTTGCCATCAATCAAATCGACGATCAGCATCCTGTTTATTCTTGCGGTCGGCGGTGTAATGAACTCCAACTTTGACCAGATCCTGGTCCTGCGCAATTCGCTTAATGACAGCAGTAGTAATGTAATTGATTATTATGTTTACCAGACCGGACTACTTTCGGCGCGTTTCTCTTATTCTGCTGCCATCGGGCTGTTCAAATCAGTTATCGCTCTCATTCTGCTGCTGATTGCCAATCGAGTAACCAAAAAAATCAACGACACATCGTTGTTTTAGGCCAAGGAGGACCTGCACATGTTTGCACTGAAACGCAAAACAAAGGGCGAAGTCATCTTCGATCTAGCCAACAATGTCTTCATGTTATGTATATGTTTCATTACCCTATATCCTATCTGGTACGTGCTGATCAACGCCTTTAACGATGGCAAAGACGCCATGTTGGGCAATATTTACTGGTGGCCGCGCATGTTCACCTTTAAGAACTTCGAGGCGGTATTCGCAAGCCCTGGCATCATGCGGGCCATGTGGATTACCGTGGCTAAGACCGCAATCGGTGTAGTCGCCCATGTATTCTTTACAGCCATGGTAGCTTATGCGCTTTCCCGCAAGGATCTGATCGGAGGCAAAATTTATATTCTGATGGGTACAGTAACTCTCTTCTTTGCGGGGGGGCTCATTCCAAGCTATCTGCTCATGCGGGATCTGCATCTACTAGAGAACTTCTGGGTTTATATTATTCCAGTGTTGTTCAGCTTCTACGATCTAATCATCCTGATGACCTTCTTCAGGGAAATTCCAGACGGATTGGAAGAGGCGGCCCGGATTGACGGGGCCAATGACTGGTCGATTTTCCTGCGGATTATACTGCCGGTATCCATGCCCGTCCTTGCTACGATTGCGTTGTTCCATGGTGTGTATCAATGGAATGACTATTTTACAGGGATGATTTACATCAACAATGAGAGTATGCAGCCCATTCAGACCTATTTGTACCGTGTTGTGGCCCAGTCCAGTTCAAACCAGATGATGGTTGCCGTTCAGGGCAGCGCCCTTACCAAAACGGTAACGTCACAGTCGATTAAATTAGCGACTATGGTGGTCACTACACTTCCAATTGTATTCGTATACCCGTTCCTGCAGCGTTATTTTGTCAAGGGAATGATGATTGGCTCGATCAAGGGCTAAAAGTGACCTGTAAAACAAAGCTTCGGCACACCAAGGTAACTCCTCCAGTCGTTTCGCAACGGTTCTGGGGTTATAGCTTATAATTACACATTCTCAGAAAAGGGGTAAAAAAGCATGGGAATAAAACGTAAGCCAAAGAAAATGGTGCTTCTGCTGCTGACATTAATCATGTCACTTTCAACAGCAGCCTGTTCCAGCGGCAATGGTGAGAAGAATAACGAGGGTAAGGCTAATAACGGGAAAACGGCCAATGCGTCAGCAACAGCAGAGGCGACCAAAGCGCCCGTATCTGCGGATGAACCCGGATGGAAGTCCGATACTTCTCCGATTACCTTTGACTGGTATCTAAATTTCGCCTGGTTCCCTAATAAATGGGGTGTAGACCCAACCTCCCAATATATTACCAAAAAAACCGGTGTAGATATTAACTTCATCGTTCCTGCAGGTAATGAAAATGAAAAACTGAATACCCTTATGGCTTCCGGTAAGCTACCCGACTTCATCACGCTGGGCTGGTACGAAGATGCTGTTAAGAAAATGATCGAAGGCGAGCTTGTGCTTCCGCTTAATAAGCTGGCTGATGAATATGACCCTTATTTCTACAAAGTATCCGATCCAGACAAATTAGGATGGTATACTCAAGCGGATGGCAATGTTTACGGCTATCCTAATGCTTCCTCTTCTCCAGCCGACTATGAGAAATATGGCGATAAATATGTATCCAACCAAACCTTCGTTGTCCGCAAGGATATGTATGAAGCTATCGGCAGCCCAGACATGCGCACACCGGAAGGATTCATGAACGCGCTGAAGGCTGCAAAAGAGAAATTCCCTGATATCGATGGACAACCGATGATTCCGCTGGGTCTGCATGAGTTTACCGCAACCGGTAACGATTCGTTGGAGCAATACATTCAGAACTTCCTGGCTATTCCAAGAGAAAAAGACGGCAAGCTGTACAACCGCGAGACAGATCCTGAATATATCAGATGGATGAAGACACTTCGCCAAGCTAATCAGGACGGACTGCTGGCCAAGGATATCTTTATCGACAAACGTCCGCAAATGGAAGAAAAAATTGCTCAAGGCCGTTATTTCGCAATGCTGTATCAACGTACCGACTTTGCAACACAGCTTGGCACAATGTATCAGCAAGACCCGAATAAAATCTATATCGCTGTGGACGGACCGGCTAACACGAACCTGGATGCGCCTACGCTGAACGGGCCTGCTATTTCCGGCTGGACAGTAACCCTTATCTCCAAAGATGTGAAGGATAAAGCCCGTGCCATCAAGTTCCTCAGCTACCTGAACAGTGAGGAAGGCAATAAAGACCTTTATTTAGGGGAAAAAGGTGTGAGCTACGATACCATCGATGGCAAAGATCAATTCAAACCCGAAGTATTTGAACTGATGAATAAAGACCGTTCGGCATTCGACAAGCAATACGGCTCCTCCTTTACCTTCTGGATGCTGATGAATACCAATATTACAGATCAATGGACACCCAAATCGGTAGAGCCTTTCAAACAGCTTGAAGACTGGACCCGAGGAAAAACACACAGTATCTCCGAGTTTGACCAGATTGATCCATTGGCCAACTCTCCGGAAGGGATTATATTAGCCAAAGTTAAAGAGCTGCGCAGCAAAACACTGCCGAAGCTGCTGATGGCTTCTTCGGACGGGGAATTCGACAAAATTTGGACAGCGTACATCGACAAACAAAAGGATCTGGGTCTTGAAAAGGTGCAGGCTTTCCAACAAACGAAATATGAAGAGAACAAGAAGAAACTCGGCATGTAAAATAGTAAGGCTCAAAACGCCCGCTGACCGCGGGCTTTTGGGCGTTTAAAATAAGTAGTCGTACTAACGGTGAGGTGAACGTTACAGCGTGAAACTGGGCAAGCGTACTCGGGATATATGGGAATCATTTTTTTATTGGTGGGGGAGGCGTTCACTGCAAAGCCGCTTAATCGCCGCCTATATTTTTATTATTTTGGGCCCCTGTTTAATGGTGTCCTTTTATTCGTATAAGGCTATCAACAATACTTACTTCAAGGATGCTATCGACAAGAATAGCTATCTGCTGCAGATGGAGAAGCTGCATATCAATAATCAGATCGAAGTGATGGAACGTGCGGTTCAAATGGCCTATGAGGATAAGGAGGTAACGGATTATCTGGCAAATATGGAAGAACCGGATCTGGTAGAGTTAGTAGATTTTAACACCAATGTCTTTACGAATATTACACGCATCCAATATAACAATCCGAACATCGAACACTTGCGCTTGTATTCGAATAGTAATGTTCATGAGATTTCGCCCATTATCTTCCGTGAAAGTCGTGTAGCCTCTGAGCCTTGGTACCAGAAAGCACAAAAGCTGAAGGGGAAATTTTCGTGGTCTTTTCTAAATAGTGACCGGGATCTGCTGGAGCGTTTTTACGGACAAAAACCAAAGATTGTGCCAAAAGTATCGCTACTGCGTGAAATGAGCATTCCAGAGGATAACCATATCGGAATGGTGCAAGTCGATATGCTGCTGGAGCGGTTTACGCCTAAGACTTATACAACTGTACAGGATAGCCAATCTCAAATGTTTCTGGTCGATGGGGAAATGCAGCTGTTTACGCGGCCAGACCACTCTTTTCTGCAAGCGAACAGGAAGATGGCTGCAGCAATTACGGATCGTCTGCAATCGTATAATAAGACAGGGAATTGGGATATTCACTATACGGAGAACGGGAAGTCTTTTCTGTTTATTAACACTCCGCTGGAACGGATTGATGCGCACCTGCTTAATGTAGTCTCCATGGAAGGCGTCATGAAGGAGATTTCACATACACGGAATTTAATTATCGGCGTTAACATCGGTTTTATTATATTAGTGACCGTTATTGCTTACGTGCTTAATGCCTTTATTCTTAAGAACTTGCGCCGCTTGACCGAAACGATGAAAAAAGTGCGTAGAGGTGAGGCGTACACGGGGATTACGATCCGGGGCGGCGGGGAAGTGGGCGAACTCGCGCATCATTTCTCAAAGCTGATGAATACGATTAATACTTTAGTTGCTCAGGCCGTACAAAAGCAAGCTCTATCCAAGGAGGCTGAGCTTCGTACATTACACAACCAGATCGATGCACATTTTTTGTATAATACACTCGAAAATATTAAAATGCTGGCTGAAATGGAGAATCAGCGTACGATCTCCGATGCACTGACCTCGCTCGGCGGCATGATGCGTTATAATTTCAAATGGTCTGGCGAGTATGTGAAGCTGCGTGATGAAGTCCGCCATATCGAAAATTACATTGAAGTGATGAATATCCGCTTCGAGTATCCTATTGTTTTGAAGCTTCGCATTGAAGCTCACTATTTAGAGCTGGAGGTGCTGAAGATGTCTTTGCAGCCTATAGTTGAGAACAGTGTTAAGCATGCCTGGACCGGAGATAAAGAGGAAATGAAGGAGAGAATTATCTGTATTGATATCTCGGAATCCGAAGGCGATATCTTTATAGCTGTCCATGATAATGGGATCGGGCTTACGGCGGAGCGGTTGGCCACTTTGAACGAGAGCGTGTACGCTGTCAAAGAAGAGCAGCCGGCCGCAAGCTTTAGCGGTACGGGAGCCAATAATCCTAGAGCAAGCGGAATCGGACTAAGGAATGTACACCAGCGGCTGCAGCTGTTTTATGGCGGCGCTTACGGGCTGGAAGTGCAGAGTGAGCCAGGGAAATGGACTACGGTCTTCATGACGCTGCCTAAAGTTCTTTTGACGGGGGATAAACAACCATGATGAAACTGCTGATTGTAGATGATGAAAGAATGATCCGCCAGGGCTTGCAAGCGATGATCGAAAGGGAATATCCTTCGCAGTATAGTATTGCGCTGGCAGGCAATGGTGCGGAGGCGCTGGAGCTGTTCAGGCAGGAACACAGAGACATTATTATTACGGATATCCGCATGCCGGTTATGGATGGCATAGCACTGCTGGAGCACTTGTCTGCGGAGGCAGCGCCGGGTGAAGACCCGGCTGTTATCATCCTGAGCGGCTATGATGATTTTGAATATGCCAAAAGTGCCATCCGCTACCGTGCCAAGGATTACTTGCTAAAGCCTATCCGCCGGGATGAGCTGTTCAGTATTCTGGAGCAAATCGTTCAGGAGAAGAAGGAGCGTGAGTCCGGCGTCCACAGACTGGAGCTGGAAACGGAGGGTTTCCGCAGGGAGCTGCGTTCGGCCCGTTTGAAGGGATTGCTGATGCCGCAGAAGGTGCAGCCATCGCCCGAACAGCAAGAGGAACTGGGCCGGTTGGAGCAGCCTTTTACAGTTGGTGTACTGAATTATTATTACAGTGACGGTGCGCGAATGAAGCCGGAGGAAGTGCAGGGGATGGCCGAACGGCTGGTCGGTCCGCTGGAACAGAAATTTATCGAGATTCTGACGGATTGGGAGGGGAAGCTAGTGCTGGTCGGCAGCGGTAGGGAAGGTTTTCTGGAGCTGTCCCGGCAAGCCGGGGCCAGGGAGCTGAGGGGGCTGCTCATCGGTATAGGCAGCAAAGGCCGCAGTCCGGAGGAATTCCAGACCTGCTACAAAGAAGCCTGCCGTGCGCTGCAATATACCTTCCTGTCTCCGCAGGCAAGCTTTATGGATTATACCGATATCCAGGCCGACCGGCTTAGCTTTCCGTCACCGGACGAAGAACTGCGCAAGCTGCTCAACATGCTGGGCACAGACCGTGAGAAGGAGATCAGGAATCTCCTGGGCGTTATTTTTCAGATCGAGCATTTGCCGCAATTGGATTTGGCTTACCTGGAGAGTGTGGGCCGGAGTATGAATGAACGTGTGCTGGATGAGGTGTTCCGGGTACACGGAGAGGCCTCCGTAGAGGTACTGAAGCTGTATCGTACGGTCGGTGATTTGTACAATTACCGCCATTTCCATGACTATTACCGTGCACTGGAGCATTTGCTCATCAGTATAAACGATTATATTATAGGCATTAGGACTGCTCATAGTGAGCATGCCGATATGGAAGAGGCACTGGCTTACATCGAGGACCATTATTCCCGCCCGCTGAATATGGCGATGGTCAGCAATTACGTTTCGCTTAGCTACTCCTATTTCAGTGAAGCCTTTAAGGCTTATACTGGCGAGAGCTTTGTCGTATACTTGAAAAAAGTCCGCATCCGCCATGCCAAGAAACTATTGTCCGAAAACTGCATCAAGCTGGCGGAGGTGTCTGAGGCTGTCGGGTTCGAGAACAGCAAGCAGTTTGCCCGCGTATTTAAGGAACTGGAGGGCATCTCCCCGGGGGAATTCCGGATGAAGCAGCTGGAGAGGACGCCTTCCCGCGCGGATAACAAGGAATTCTATTAGCTGTTGGAGGGTTTAAAGTGGAAGAAATACAAGGGGATTTGATTACGGTTGAGACGCTTGCGGCAGATCTCCGGAAGCTGGGAGTAACCGAAGGTATGACTTTGCTGCTGCATTCGTCCTTTAAATCGCTGGGCCAGTGGGTAGCCGGTGGACCGGTGGCGGTTATTCTCGCCCTGGAGCAGGTGCTGGGGGAGGAAGGGACGCTCGTGATGCCTACCCATTCCTCCGATCTAACCGATCCGGCCGGCTGGAGCAATCCGCCGGTGCCCAAGGAATGGTGGCAGAGTATCCGGGAGCAGATGCCGGCCTATGATCCGGACATGACGCTGCTGAGGGGAATGGGGATCATACCCGACTGCTTCCGCAAGCAGAAGGGGGTTAGGCGCAGCAGCCATCCGATCCATTCCTTCGCCGCATGGGGGAAACACCGGGATGTGATTATTGACGGCCATGCGCTGGATTTTGCCTTGGGGGAACATTCTCCCCTCGCCCGGATCTATGATCTGAATGGAAGCGTGCTGCTGCTCGGGGTGGATCATGTCAACAATACCTCACTTCATCTGGCCGAACACCGGGCAAGTTATGCCGGGAAGCAGGAGGTAACCGCCGGAGCGCCAATGCTGGTGGATAGAGCCAGACAATGGGTGGAATTCAGAGATTTCAACTGGAATTCGGATGACTTCGCAGCGCTTGGCGGGGAATTTGGCCAAGATACGGGACGGATTACATATGGTACGGTTGCCGCCTCGGTAGCTCAGCTGATTCCGCAGCAGGAGATTGTTGATTATGCGGTGAAGTGGCTGGAGAAAAAGCGGAATCTTTGAATCCGCCGGAATGAATGAATCACGAACAATCGGAGCCAGGAAAAGGGGAGCGGACATGGGGACGACAACAATATATCTCACACGGCATGGACAGACGGAGTGGAATGTCCAGCAGCGGATGCAGGGACATCAGGATTCGCCGCTTACGCCGCTTGGCGTGCAGCAGGCGGAATGGTTGAACCGTGGGTTAAACAAGGTACAGATTGATGCCATCTATGCAAGCTCCAGTGAGCGGACCTTGCGTACGGCAGAGATTATCCGCGGAGAACGGACGGTCCCGGTAATCGCTTGCGATGAATTCAAGGAGATCCGAATGGGCTTGTGGGAAGGCTGCGAGTCTGCGGAAATTGAGCGCGCTCATCCGGAGCAGCATCATTATTTCTGGAAAGACCCGGAGAAATTCTCTGTAGAAGGCAGCGAGACGTTCCGGGAGGTGCAGGAACGGGCACTGCAGAAGCTTCTGGAGATTGTGGACAAGCATGAAGGGCAGACCGTACTCATTGTTACGCATACTGTAGTGATTAAGGTGCTGATGGCCCATTTTGAAGGCAGGGCAATGGAGCAGCTATGGGATCTGCCATATATTTATCCGACCTGCCTGTGCAGAATTGATATTACGGACGGTGTGCCGGAAATTGTGCTGCATGGAGATACGAGCCATTATGAAACAAGCGAAGCCGGAATGGAATCCTAGCTGATTCGTGATTTGTGTTCCGGTAGATTATTAATCGAATAGAAGCAGCCAACAGGCGATGATCCGGGAATCCGGCATCGCCTGTTTCCGGTGGGCTGATCTGAGCATTTATTTGTTCCGTCACTGTTCGGCGATTGCGCTTTGCGCTACAAAGGTCCCACCGCTCTGCCGGGTCTTAGCTTCAAGTGCAGACAGGTCGCCGTCCAGCGCCTTCAGACCCGGGAGCAGCAGCGCCAGTCCGGCGCAAAGGAGAGGAAGCAGCCCGGCGGCCAGGAACAGTGCAGGTACGCCGTAAAGCTCGGCGACGGCTCCGCCTGCAAAAGCGCCAAAGGGCTGCAGGCTGCCGCCGATCAGGAAGCGGATCGAGTTGACCCGGCCCTGCAGGTTGCCGGGAACCAGCCGGCCATGCAGGGAGGAGCTTAACGAGCCGAAGAAGGGGCCAAGGACTCCGGCGGCGAATACGGCAGCGAGCGCAAACGGAAAGCTCGGAATCAGGCCCCAGAGCGCAGTGGAGAGCCCAATGGCTCCCAGGCTGCCCAGCATCACGAAACGTCTCCGTTTGATTTCACCCAGCAGGGAAATTATGCCGAGTCCGGCTAAGGTTCCAAGTGCGGAAGCTGTTGTTAGTGTACCCATAGCCGCCGCGTCACGGTGGAGTACCTCGCGTACATAGGGAACCATCATAGTCCAGACGGCAACGGAGCTTAAGTTGCTGATGGAGGCCATCATCATAATGGTCAACATCGCCGGAAACTGCTTGTAGAAGGTGAAGCCTTCGGCAATCTCCCGCATATAAGCGGGTATGGAGAAGGTGCCGGAGCGCGGCGATGGCTTCGGCATCTTCGGCAGGCACAGCAGAGTGGCTATGGCAGCGGTATAACAAACCGCGTTGATGCCAAGCGCCGGCAGGGCTCCGCTGGCGGCGGTCAATACACCGGCAAGCGCCGGGCCCAGCAGCGCGGCCGCGCCTTTGCAGCCGTCGATAATGGCGAAGGCGCGCACCAGCTTCCGGCTGTCGGCGACGCCGGGAATCACCGCCATGGCCGTCGGCATGAACAGCGCGGCGCAGGCCCCGCTGAGGCTGGCGGCGGCGAAGAGATGCCAGAGCTCCAGCTTCCCGGCCAGGCCCATGCCCAGCGGCAGCGCAATCGCCAGCAGGCGGATAGCCGCCAGGCAGGCCATGAAGCGCACGCGGTGCAGCCGGTCGGACAGCGGCGAACCCAGCAGGCGCAGAAGCAGCTCCGGAATGCCGGAGCTGAGGGCCAGTGCCCCCATAGCCAGCTTGGAGCCGGTCAGCTCGTAGACCAGCCACTCCATGGCCAGCAGGCCAAAAGCATCCCCGAAGGCGCTCAAAGATATGGTGGACAGCAAACCATAATAGCTGCGTTTTTTCACAGGATGTACTCCCCTTTCAAGGCAAACCTTACTAGATCAGTTCCAATCACTGCATCAGCTCTCCAGGTAGGCCCCGATCTGATGAGGCAGATTGTTCAGTGCTTCAAGGCGCAGACTGTACGATACGCTTTTTCCGCTGGAGTGGACAATGACGAGACCAGCTGCGCGCAGAGCGATAAGATGATAATGAATCGTGCTTTTGGACAGGCCGACCTGCTTGACGATCTCGGTGAAGTTCAGCTGTTTGCCTGCAAGCAGGCGGAGAATGTACAGCCGCGTCTCATCGGACAGCGCCCGGGTAAGCCGGAGCAGTGCGGGAGCCGGACGTCCTTCTTCCGGAGGAAGAACATCACAGGAGTAGCTGGTAAATACAAATTCATCGTACATAGCGGAAGTAACCAGAGGCCGGGGATGATATTGCGGAATAATAATCACCTGCTTCAGCTGCTCGGCAGGATACAGCCGCATGCCCTCGGTTGCCTGTTCGAAGACCTCCATGTCATTCCCGCCGTTCAGCATCGCCCGTCTGGCTTCAGCCTCCTGGCTTAACCCTTCAAGGATTTCGGGATTGATTCCACTGAAATAACCTGCATCCCAGGCACGCAGAATTTCAGAGGTGGAGTTCCGCAGCTCCGCAAGATTGGACGGGACGGATTGTCCGAAGCGTCCGGCAATCTCAAACAGCTCACCCGCAGACAGATCCTCGAACCAGTGCATAAAGCCGCTGACCGAACGGTCCCCCGGACAACTCCAAATATACGGCGCCAAACTGAAATCCTCGACAAGGGTAATAATCTCCCGCATTCTCTGGAGCTGCACCGGTGCAAATCTGGCCTGGACCTCACGGACCCAGAGCTTTCCTCCATCCATGGCATTATGATTCTGCTTCCAGAGAAAAGCGTTCAGGCTGGCGATACATTCATACATGGGCGCAAAGTCGACTTCTACTTTGTACATTGTTGAGGTTCCTCATTTCCTTCTGTAAATGTGTGTGAATGATATTTGTTCTATAAATATAGAACTATTTATTTGTTTTATTATATGCGAACTAAACTATAATTTCAATATAAAGGAAAAATAAAAAAAGGCGTTTCCGCCGGACGCCATTTGCGCCTTTGGAACCGCCTTTTTATGCTGCTGTAAAAGTTGTCTCAGCTTAGTTGATGAACTGAAGGGACTTCAGAGTCTTCTCCAGCATGGTAACTGCTTCCGCGCGGGTAGCAGACATTTGTGGAGCGAATGAGCCGTCCGCTCTGCCCTGGATGATGCCCGCTGCAGCAATTTCCTCTACCGCACTTTGCGACCATGCGGCAATGTCGGCGGCATCGCTGAATTTCGCAAGCCGGGCCGGATCGGCAGTTAAGGTTGCCCCGGTGTACTTCATCGCCTTCGACAGAATGGAGGCCATCTCCTGACGGGTGATTGGACTGTTCGGCTTAAAGCTGCCGTCTGTGTAGCCCGTGATCAGGCCCGCTGTGGCTGCTGTGTGAATGGCATCGGCATACCATGCACTTGCACTGACATCACTGAAGGCTGCTCCGCTGCTTGTTGCCGCAAGGCCAAGGGAGCGTGTGATCAGTGCTGCGAATTCCGCCCGTGTCACCTTCTGGGCAGGGGAGAACGCCGTATCGCTGGTTCCGGTAATGATCAGCTTGGAGGCCAAGAGATCAATGGCCGACTTGGCCCAGTGCCCCGTGATGTCTCCGAATGTTTTGGCTGATTTCACAACCGTGTAATAGCTGTTGCTGTTCCGTTTAATGGTGACATCGGTAGTTCCGTCAGCCTTTGTTGTGAAGAGAGAAGGCACGAAGGAAATTTTGCCCGTTGCCGGATCAAAGGATACCGCTGTTGCACTCTCGGAGTTCAGTTTCCCTGGAGCAGTGATACTCCGCTTCACATAAGTGCTTCCGAAGCTGTTGAGCGGCACGCTGTTAGTTCCCGCTTGTGCGGTAATGCTGAATTCAATGACCGGAGCCGCCAGAGTGACGGAACCGGCTTGGGAAGCCAGCGCCTGATTCACGCTGCTGAGTGTTGCCGGACTTGCCAGCAGCATGGAAACTGTAATCGTAAAGTCGGTGGTGCCAAGCTGCGCAGCCAGTGCTGTTCCGTTCAGGACACTTAACGGAAGCGAGTAGGAAGCTCCCTGTGAAGTGAACGTAAGAACTGTCGCAGGGTTGGCTGCGGCCTGTTTGACCAGCACGCTGCCTGGCAGTACAACCTGTACTCCGCCTGCTGTGGCGGTAACCGGAATGACGAGCTCATTGCTGCCGCTAGGCAGTGATGCCAATTTGCCGGTCAGATCGGCTGCTGTAATTGTAGTCACCTGCGGTGCTGCTGATGGAGCCGGTGTTGCACTAGGTGCCGGTGTCGGCGTTGGCAGCGATCCGCCACCAGTGGAAGGTGGTGGTGTTGGCGTCGATCCTTTCAGATCGGTAATACGGCCTTCCGTAGCAGGGTTTACAGTGCCGGATTTTTTCAGATAGTCGGTAAAGACCTCATAATCCGGCAGGTACAGCTCATAGAACCGGCCGTCTGCCTTAGCTGTAGCCAGTGAGCGGTAGAAATCTCCGCCGCCTGCCATGAAGGAGTTCGTGGACAGGATATAGTAAGCTGCAGGGTCAATGGCAACGTAGCTGCCATCGGCTTGTTTAATATCAACCGAAACTATGCGCGCTCCTTCCTGCTCCAGAACGTTTGTAGTTGCATTGATTTTTTCTGCCGGTTTGGTGGAGTCGTAGGTATAGCGCATACCCGAAACCTGTGCGAACCGTCCTTGGTCGGTCTCAAGTCCGCTGACGCTGTTCTCCAGAGAATCAATAATCTCTTGTCCGGTAACCTTGAGAGCCACCAGACTGTTGGAGAACGGCATTACAGTCAGCACTTCACCGAGTGTAATGTCTCCCTGATCAATGCCGGCACGGATGCCGCCGCCATTCTGAATAGCGACAAAGCCTTTAATCGTGGAAAGATCTTCGGCAGAAATCAGCTTGCTTACCAATTCCTTGGCTTTGGCGTTAATGCCGTCGGCAATGAGATTGCCCAGATTGGTTTCTTCCTTGCGTACAACACGGGTTGTTTTTCCGTCGACCAGTCGTTCATAGACCAGAGGCACATCGGTTTTGCCGACAAGGGTCTGGCGGATTTCCGCAAGCTGCACGTCATATTTGGCCAGCATTTCCTTAGCGGCCGGATCATCGGCGAACTTGCTTACGTCCAGCAGCTTGCCCGTATAGTTGGTAATAACGCCGTTGTCGTCGAATTCAACATCCAGTTCGCCGAGGTTCTGGCCATACTCCCCGGTCTGTACAACCAGTGTCGGTTCGCCGTCTTTATTGAAGATTACAGGAGCGTCCAGCTTGGTATGGGTGTGCCCGCCGACAATTACGTCGATGCCCGGCACCTGAACAGCCAATTGCTGATCCATGTTGTACCCCAGATGGGAGACAGCAATGATTTTGTTGATGCCTTGTTCTTTCAGTGCTTTCACTGTGTTCTCTGCGCTTGTTTTGTAATCTTTAAAGGCAATCTTGTCACCCGGTGAAGACAAGCCTACTGTATCCTCGGTGGTGAGTCCGAATATGCCGATTTTTTCACCATACACATCCTTAATGACCGAAGGGTAGATGTGGCCATCCAGTGCTGGTGTGGCGGTAGTGCCGCCGGTTTTATTTACAAAAATATCCTTAAGTTCGTTATCCTTGCTCGTGAAGTCGATATTTGAGCTGATGAACGGGAATTTGGCCTCATTAATAAACGATCTTAATGCAGGCAGTCCTTTATCAAACTCATGATTTCCGAAGGTCATAGCGTCATAACCGATATAGTTCATGAATTCAAGATCAGCCAGTCCTTCGAATTTCGTAAAATACAGTGTGCCGGAGAATACATCCCCTGCATCAAGCAGGATGGAGTTGCCGGTCCGTTCTTGCTTGATCGCTGTCATCCGTTTAACTACAGTTTCCAGATGGCTGTGCGTATCGTTGGTGTGCAGAATGCGTAAAGAGAAGTCTTCGTCCGGCGACGGAGTTCCCTTCAAGTCCGTGATACGGCCCTCGACTTCGACATTGACCGGTTTATGCTTGTTCAAATAGGACAAGAGAACTTCGAAATCCGGAAGACCAAGCTCATAATAACGTCCGTCTGCCTTGGCAGCAGCCAGGGCACGATAGAAGTCTCCGCCGCCTGCCATGAAGGAGTTCGTGGACAGAAGATAGTAAGCGTTCGGGTCAACTGGTGCGTAGGAGCCGTCAGCCTGCAGGATATCGACGGATACGATACGTTCCCCGGTTTGTGTTACTTTGCCTGTTATGGAATCCACAATTTCAGGTGTTTTCGTGGAATCATACGTGTATTTCATGCCGGAAACCTGAGCAAAACGTCCTTGGTCGGAGCTCAGGCCGCTGACCGAGTTCTCCAGAGAGGAGATGATTTCCGAGCCCGTTACCTTGAGCGCAGCAAGGCTGTTGGCAAAAGGCAGTGTGGTCAGCACTTCGCCCATCGTGATGTCGCCTTTGTCGATGGCTGCACGGATGCCGCCGCCATTCTGGATGGACACAACGCCCTTAATGGAAGCAAGGTCGCTTTCCGGCACAAAATTCGGCATAAGCTCTTTGACTTTTTCCGCGATACTGTCGGCAATCATGTTGCCGATCGGTGTTTCTTCCTGACGCACAACGCGTACAGACTTACCGTCGATGGTGCGGTTGGTGTAGAGATCGACGTCAGTCGAGCCTACGACTTCGCTGCGGACAGCTGCCAATTCAGCGTCGTAAGGAGCAAGCAAAGCTTTGGCTGTAGCATCCTCGCCGAATAGATTAACATCCAGCAGTTTGCCGTTGTAGGCGAGAATTTCACCGTCTTTATCAAAGGTTACGTCCAATTCCCCGAGGAATTGGCTGTATTCACCGGTCTGCACGATCAGTACATTCTTGCCAGTTCCGGCATTAACAATTGGCGTCGGAGGATTATCGACCTTCGTATGCGAATGTCCGCCAACGATAATGTCAATTCCGGGAACAGCCTTCGCCAGTTCCTGATCAACAGTGTAACCCAGATGGGTAACGGCGATGATCTTGTTAATTCCCTGGTTCTCCAGCATTTTAACTGTGTTTTTGGCGCTTTCCACATGGTCCTTGAAGCTGATTTTATCACCTGGCGATGCCAGTCCAACGGTGTCCTCGGTTGTTAGGCCAAAAATACCTATTTTCTCGCCGTAAATATCCTTGATGACCGCAGGATAAATGTTGCCATCCTTGGCCGTGCTCAGGGACTCGTCGGTTTCCAGCGTTCCGATCGTATTGTGATAGAGCTCCGCGAGTTCGCTTTTCTTCGTAGTGAAATCGATGTTGGAGCTGGCGAACGGGAATTTGGCTGCCGTCACGAAGTCCTTCAGCACTTCCGGCTGATCCTTGTTCAGATCGAACTCATGGTTGCCGAATGTCATCGCGTCATAGCCGATGTTGTTCATGAACTTGATATCTGCCTGCCCCTTGAACTGGGTGAAATACAAGGTTCCGGAGAACACGTCCCCTGCATCCAGCAGCACCGTGTTGCCTGTGCGTTCACTACTGATCGCCGACGTGCGTCTGGTTACATTCTCCAGGTGGCTGTGCGTATCATTTGTGTGTAACACACGCAGGTTGAAAGTGTCGGTGCCGAAGTCAATTTGAGTCAGCAGCGGGTCATGGTCGCTTACCCGTCCTTCTTCTTCCTGGAAGTCGGCATTGATATGCACGATGTCGAGTGTGGATCTGGAGGCCAGCTTATTGTTGACCAGCATGTGATCCAGCGTTTGGGAATTGCCCTCATAAATATAGGAGTAGCGCTCTCCCAGAGGCAGGGTGTCGATCAGATTGGTCAATGCGCTGCCTTTCAGAACCTTTAGTGTATTCGAGAACTGGAAGTCATTCAGATCGCCAAGAACGACGATATTGGCATCCGGATTCTTGGTCAGGACATCTGACACGAAGCCATTTACCACGTTGGCGATTTCCGCCCGTTGGGTTTCACTTGCCTTAACCGGAGGCTGTGTGCCGCCATAAAGGCCAGTATCGCCTGTTTTGGAATTGAAGTGATTAGCGATAACCATAACTTTTTCATTGTTAAACATAAATTCGGCCGCAAGCGGCTTGCGGGAACTCTTGAATGCGGGGTGGGTTGGATCAATCCGGCCCGGATTCAGGCTGAGTCCGCCGTCTTTAGTGTAAGCAACTGCTGTTGTTGCGTCGCCTTTGCTGGCTGATCCAGCCAGTTTAACGCGTGCAGTATTGTAAATAAATCCGGCCCGGATGTTAGCGCCTGGTGCACCGCCATCCATGTTGTTTGCAGGGGAGATGTCAGTATAAGCATAGACTGGACCGCCCTGTGCTGTGATGGCGTCGATCAGCGCCTTGTAGCTCTCAGCTGCATCGACATTGCCGCTGTCCGTGGCACCGTCGTTGTCCTGGATTTCCAGCAGGCCGACGATATCCGGTGTTTTCAAATTGCTTACAATGGATTTAGCCACATTGTTAATTTTAGTGGAGGAGTTGGATTTGGAGAAATTCTCCACATTAAATGAAGCGACCGTCAATTTGTCCGCTTCGGCTGTCAAAGCGGTAGTTTCCCGGTCCTTGGAGGTTCCCGGGTTTACCACAGGCAGTTCGCTATCCGGACGCACTTTGAAGTTTCCGTAATCATAGCCGAGAATACCGGTGATGTTGCCGGCAAAAACCTGCCCTGTTTTGACCGGGCTGCTTGGTTTCTTGGCAATCAGAATCCGCTGGGGATTATAGTCTGCTCCTGTAAGGACCAGACCGCCCGCCGGAGAGCTGACTTCTGTCGTGCTGGTACCGTTGTTTACGGTAACCGGAATTTCATAATCATAAGGTCCGATAATCTTTGGGGTATTGAGCTGAACGCGCATGCCTTCAAGGCTCTCGTAGAAGTCGAGCGCATATTTGGCAGGTTCAAGCTCTTTGCTCAAACCGGCCGAAATGACAGCAGTGGGAATAGCGCGGCCACCGGTGCCAAGAACGGTAGCAGCGGGAAGAGCGTTTCCGGAAGATATGACTTTTGCCTGAGCTGCGGCAATTTCCGTAGTCAGCAGATCGGAGGCGCCATCATATCCGCCTTCCTTATATTCCTTGACCGTTCCGTCCACGAGCACGGAATCACCAACCTTCACCTTGTTCCCGGGGAGGTAGACCATGATCGCCTCGGAAGTCCGGACATCGCTGTCTGGCGTCGGGTTCTGGATATAGAAGGTGCTGCCGCTTGTGTAAGTCACAATGCCCGGCACGCCCTTCACCAATTGACCAGTATAAGTAGAGGATTGGACAGTGCCCTGGATCTGGGGAATCGTCAGTCCGCTCACGGCATCCTTGGTCGTATAGTTAAACTGTGAAATATCGCTGTCGGATTTGCCTTCTTCTTTAGAGAAAGCTTTGATCAGGATACTGTCATCTTGCAGAACAATCGGGGCATTATACCATGCGTAATCTGCTAAGGCGTCAGTGCTGCCATTTGCATATACACTGTAGTATACGCTTGCGGTTACACTGCTTGTAGTAAGAGCGAGTTCAGTTCCCTTGCCCACGAGCAGGCCGGAAGCGATGGATGCGGCAACGGCCGGAGATTTGGGGTCGACTACCCCGGAACCGGAACTGCGCGGATCTGGTGCTTGTGTAGTAATAAAGTCGGTAGAGTTCTGGTTAGTATCTAATCCGCGGTTGCTTGACGGCAATACAAGGGACTGTTGGCGTGTTGCTGCGGTTGCGTTGGTCAGGGCAGGAGCCGCCGCTGTACCCTCAAAAAAGTTAGCAGTGCCGTATCCAATAAGGTCAACCTGGGTATCGGTACCGTCCAATAAATCGACTTTACCGTTGGTGGCACTCAGATTGATAAGCGAAGAAGGGATGAGATCGGGGGTAGGCAACGCATCTCCAGTATTTCCTCCTGCGCCCATGATCAAATAGTAACCGTTGGCTGGAAGGATACCGGCGAGAGGGATGTTGTTGGTGCCGAATGATCCGGCACTGCTGGCATATCTAACCTTCCAGCCAGTCAGATCGACAGCTGTATCGGTCGGATTATAAAGCTCAATGAAGTCATTTTTGTATTTGGCTCCGGAGTTTCCTCCGCCACCATATACCTGGGAGATTACGGGTGAGCTGTTATCCTCGGCCGCAGAAGCGGTCTGTGGTGCGGGCAGGGCAATACCGGTAACGAGCAGCATTGAGAGTGCCGCAGACCACCATTTTCTTTGCCTTGATGAGATTTTCATTTGTTCGAATCTTCTCCTCTCGTTTACGATAATCACTCAACCTAACCTAACTCTATCATCTGTTCATTAAATGATAGGTTGTCTACCATTAAATATATATTAAACATGGGTTAAATAACATAGAAATATTGGAAATTTCGGTTCGGAGCACAAAAGACGATGATGTTTTTCTCGTCCAATCCAAAGAGTTGTGTTGAATTTATGAAATGATAGGTCTGAGATTGTCTTTTTCTGAGTTGGTTAGTGTTATTTGTATGTTATGTTTATGTGAAGAGAACGTAAAAATGCCCCCGGCCGCGGTAAGGCCAAGGGCATTTGTGAAACGATAAAAAGATTTGCAGGATCGTATTCTGCTATTTCTCTGTCTGTGCCGGAGCAGGGAGGGAGTCTAAGCCCCCCATATAAGGCTGGAGTGCCTTCGGAATATAAATCGTTCCGTCCTCCTGCTGATGGTTCTCGAGCAGCGGAATCAAAATCCGCGGCGTAGCCACTGCGGTGTTGTTCAAGGTGTGGCAGTAATGCAGCCGTCCGTCCTCATCCCGGTAACGAATGCCCGAACGGCGGGCCTGAAAATCGAGCAGGTTCGAAGCCGAATGGGTCTCCCCATAAGCGCCTCTGCTGGGCATCCAGGTCTCGATGTCGTACTGCTTATGCGTTTTCAGCGCCATATCGCCGCTGCAGACGGCCACGACCCGGTAAGGCAGCTCGAGCAGCTGCAAAATATGCTCGGCATTCGCCAGAATTTCCTGCAGCATTTGCTCCGAGACCTTGTTATCGCCTCTGCATAACACAACCTGTTCGATCTTCGAGAACTGATGCACGCGGTACAGGCCGTGCACATCGCGTCCCGCTGAGCCGACTTCGCGGCGGAAGCAGGTGGACATCCCGGCTAACCGCATAGGCTCCGCAAGATCGACAATCTCATCGCTATATAATGAAACAAGCGACACTTCCGAGGTTCCGGCCAGCCAGCGTTTTTCACCGGTCAGCTCATAGGTCTGATCCATGCCGCCGGGGAAAAATCCCGTCCGCTCCAGCGCCTCCGGCCGGACGATGACCGGCACATCCATTGTCGTGAAGCCGCGTGCTGCGAGCACATCCAGGGCCAGCCTCTGCACAGCGAGATGCAGGTTCAGACCCGCGCCTTTCAGCACATAGCTGCGCGGTCCGCCAGCCTTGACGCCACGCGGTATATCGATGATATCATGCAGTTCGCCGAGCTCGACATGATCGCGTGGCGCGAAGCCGAAATCCGGCAGCGCACCGGTCCGCCGCAGCTCCACATTCTGGCTGTCATCGTCGCCGATGGGCGTATCGCCCGATACCGGGTTCGGCGCGAGCAGCTGCAGCTCTCCGCAGCGGCGGTCCGCCTCCGCCAGATCAGCTTCAAGCTTGCCGAGCAGGACGTTGATCTTCCGCACCTGCTCCTTGGCAGCTTCTCCGCCTGGGGTGTCGCCTTGTCGCAGCAGCTGTTCCACTTCTTTGGTCAGCGTATTGCGCTGTGCCCGGTGCTGCTCCGTGTCCCGGCGTAAACCCCGCCGCTTATCGTCCCATTCCAGCAATTCATCCAGCGGGAAATTCACCTTTTTCCACACCGCCGTGTTTCTTACGAGTTCCTCATTCTCCCTGATCCAGTTCATGTCCAGCATACCGCTTCGCTCCTTTTGGTTTAAAAAAATGCAAAAAACGCCCTCATCCATGGGACGAGGAGCGTCAGCTCGCGGTGCCACCCAGGTTGACCGAATCCCAGTAAAGCTGCTTCAGTAGCGGAATTCGATCCTCTTTGGTCTTCGCGGTAACGGGCGAAACCCGGTAAACTTAGGGAACAAGTAAATGCTCCGGTCGCAGACGCCTCGCGGTTGGATGCCGTTCATTGGCCTGGTCGGGATATAGTATTGCCGCTTATTATATCCCATGATTTTGCGGGGTGCAAGGGTAATTCCTGTTTGACATTAATCCTTGCTCTTTGATAGGATTATTACTAATTTAAAGTATTTAGGCTTGAGATTAGGTGCGTCTTGCATATATTGTGAAATGAACGGAAGAGGTGGAGAAATGGGCAAAATAGTTGTGATCAACGGAACGCCGTCCCTGGTATCGCGGATCAACGCGGTTATTGAATATGCGGAGGCCGATTTACGCGGGCGCGGGTTTGAGGTGGAGCGCATTAATGTCGCTGAGCTGCCGGCGGAGGATTTGATCCACACCAAGTTTGAAAGTGAAGCGATCGTCAAAGCCAATGGTCATGTAGCCGAAGCAGATGCAGTAATCGTGGTTAGTCCGGTGTATAAAGCCTCCTATACTGGTGTGCTCAAGACCTTCCTTGATTTGATCCCGCAAAAAGGACTGGCCGGCAAAATCGTGCTCCCGCTCTTTATGGGCGGCAGCCTGGCACATTTGCTCACCATAGACTACGCACTGAAGCCGGTATTGTCCGTGCTCGGCGCGCGGCATATTCTAGGCGGCGTATATGCCGTGGACTCACAGGCTGTGCGGGGCGATCAGGGCATAGTTGAACTGGCCGAGGAACTCAAGCTGCGGCTGAACAGCGTACTGGCGGAACTGGCGGAAGAGACTGCGCATAAAGCGGCCCGCAAGGCCGGAGAGTAACCGGCTGCGCTAACTATGTCTCTCGTACTATAATACCAAAGAGCTCCTTTTATCCGGTGGATTCAGGGGGCTCTTTGATGTGTGGAAGAGGGTGCTGCGCAGACTGGCTGCATCTCGTGCGGGATCATGAGGACGGTTCAAGTCCGGTTTATATCTGCTCTTAAATTGAGTAAATACCAGTATTTTCGAAATCTAAAGTTACAATAGCAGTTTCAAACTTAATTTCAAATAATATCAGGAAATCACCAGCCTGCTCAATGGTGTTTTTGTAGTCGGGAATTTTATGGATGAATCCGTCTTGTACATCATGAATGTTTTTTGCGCTTTTTACAGCAAGACCTTCCGCTTTTACATGCTCATTGCCGCTCGATGGAATGGTTGTGAATGCCACTCTGTTGTTTTTTTCTATCTCATTGACTTTCTGATTGTCGGCAAACGTTGAAAAGAAAAGGGAATGTGATCTGTCATCGTAATAAAAATTTACAATTCTAACCTTCGGGTGATTTTCTGCAATGGTTGCCAATGCTATTTCTGTTTGCTGTGCCATCATTCTTAAAAACTCTCTTTTCGTATCCACAATTATTCCTCCTTTAATATCTCCTGCATGTAAAGTATACTGCTGAAAGGTATCATATTTTGACACCTTTCAAAACGTAAGGAGATAACAAATGAAAAAGTCGGAACGGATAAACGATATGATTATTTTTCTGAACGGGCAGGAGCAATTTAACTTAAAGGACATTATGGACAGATACAATATCTCTAAAAGCACAGCCTTGCGGGATATCCAGTCATTAGAGGAAATAGGGATGCCTATCTTTTCTGAATTGGGGCGATACGGAAAATATGGGATCTTGAAAAACAGATTGTTGTCACCTATTGTGTTTACAGTAGATGAAGTATACGCTTTGTATTTTTCAATGCTGACACTAAAAACATATCAATCGACACCCTTTCATTTAAGTGTTGAAAAATTGAAGAAGAAGTTCGAATCCTGTCTTTCCAGTGAGCAGATACTAAGGGTCTTCCAAATGGAACGATTATTAAAGCTGGAGACATACAAGCATGCTAACAGCAGTCCTTTTCTCCAGGAAATTCTAAGAACCGCGCTGGAGGAAAAAGTATGCGAGCTTGGATATGCTAAAAATGGTGCCGGGGAATCCTATACGATTCAGTTTTTTGATATCTCAGCATCTTATGGACAGTGGTATGCCACAGGATTTAATTTTAAGAATAATCAGGTACAGGTTTTTAGGTGCGACAAAATAATATCAATACAGGAATTGAAGGATCATCCTTCCAAAAAAGCGGAAGAGCTAACGTCATCCCCTGCTGACATGTATAAATTAGAGGGGGCCGTTGATTTTGAGGTGGAGATTTCGGAAAAGGCAGTGGATTTGTTCTATAAGGAGCATTATCCGTCTATGACGTTAAGTGTGAATAAGGAGAAATATGCAATCTGTGGATTTTATAATAAAGGAGAAGAAAAATTTATTTCGAGCTATTTCATCAAATATGGAACAGCTATTATCTCTATCCAGCCTTCTTGCTTGAAAAATTTAGTTGTTGCTGAACTAGAGAGGATATCAGGATATTATAAAAAGCTGTGACTTTTGAATAGCAGAAGAGGCAAAAAACCGGAGAACCTTGATTATCCAAGGCTTTTTCCGGGTTTTTGAGGTTATTTCCTGGACCTGCTATCTGCAGCCGGCTGGGTCGAATCTTACAAATCGTCGAACCCGTTGTCGTCGCCGACTTTGCCGTAATTACGCGACTTAGCTTCGAAGAAATCGGTTTTGGTGGCGTTCAGCGCTTCGTCAGAGAAAGGCTTGATCCATGGCATGCAGTTGACGTCCACGCCTTTATAGGCTTTTTCCATGCCCATGAGGGTCAGGCGTTTGTTAGCGGTGTATTTGATATAATCGCTCAGCTCGTTCATGTCAATGCCGCGCACGTTGGTGAGTGTGTAGTGACCCCAGTTGGTTTCCAGCTCTACGGCGCGGTCGATGGTGCGGTACACGTAATCCATATTCTCCGGAGTGTTGAGCTCTGGGAAATCCGCGAGCAGCTGCTTGAACACTTCCGCGAAGAAGTAGCAATGCTGGTTCTCGTCGCGCTGGATGTAGGAGATCATCTGGCTCGTTGCCATCATCTTCTGGTCACGGGCCAGATTGTAGAAGAAAGCAAACGTGCTGTAGAAGAAAATGCCTTCCAGAATGAGATCGGCTACCAGCGCGCGGAAAAAGGTTTCTTTCGACGGCTCGTCGCGGAACTCCTGATAAATATCGGAGATGAACTGGTTGCGCTCCAGCAGGACCGGATCATGTTTCCAGTATTCGAAGATTTCCTTCTGCTCGCTGTCCGAAACGATGGAAGAGAGGACGTAGGAGTAGGATTGGTTGTGCACAACCTCCTGCTGCCCGATGATCGCGGAGATCGCCTCCAGGGAAGAGTCGGTAAAATACCGCTTTACGTCGCCCACAAACATGGTCTGCATGGAGTCCAGCACCGCGAGCAGGGAGATGTTGATCTTGAACACACGCTGTTCTTCAGCTTCAAGCATCGGGAACTGCTGGGCGTCCTTGGACATCGGAATTTCATCGGCGATCCAGTGGTTGAGCAGCAGCACCTTGTACAGCTTATACATATGCGGCATGCGGATATCGTTCCAGTTCAGAATACCCGAGCATTCCCCGTCAATGATGCGGGTAGACATATTCGGCGCTTCTGTATTAAAAATCTTTTGCAGTTGCATTTTGTTTCCCTCCTGTATTTTGTGCTCAAACTGTGGACGGGTTCCCGCCGACATGCCCTTTCGCCGGAAGCGGGCTTCCAAACGGAGAGGGGGAACTTCCTGGTTCCTGCGGGGGTAACGGGAAAGTCACCCGGTAATTTTGTATGAATGGTTCTATTTATTCTTATAGAGGGAATTCATGTCGCTATTATGGACTGTTTATCAAATAGAGCCCTTTTGTGAAAACTTAGCGGGCAGAATTCCCGTTCCTTCTGCGATTTTCAATCCAGGGGCACAGGTAGCGGCAGGAATTCCCGTTATTGATTAAAAATGGGTAAAAAATGGCATGCTGCGCATTGAACAAGGAAGAGGAAGCCTGAATTGGTCAACCGCCAATCTTGATATTGGGACATCGTTCGCGCAGCTAACTGGTGAATGCTTACTTTAAAAACCAGCGCTTAGTCACGGAGAGGAAGTTTGGAATTGGAGGAGCGTTAGCGTTCGCCTTTATACTCGGATTTCAACCGTAAATACGGTATTAATCAAGAAATCTGAGTATAACAGCGGCCGGAGGTCCAAACATTCCTCGCAGTGACGGTTATTGCGCTGGGTTTTAAAGTTGGAATGAAAGGCTTAGCTCGCGCAAGATTCACACTCTTCTATGGTTAATGCACGGCTCCGCACATAATACGTCGACTTGAGTCCGCCCTTCCAGGCGTTCAGATGCAGGTTCAGGAAATCGGTGGCCTTGATGTCCGGCGTCACGTACAGATTGAAGCTCTGGCCCTGATCGACGTGGCGCTGGCGGGCTGAGGCCATGCGAATAGACCAGTTCTGGTCAATCAAGAACGCCGTTTTGTAGTACCAAATTGTCTTCTCGGACAGATCGGGTGCCGGGTTGGCGATCTTGTAGGTTGTTTTCTCCTCGTAGGAGAGCAGCTCGTACAGAGGATCAATACTGGCTGTGGAGCCGGCGATGATCGAGGTCGAGCCGTTTGGAGCAATCGCGAACATCCAGGCATTACGTACGCCGTCTTTGGCTACTTCCTGCTGCAGCTCACGCCACTGCTCAGTTGTCACATATTTGCCTTCCTGCTCGCCGCTTGTATAACCGCGCGAGTCGAAGTAGGCTCCGGTATCCCAGTCGGAGCCGGCAAACTTCGGATAGCGGCCCTTCTCGCGGGCCAGCTCCATGCTGGAGCGTACCAACAGATAGTTGATGTGCTCATACAGGTGATTATTGTATTCCACGGCTTCGTCGGACTCCCAGCGGATGCCCTCCAGCGCCAGCAGGTGATGCAGGCCGAAGGTACCGAGGCCGACTGCACGGTATTGGCTGTTTGTGTACTGCGCTTGCAGCACTTCGATATTGTTAATGTCGATGACGTTGTCGAGCATGCGTACCTGAATCGGCACCAGCCGCTCCAGCACTCCGGCCGGGATGGCGCGTGCCAGGTGGATGGAGTTCAGGTTGCAGACTACGAAGTCGCCGGGAACCTTCGAGATGACGATCCGGGTCTGGCCGTCTTTGGTAACCAGCTCTTCACTCTCAATGACCGTTGGCGACTGGTTCTGCATAATTTCCGTGCACAGGTTGGAGGAGAAGACCATCCCCTGGTGCCGGTTCGGGTTGGAGCGGTTCACCGTATCGCGGTAGAACATGTAAGGTGTGCCGGTTTCCAGCTGTGATTTCATAATACGCTTCATAATGTCGATGGCCGGAACCGTAATGCGGGACAGCTCCAGATTGGCGGTAGCTTCGGCATATTTGTCGCGGAATGCGCCTTGGCCAAGCTTTTCGTCATAGAAATCCTCAAGGCCAAGTGCGCGGCCATTCGCATCTTTCCAGCCCATTACCTTCTTCACCTCATGTGGGCAGAAAAGGTTCCAGTGGCCGCGCGCTTCTACGGCCTCCATGAACAGATCCGGCAGGCAGACGCCGTGGAACACATCATGCGCGCGCATCCGCTCGTCGCCGTTGTTCAGCTTCAGGTCGAGGAAGGCGAGAATATCTTTATGGAAGACGTCGAGATAAACGGCAACCGCACCCTTGCGGGTACCCAATTGGTCGACGCTGACGGCGGTATTGTTCAACTGGCGGATCCATGGGATAACGCCGGAGCTGGTGTTCTTGTGGCCGCGGATATCGGAGCCGCGGGCCCGCACCTTGCCGAGGTAGACGCCGATGCCGCCGCCCATTTTGCTCAGCCGGGCTACGTCGGTGTTGGAGTCGAAGATACCTTCGAGCGAGTCGTCGACGGTGTCGATGAAGCAGCTGGAGAGCTGTCCGGCAACCTTTTTACCAGCGTTGGACATCGTTGGCGTTGCAGCAGTCATGTAGATGTTGCTCATCGCCCAGTAGGCTTCTTTGACCAGATCCAGACGTTTCTCTTCCGGCTCTGTGTGCATGAGGAACATAGCGATAATCATATAACGCTCCTGCGGAAGCTCCATCACACGCCCGTCAAAGTCATGGGCCAGGTAACGGTCGGACAGGGTAAGCAAGCCGATGTAATCGAACAGCAGGTCGCGTGTATAATCAATGCAGCTGCCAAGCTCGGCAATCTGTTCTTTGGTGTAGTGGGTCAGAAGCTCTTCACGGTAGATGCCCTTCTTCACCAGATCGGAAATCAGCGGGTACAATTCGCCGTATGGCTCATCCGGGTATGCTTTATAGCGGCGGTTAACTGCGGCTTTTTTGTATAGGGTCGTCAAAAGCGAGCGGGCAGCAGCGAACTTCCAGTCCGGTTCTTCTTTGGTTACGAGCTCAAGGGCGCTCATGGTGAAGGCGCTGCTGATTTCTTCTCCGCTGACCTCACTCCGGCGAAGCTTGGACTGCACCCCGCGCAGCAAGGTTTCTTTGCTTAATTGCTCAAGGCCGTTCAGGATACGGTCGGCGTAAACGGAGAGGCGGATTTGATCAAAAGCCAATTGGCGGTTGTCGGGTTTCACTACGAGTTCTGGCATAGGGGATTCATCCTTTCGTATTTGGGTTTAATTTTCAATATTAAAAATTGATATATTATAGCGCAGAAAGCGGCCAGGAAATGGCGGCTCAGCCGACATTTCAAAGCGCGTGCTTTCGAAACAGGCGATAGATCGTATCGCGTGCTAGAATCCGAGTCTGCGGAAAACAGAAGCTTAAAGTATACCATGAAATTTATATTTCCAAGAAGCTAAAGTACAGCAGGCTGCCAATGGATGATTTCCTTGCCGGCAAGGCTGGCCGGAATGTCGATAATCCGCTGGTTGCTGCTTCCCCGGTAGGGAAGGGTAGTATCTTTTAGCTCTTCTACAAATCGTCCGTCAATCACTACATGGCACAAGGCCAGCAGATTCCATTCCGGCGAGCCAGGAGAAGCCGTTAGCTCTTCATACGTATAACCGGTATAAATCCAAATTGAGAAATCCGGCAGCACGGCGCGAAGCTCATGGATAAAGCCCGCAGCCTCTTCTGCCGAGAAAAAAGGGTCCCCGCCGGCCAGCGTCAGGCCGTCCAACAGCGGATTAGCGGCAATTTCAGCAATAATCTCACGCTGCCGCTCCAGGGTGAACACTTCACCGAAATTGAAATTCCACGTTTTCGGATTGAAGCAGCCCGGGCAGCGGTGGCGGCAGCCGCTGAGGAAGAGGACGGCCCGCATGCCCTCTCCCTCATTAATTGATTCCGGGTAGTAACCGCAAATATTCATAGATGCTTGATGCGGTCTCTTACTTCAGCCTGCTTGGCGGCGTTGAAGCGGGTCTGGTAGTCGCCGGTCAAATATCCGGTTACCCGGCGCAGGCGGCGGATATGGGTGTCATGCTCATGCGCACCGCAGGAAGGGCAGTTCGTGCCGATAACCCCTTCATAGCCGCAGCCGGAGCAGCGGTCAATCGGGTGGTTAATGCTGAAATAGCTGATTTCCTGCTCCAGCGCGTAGCGGATGATTTTGACAAAAGCCGCCGGGTTGCTGCGGGCATTGCCGTTCAGTTCCACATAGGAAATGGCTCCGGCGTTGCAGTACTCATGGAAAGGGGCCTCAAGGCTAATCTTCTTGGCCGCGCTGATCTCGTAATACACCGGAATGTGGAAGGAGTTCGTATAATATTCGCGGTCGGTTACGCCGGGAATTGAGCCAAGCACCTTGTGGTCCACCTTGGTGAATTTGCCGGACAAGCCTTCGGCAGGTGTTGCAAACAGCGTGATGTTAAGATCAAGTTCTTCGCTCTTGCGGTCGCAGTACTCACGCATATGGCGGACAACGGCGAGCGCTTTGGCATGGACCTCCATGTCCTCGCCATGATGTTTGCCGTACATGGCCTTCATGCACTCCGCCATACCGATGAAGCCGAGCGACAGACTGCCGTGCTTCAGCAGATCGCCTACGCTGTCCTCTGGAGCAAGCTGTTCGCCGCCTTCCCAGACGCCTTCGCGCATCATGAAATCGGAGGCTTTGGCTTTTTGGGCCGCCTGGATCCGGAAACGGTGCAGCAGGCCCTCCAGCGCAATATCCATATAATGATTCAGGTCGTCGTAGAAGCCTTCCTCGTCGGGAGCAAGACGGCGGCCTGTCACAGTGCCGTGAGCGAGGCCTAGACGGACCAGATTAAGGGTGTTGAAGGACAGATTGCCTTTGCCTGAGCAGTGATCGCGTCCGAAACGGTCACCCAGTACCCGGGTGCGGCAGCCCATCGTAGCAAATTCAGTGTCCGGGTCAGCTGGATCATAGTACTGCATATTGAGCGGAGCATCCAGATTGGCAAAGTTCGGATACAGTCTGCGTGCGGAACATTCGGCTGCTTTAAGGAACAGCTCATAGTTCGGATCGCCCTGCTTCTGGTTGACGCCTTGCTTGCATTTGAAGATTTGGATCGGAAACACCGGTGTTTCTCCGCTGCCGAGGCCGTTCATGGTGGCAGTCAGCAGGGAACTGATCACAAGCTGGCCTTCGGGGGAGGTACAGGTGCCATAGTTGATGCTGGTAAAAGGAATCTGTCCGCCGGAACGGCTGGACATCGTATTGAGATTATGTATCATACTCTCTGCTGCCTGTAGTGTTTCGCTTTCGGTCTCTTTCTGCGCAAAGCGGAAGGCGCGCGGATACTGCTCCGCCAGATCGCTGCGGCTCATCGTGATTTCGCCGAGGTGATCACCGGCTTGTCCTTCTTCAAAGTATTCCAGTCCCTTGCGGAACAGCTTGGCGAAGGATTTGGTCACGTACGGGGCAAGATCGTAATCCAGTTTATTGGCGGATACGCCGCCGTACTGGGCATTTTGCTGGGATTGGAAAATAATCGCAACCAGCGACATTGCGGTCATAATCGAGTTCGGAGGACGGACACTGCCGTTGCCGGTATTGAAGCCTTCGCGGAGAAGGCGCTCAAACGGGATGAAGATGCAGTTGGTCGTTCCGATGGCATATTGATCCAGATCGTGGACGTACACGACATTATCCTGAATAGCCTGCACGAGCTGTGGCGGCATCGTGAAGTTGCGGGCATACCACTTGGAATATTCACTGCCGAATTTGCTCATTTTGCCGGAGAAGCTTTCTCCGTTCAAATTGGCATTCTCGCGCAGCAGATCCAAATCCCGGCTGTCGATAATATCCCGTCCCAAATGAATAACTTCCTCCAAAAGAACTTCCTGTGCAGCTTGTCCACCGTTGTACCGTTTCTCCAGCAGCGTCATTGTCTAGCTCTCTCCCCTCGGTATAGTAAGAACGAAGTATATACTTCCTGATAGCAGTAAAAAAGCATCTCCCGCCGAGGAGGCGGGAAATGCCCGAATGCGTACGAAATATCCTTAAAGGATATTTGCCGGTTGTCTTGATGAACATACAAGCAGGGGACAGGGGTAATCTCTGTCCTGTTCTTATATATTCCGCAGAAGCCGATACCTGAGGGCGATAACGGTTTATCGCCTTCAGGTATCGGCAGCCTTGGCTCCTTAAAACACGGGAAGGCTATGTCTGCTTGTGCAGGCCGCATTGCGGACACCTCACCTGGTCCTCGCAGGCATGAATGATGGTGTCGGCGAAACAGGCAGGTCTCCTGGCTTCCGGTGAATCTTCCGGCGCCTTCCCGAGAGCTTTACCGCCCCTCAGTGGCTATTGCCGGTAGACGCTGCTTCGCGGGCTTCAGAAAGCCTGCAGGCATCCGGTTACAGTGGCGGGACCACAGCGGATTTGCACCGCGTTTCCCTATTAAGCTTCAGCTCGCTTGAAAGAGCGAAACACCTGTTTCCACTATATTTTGTTGTCGTTAGATAAAAATAACCCAATATGTTGTGTTTGTAAACCATTTTTTGAAACTCCGCGCGGGGAGCGGGTTCTGCGGTTTTACTCACAAATGATCCACAGTTAGTCCACAGGTAATCCACAAGCCGGGTGCAAAAAGTGTCTGGATAAAGTCATAAATTGTCTTAAAAGATGCCACAAAGACTCCATAAATATAGTGAGCGTGACACTGGAATGCCTAACGGAGAAATACGGGGGGGCGAAGGGTTACGGATGGTGTTAAATGGTGCAACAATCCTCGCGGCGGTTTGTGAGTGTGCGGCGGAGTTGCTACAATAAGAACAGGCTGGAGACATGTATCAGGAGTTTTAGGTTTATGTCCGGAATGAGTTGACACGAGGAAGTTTTCATAAAGGGTTTTGCTTTACAGCATATTAAGGAGGGGTTCAGGATGGCAATTGGCGAAGTTACCGTAATTCCGATCGGCACAGGCAGCACGAGCCTTAGCAGCTATGTGGCCGATATGCAGCGTGTGCTCAGGGGAGTGGAAGGGATCACTTATGAGCTTACATCCATGGGGACGATTATCGAAGGACCGATCCCGCGGATTCTGGCTGCCGTAGAAGCGCTGCATGAGTCTCCTTTCGCTGCCGGGGCGCAGCGGGTATCCACGTCGCTGAAGATTGATGACCGCCGCGACAAGCCGTCTACAAGCCGCAGCAAGCTGCAATCCGTTGAACGCAAGCTGCAGGAGAATTGAAGCCCGGATATTGTGAAAAAAGGTTGCGTTTTTGGCTGAAAGTTGTATAATATTTTTGTTTGACAGAAAAAATGCTTTAAGCTGGTGTAGCTCAGGGGTAGAGCAACGCACTCGTAATGCGTAGGCCGGGGGTTCAATTCCCTTCACCAGCATCCTTAGCAACTCAATCATGGCGCGGCTTTCCGGAATTTCGGAGGCTGCGCTTTTTTTAATTCTTCTACCCTTTATTCAAGTAAAGTGATTTCCGGGGTTGATTCTTCTACCAAAAGCAGGTCTTTTCCGCTTGTGATTAAGTCACCAATACCCCGGAGGATTGTAGATTTAATCATCTTGCCCTATATGTTCATGTGGAGTAAGCCCTGTTTCAGAAGCTGCTCTTTCCAACGTCAATCAGCTCATCCCGACGACAAACATACACAAATGTTGGAGGGAAGTTATAGGGCACAAACTCGATTTTCTCTATGATTAATTGTTCAGTGAATTTTTTTTTCATTTGAAGAGAGTATTGGTAAGCGATTAAAACCCCGCCTGGTTTGAGTGACCTAACAATCTGAGAAAGTATAGTTTCCTGCATTTCACTCGTGAAATTGAAAAATGGTAATCCGCAAATAATACAGTCTAACTGATTGATGCCTTCTTGATTTATTTTCTTTACAAGGTAGCTAGCGTTTGAATGAAAAATGAAGTGCGGATATTTTACTTTCAAGCTCTCCCTCATTTTTTTGTCTCTTTCAAACAAAAACACTTTTGCAGAATCAGTTAACTGTGCCTTGATGTAGCGTGTGATTGCACCTGTACCTGATCCAAGTTCTGCAACTGACTTAACCTCATTCCATGGTACAGACTGAACAATTTTAGCTGCCAGAAATCGCGAACTGGGCAGAATACTTCCAACTCGTTGCGGATTTTTGAGGAATCCTTGCAGAAAAAGCTGGTATTCGGGAATATTCATTTATTTACCCTCCAAGGTATAACATTTTCTGGCCCTTTAGAATTTTAACGAAAATTTCTGAGGGTTTTATGTGTATAGTTCTAAAGAAAATCTAAACGTACACCCTATCCCAATAGAAAGGCATGAAGAAACAGCTTTAACTCACAGTGTTAGCTAATGGAGCTATAGGCAATTTCAGTTGGAATGTAAATACATTGTTAACATGATTAAGCATTAAGGTGCCTCGATGTAACTCAGCAATATTCCTAGCGATGGAAAGACCCAGTCCTGCTCCAGTTTGGATACCTTCGCTACTTCTTGAATGGTCAACCTTATAAAAACGATCAAACAGTTTTTCCTCTTGATCTTGCGTAAGCGGAGTTCCTTTATTTTCGACCTCAATCGTAATTTGTTCATAATCCGTTTTCATTCGAATGCAAATTGTTCCCGGCTTTAAGGAATACTTTAAGGCGTTCATCAGAAGATTATCGATTGCTCTGGCAATTTTTTCACTGTCAATGACCATAATGATTGGGGAGTCACCGATCGTTTTTACAATTTGTACACCGTTTTCTTGAGCAATGGGTTCAAACTCAAAAAGCAATTGATCCAAAAGTTGAAATAGATCTATCCTTCTCAGATCTAAGCGGGAGTCGACCGAAGTGAGCCGGGTATATTCAAACAAGTCATCGAGCAATTTCTTCAAAAGAATAGCTTTGTTATATGTGTTTTGAACAAATCGCGTATATTCTTCTTTATCTTGAAATGAATTTGTTCTTAAAAGCTCAATATATCCGATAATACTTGTAAGAGGAGTACGCAAGTCATGTGAAATACCAGTGATCATCTCCATCTTTGATTTCTCTATTTCACGTTCATTTAAAATCTGCTGGTGCAAACGTTCTGTCATTCGATTAATGTTAAACGCGACACGCCCGAGCTCATCTTGTCGATCAATAGATACCCGATGGCTCAAATCACCTTCAGAAATAATTTGAAGTCCACGTTCCAAAGTGATTAAGTCTTTAACGATACCTCGTGTCAGAACTAAAAAAGTAAAAATAAATATAAAAATATACAAAGGGGTAAGAGAATAAGGGAAAAATTGTACAAACCAATCCCATTGCATTCCGGTTCCAACCTTTATGAATAATAAAATGAACAAATTATTTATAGCAACAGCAATAATTAAACTTAGCAGCATTCTGATTAAAATGCTGACCTGAATTTTTTTTTTACCTTTTGGCTTTTGTTGTTCAGTCAATTTTATAGCCAACTCCCCACACAGTTTTAATGTACTGAGGATTTCTTGGGAATTCCTCTAATTTATCCCGCAAATTCCCAATGTGAACCATCACGGTATTATCAGAATATCTATATGGTTCTTTCCACACACTTTCGTATATGTTATCCGCACTATATACCTGTCCAGGGTGGCTAGCTAACAGCACCAGAATAGCAAACTCCAAAGGGGTCAACGAAATTTCGTTTCCTTTTAATTTCACGGAATGTTTAATTTTATCTATCACAAGGTCTTTAATAAGAATAAGAGAATTTGATTCTTCTTTTCCAATTAATGATTGACGCCGTAGCTGAGCTTTTACACGAGCGAGTAATTCTAACGGATTAAAAGGTTTGATCATGTAATCATCAGCCCCGGTAGTCAGACCTGTGATTTTATCAATATCTTCTTCCTTGGCTGAAAGCATGATAATCGGAGTATTCGATATTTCCCTTATTTTAAGGCATGCTTTGATCCCATCCATTCGTGGCATCATCACATCTAGGATAACCAGTTGAATAGATGTTGTTTTTATTGCATTCAGCGCTTCTTCGCCATCGGCTGCTTCAATTACATGGTATCCTTCATTGCGTAAATAGACATGAATGACATCTCGGATCTCAACATCATCATCTACAATAAGAACTGTATTCATTACCGAATGCTCCTTCTTTTTTTGACTTGGTAGAATGAAGGTACACGCTGTATAACCAAATTGTTCAATGGAATGAGTTTAAGTGTCATAATTCATTTAAGTTGTTTCCCTTTTTCGGCAGATGTAAACGAAAGCGGGAGGGATATTTAGAGGCACGAAATTAATTTTTTCAATGATAAATTTATCGGAAAGCTGCTTTTTCATTTGAAGTGAATATTGAAATGCGATAAACAGTCCTCCAGGTTTGAGTGCTTGATAGATCTGTTCGACCAAGGTATCTCTCAAATCACGCTCAAAATTAAAAAAAGGTAAACCGCTAAAAATACAATCCAGTTGATTAATATTTTCTTGCTTCATAGTTTCTACTAAGTGAGCTGCGTTGGAATGACAAGAGAATGCTGGATAGTCTGTCTGTAAATTATTCCTCATGTTCTCATCCATCTCAAACAATAACACTTTCATTGTTTCACTCACCTGGGTATGGATTAAACGGGTGATAGCACCTGTACCCGACCCGAGCTCCGCGACTGCTTTAACCTCGTGCCATGGCGCATGTTTAACCATATTAGCCGCGAGAAACCGAGAGCTCGGTATAACACTTCCTACTCTTTTCGGGTTATGAATAAAGCTTCGTAAAAATATAATATATTCATTGGAATCCAACTGATTTTCCTCCATTAACTGTAAATTAATTGTATGAATACGGATGGACATAGGAAGCGATTAGAAGTGAAATATATGATGACCAAAATACTTACCAACAGTAAAAAACGCTATTGTCCAAAATAAAGCACTGGAATATGAAATAAGGGCGAATTTTTTAAAATGTGCGCCGCTTAGTCCGATTAATAGAGGAAGAATGTATCGGATGATTGGAAAGAAAATACCGATACTCATGGCCCAATCCCCTCTTTTTTTCAAAATCATTTCTGCCTTTTGGAAGTAGCTATTATTATGGAATCTGTTTTTCAATTTTTTCCCGAATAATTTCCCCGCAAAGTAAGATAGCGTAATAGAAGTTAATAATCCTGATAAAATACAGAAGTATGTCATCCACGAGTTTAAAACACCATTGTGGCTTAGAATGGCTCCAGTGAGGATCGTAATTTCATTTGGGACAGGGATTCCAAAGGGACCTAAGAAGAAGGCCAAATAAAAAAACAGATAGCCGTACTGGTTGATGAGCTCAAAGATCGTATTACTGACCACATTTCACCTCCTTGTCTTGTTTTGATATAGAAATAGTAATGAAAAATATTAAGGAATTACCGAGTATATTTCTAAAGGAAATATAAAGGACGCTATTGTTGGCTTTTTTGTACGAATAATATGGCAGTGCCTGCTAATCGGAAACACAGCTCGCCGACCAGAATACCCCCAACAATATCCGCCAATACATGTTGTTTCACCAGCACAGTAGACACAATAATAAGAATGGACATTGTGGCAGTAAACAACCAAACCATTCGCCCAAATACGCTTGTTCCTCGAAGCATCAGAAAACTGGTTAAAACGTGAATACTCGGAAAACAGTTGAATGGCTGATCATGACTGTACACATACGAAATTAGACGGTGGATAAAGTCTGTCTCAGTCAGTACCTCTGGGCGTTGAACAGTTGTTTGAAACAGGGCGTAGACGATATAAGATAGGATCAGGCCGCTACAAAGCGCAATTAGCGTTTGATAATAGATTCCCCTGTTCCTAAACGCAAGTACAATTAGTACTGCAGTAACGAACGGATACCATAATACATAAGGGATAATAAAAGAAGGGACAAAGGGCAATAGGAGATCTAGATTCGTTGCGAGGCTATACACATTTTCCCCAGGCCGGTTCAGTATGCCATAGAAAATATTTAATACAGGAATTGCTAAAAGCCATAACAGGGAAAGCCATACTGAATGGGAGGATTGTTTGCTAGGGTGGGTCAAGTTCTCAACTCCTAAATGGGTTTATCAATGAACCCAATAATAGAGTTAAAATTTAAAGAACTTTAGGGGTATTTTCTAAAGAAATCTTTAATATTGAGTGATTTAGCCATTAGAGGATTATCAGTGATCCGGTTGCAGAAGTTATGGTGCGTGGTGTGGACATACGGTAGTTCATTAACTGAGGCAGGTCCAGTTGCTGATTAAAGGGGATTATGTTTCATCTTATTATTCAGCCTCTAGCTTTTTCTTTTTCTCTTCTATAAGTTGCTTTACGGGATACAGTTCAAGATCTTTAACGCCCAGCCCGTGAAGTTGCTCAATAACAGTCTCTTTATCTTCAGCAAGAATTACTTTCCCGGTTGACACATCGAGAATGCCTTCCTCATGTTTTTGATCCAACGTAATACGCTTAAAGGCGATATATTTTTTATTCCAGCCCACTTCCTCTATAAAAGAATCGACCTTAACCGGGTCCTCATCCAGCTTACCCTTAATAAAATTTATCTCATCATTGCTCTGAAATAATCTGTAGTTACCAGTTAGAATTATAATGTTAGGCTCTCTATTATCTCTTGCGTCCTCTACAATCGTACATGATGAAGTTAGAGCTACTACACAAACCATGAATAAAATAGTCAATATTTTTTTCATCTTGTATGCCCCGCTTATTCTGAATGATTAAATATCACTCCAGGTCTTTGATTACCAAAATCCTAGTTATTTACTATAATAACAAAATTTTCGGGCAAGCGAAGTTATAGAGATCGCGAACAGTCGAATGGGTTCTTGGGGAATTCAGAATGTTCCTTTGTGAGGGTATCCACTCCGGCCTTGCATGTCCTCATCCCACCAGCCCAGAGCAAGAGGCTCTGGATCAGTGGGTACCTGGATTGATTTTTATCTTTGATCCTTGTGTTGGTAATCAATCACCATAGAATTGCCTGGATCAACAGCTAGGGTCATTGTCTCAATACCATATGGCGGATTATGCGGACCCACAAAAGTTTTGACCTTGACGGTTACGTTGAACAAGAACCCGCCCTTTTGTACACGTTCGATTTTTATGATCTCTGCATCATACAGTCCGTATTGCCGCGGAGAGCCAAAATATCCGTTTACTGCATTTTGGATCGCTGGATTTAGTGCAGTAAGTAGAGCGTCTTTGCATAATTGTTCCTTCTCTTCCGGATCGGCGCTAACGCCAGGGGTCAGTAAGAGGCTACACATCAGTAAAGTGACCATTGAGAATTTCTTCAAGAGCTAAGCGCTAGTCTGAATAAGCACACCCATTAAAACTTTCAGGTCCGACACGGTTAACGTTTACAGTGCTGTTCACAAATAAGGAATAGATGATCTCATCTGCTGGAGCGGGATTGTAGTCAGAGCCTATTAAGTAAAGTGGGAACAAATTAGTAGGTGTTGTTGCACCGGGATTTAATTGAAGCCGGTTTGAAGCAACTATGGGATCAGTAGCTGCACTCCCCCTAACCACAAACAGGTTTAACGTGATAAATCCTCCTGAAAACACAAAAAAAGTTGCGACGCCATTGAACTGTACCCTAATAGGGCCCTGAGATCCGGCAGTGGTTAATCCAATCTGGCCAATTAATACATTTTGGTTTGCTGTCAATCCTGCGCCATTCATGCTGCCGGCAATGCTAGCGTTTTGAGAAGTCCGAGCATCGAGTAAACGTGTCATATATCTAGCCTCCCATAGTTTTTGAGATATGGTATGCAGCTATTCCAAGGAGTTCGTCCGCAGGGAGGCAATCATTTAGAGACGGCTGGCCGCCAAGAGTTGTAATACATGCTTCACTAGCTTGTCTCATTGGGAACTGCGGGATTATGGCGGTCAGGATGAATGAGTAAACGGATTCCAGAGGGGACCACAATATGTAGAGATTGCACAGCGGGGATATCGGTTACACGACAACAGTTATTTTGAGGGGCTGGCATAGGAGAAGGGAGGGGAATTCCCTCCCTCCTGTCATTAAATAAAAAACGGGAGTAAGAACAAAGCAGTAATGGCGCCAAAAGGGACCCGTCTCTGGATAAAGCGGCGTCTGGGGAAAAAACCTGGATGGAACCCGAATTGTCTGTAGGTAGAGTTTTGCGCAGGCATACCCTGAAACATCTCGTTTGTGGGAATAGCAAGAGTAACGAAATCCTGGTCTACATGGGCAATAAACCCATCATGAGACTGACCATCCGTAGTAGTTACACCAACGTACTTATTCATGCAACTCCAAGCGACTTGTTGATAATTATTTGCTTCCATAAAATAATACCTCCTCAGATTATACATCCTGACAACAGTCTATGGACTATAACCTAAATTGTTGACGGCGAATGCCCAATAATAATTGTTTGGATGTATTACATTCGTAAGGAGGGAATGTTCATTGATTTTCTTCTTTGAAATTAACGATAATGTCACTCAATTGTTTAGGGTTTACAACCTTATGAGAGAACTCTACTGATCCATCCACACCAATAATTCCATATTCTCCTTCATCATAGGGGAATATTCTATCTTCAAAGTAGATGAGCCTAGACGTTAATTTTGGTTGCTCCCCCCAGAGAGTATCTATGCCTGTACCCAAAAATTTAGCCAAAGGACTAGATGAGTTTTCCTGAGTCTTAGCCGACATCTGACCTTCCCAAACAAGGCTCATGTATCCATTCTTTAACTCGTAATAATAAACGCTATCGCTGTGTATGAAATACAACTTAGAATAGTCATTTTCAGTGTAAATAAAACTAGTCATAGGGCCTTCCGGATGCACAGTGGAATAGTAAAATTGAACCCGCGGCAAACCAATGACGGCTAACCTTGCTTTAGCCAAATCGCCGCTGTTCAATTTTTTCTGAATGTCCGGATTTGGAGAAATAATCACAATACCATTATTCTTCGAATCCCAATGAACAAGCGTTCCGAAACTTCCGCTCATGAACCGTAACGGGACATAAACGGTGTTTTTCTCAACAAGAGGCGGCGTATCTAATTCTAGTTTTTTCTCATTCATCCTCGCAATACCACTGCCGACGGCAAGGCTCAATGTATCCGAAGTATTAGGGTTAACAATCAAAACCGTTTTGGATTTGCTGTTCCAGGTCACCTTATAACCCAAAGACTGCGCAGTGCGAATAGGAACATAACTCACGTTCTTTCTAACCAATGGAGAAGGGAACTCATCCTGTATTACCCCGTTTACATTTAGTTTTAGGGGGTTAGCAGCATTCGCTGTACCGCCGATTGAAAAGATAAACAATACAGTAAAAAACAAAAATAATGTTTTTTTCAAGTTAATCCATCCTTTTCTTTTTTTTATTTAGACTTACTGATTTGGAAAAAGTTGCAGCATCAAGCAAAGCCGGAGCTTTAACCTTGGAATAGGCAGCCAGCCATCTGCCGTTTCTTCTACCGTCGAGAGAAACTTTACAAAACTTTATTGAACCTTATAATGAGAAGTGAAGCGCCGCAAAGATCATACAGAACCTAATTGAACCTTATAGATAGGTGTGGGTTACGCTCATAATGCTTAAGCCGGGGGCAATTTCCTTCACCAGCATCTTAAAAAAACTATATGCGGCGCGGTTTTCCGGATTCCCGGTGGGCTGCGCCTTTCCTTTGTTGCAGAGAGGGGGCAGGATGTTATGCGATGCCTGACTATACGGCAGCCTTGGGCCACGCTCATTGCTCTTGGTGAAAAATCATTCGAGACCCGTTCCTGGAGAACGGCTTACCGGGGTGAAATCGCCATTCATGCCGGTTTGAAGATTGATAAGGAAGTATGCTTACGGGAGCCTTTCCAATCGGTGCTCGCCCGTCATGGTCTTACAGCGGACAATTTGCCTGCCGGAGCGATTATAGCGACAGGATCGCTGATAAACTGTTATGAAGTTACAGCTGGTATGGCTGAAGAAGGCTGGCCCTACGGCAGCGAATATATCTTTGGAGATTATAGGGAGGGCCGGTTTGCCTGGGAATTGACGGGGGTCACTCCGCTGGAGGACAACATTCCGGCTAAGGGCCGACTGGGCTTCTGGGAGCATCCTGTTCCGCAAAGAAAGCGGTGAAGCGCTTATGGAATTTCAGATCGGCAAGTCTAATTGGATAGACGGAAAATGTTATGACGGTACCGGCGGTTCGGTGGAATACAGGTATGAATGGGCTCAGGAAGGAGCGTATGCATAGGAAATGGGCAGTCTTCTTATTGCGTGGCTTTGCATGTTATGTTTATTTCTTACGTTTAAGGATAAGGTAAGCCGGAGAATTCTATATCCCGTGGCGCTGGTCGTTATTTTCGGCACATTGGGCTATTGGAAGGTTTTAATGTAATTTATAGCGGGTACTTTACAGGTCTTGCCGACTCCCATGGCAAGGCCTGTTTTTTATTCTTCAACGCACCAAAGGCTACAGGCTTGCTTGAGGGCCGGATTTGATTTTGTACTGTTCCTCATAGCTGTGGTAGCCGGAGATATCGAGTCCCAGGTATTTGCGCATATGGATAGCGGCCTGTGCAGCGATGACGTCATCCAGCAGCAGCATCCGTTCATGATATCCCCGGCATATAAATTTGGCCTCGATGCCGACCTGGAGCCGCTGCTGTTCATAGACCTTAACTCCGCGTTTCCTCATTTCGGCGCGCACATCCCTCAGATCGGCAGTGGCTGCATTCGCAGCAGTACGGAGAACATCCATGTATGGAGCGGGGGTCCGCAGTTGTGTCGACATAATGGCTGAATCCCGTTCAAAGGCTGATAAAATCAGCGGAAGCAATATATAGGATTTGACCAGTGTATTATCGTTACTCTCCGCTCTATGCATAAATTCAATCACCTCTAATAAGAACGTATATTCGTATTTTAACCGATTATTCAAAAATTAATCAATGGAATTTCTAAACAACTAAACAATGTGACATAATTCACAAAATAATTATAAGAATTATTTTATATTAAAATTGAAATAATAAATATTGAAAAATAAAGTTCATTAAAAAGGAGAATTGTGATGAATTATGAGGGAAGTCTCCGCCGCGGGTTGCTGTTCGGGTTGTTTTTAAGTGTTCCAATATGGATGTCCATGATCGGCTGGGTTCAGCTGTTATAAAATATACAAATTCTGAGTCCGGCTGTTGCCCGCTGACTTGTGTAAATTGAAAATGACCAAAAACTGCTGCCAAGTGCTGGCGACAGTTTTTTTGCCGTTTCGCCATGGGTTGAAAAGTGGTTCGAATATACTAATTTTTAATATTGAAAATTTGTTTTATGTGATCGGTGAATACAACGAAACCCTTAGGTGAAGCGGGATTGAGGATTTTTGCAGAGAATCTATCGAAAAAATAAGGAATAGATTGACAAACGAGAGGGTGAAGAGATAGACTAATCCTAGTCCGAAAGTAACAAAAGTCATAGACTACATAGAAAACAACTGTTACCAACTTCTCATGTATAATCGCAAACCGTTCGAAAGAGCGGGACGCAAAGTCAGGAATCTACAGCACTCTAAAGGTGCCATGATCGTCCGGCCGCCATGAAGCTAACCCTTCTTGGCGGTCTTTTTGTTGTTATGGGCCAATCTGTGCATTCATAGAATAGTTACATAGGAGGTACATATCATTGTTGAAGAACAAATTATTAGCCTTGATTCTGACGGGGATTTTAACCATCGGCAATATGCTTCATCCGGGGATCAATGCAGAGGCGGCGGCAAGCATGCCGTACACCCCAACACCGGTGCTGGGAGTCGCCGGGAATTTCAACGCCTTTATCTTTGGAGATTTCGCGCAAAGCAATGACCAGATCCACGGACGGCTTGCTGCTGCAGGGAACATTACTCTTCAAGGATATGGCGTATCCAAGGATGCTGTAGGTGGAGATGTGCTTATCGCCGGCAAAGACATCGACTTTTCAAATGGAACAGTTTATGGCACCTCTGTATATGGAGGCAGCATGAAAAGTTCAGGAGCCGATCTTAAGGGAGGCACGCGGCAGGGTCATCCGATCGACTTTCAAGCTGAGGAGCAATTTTTGATTCAGCGTTCGAGTGAACTCGCTGCTCTGAAACAAACACAGCCCTTTGTCAGAGATGGAGGGAAAATGACGATTAACGCTCCGGATTCCTTTAATGTCATTCATTTGACTGCTGCGGATTTGGCGGTTACCAACGGTCTCCAGTTCAACATTGCAGGAAATGCCACGGTAATTATCAATGTAAGCGGGAATAAGGTCGTCATTCCGGATTTTCAAATGTGGAACGGCAAACCTCACAATGTGCTGTTCAACTTCTACGAAGCTTCTTCTGTAGCAAATGGCAACACAACCATTGAAGGCACCATGTTAGCGCCTCATGCCTTTGTGGCATTCAGCCGAGCTGAGCTGCATGGTACCCTTATTGCAAAAGGATTCAGCGGTTATATTCAGATGCATCATCATACCTTTGAGGGAACGGTGCCGCCAGTCGGGCCAACACCGACGCCAACACCGACGCCAACACCGACACCGACACCGACACCGACGCCAACACCGACACCGACGCCAACACCGACACCGACACCGACACCGACGCCAACGCCAACACCGACACCAACACCAACGCCGACCGCGACGCCAACACCAACGCCGACGGCGACGCCAACACCAACACCGACGGCGACGCCAACACCAACACCGACACCAACGCCGACACCGACACCGACACCGACACCGACGCCAACACCAACGGCGACGCCAACACCGACACCGACACCGACACCAACGGCGGCACCGACAGTGACGCCGACGGCGACGCCAACACCGACACCGACACCGACACCGACAGTGACACCAACACCAACGCCGACGGCGACGCCAACACCAATACCAACGCCGGTACCGACACCAACGTCAACGCCGACACCGACACCAACACCAACGGCTACACCGACGCCGACGCCGACGCCGACACCAACGCCGACACCAACACCGGAGCCGACACCGACACCAACGCCAACACCGGTGCCAACGCCGGAGCCAACACCGACACCAACGCCAACGCCGGAGCCAACACCGACACCAATACCAACACCGACGCCGACGCCGACACCAATACCAACGCCAACACCGGTGCCAACACCGACACCAATACCAACACCGACGCCGACACCAATACCAACGCCGGTACCGACACCAACGCCAACGCCGGTACCGACACCAACACCGGTGCCAACGGTAGATCCAACGCCAGCGCCGACGAGTGTAGCGCCAACGGTAGACCCGACGCCAGTGCCGACAAGCGTAACGCCAACGGTAGACCCAACGCCAGCGCCGACTAGTGTAGCGCCAACGGTAGACCCGACGCCAGCACCGACGAGTGTAGCGCCAACGGTAGACCCAACGCCAGCACCGACGAGTGTAGCACCAACGGTAGACCCGACGCCATCTCCGACACCAACGGTGATTGGTACGAATGACGATCAGGAGATTACGATTGATGAGGATCCGCTGCCTTTGGGCCCTGTGACCAAACCTTCGTCTGTGCAGCCAACGCCGGAGACTACTCCAGCGACTGTCCCAGTACCTGCTTCGGTACCGGATGAAGAAATTATTCTTGATGAAGAAATTCCGCTGGGGACTGTGGATCCAGCCGAGAGTCTGCCGCAAACGGGTGAAGCCAGCCCGGCACCTTATTATATTACCGGTCTCGCTATTGCCGGAGTAGGTCTGCTGCTGAGCAGAACGGCAAGAACCAGCAGACGAAAACGCTGAGGCTTTCATTGAATCACACTCGGGCCAATAGCAGTCCAGACGCCATGTTCTAAACATAATTCAGGCCGCTTACGGGAGAGAAAATCCCGGAAGCGGCCTTTTTATAGGGTGTTTCTTACGTTTTGAGGGTTATTATACAACAATGGTTTAGATTTCAATCCATCTGTTATATGTACATTTCTCGCAGGCGAGGCTACCATGTTATACTATGCAGAAATCATTGCGGAGCCCGCATGATTGTGACTGGAGTATCCCACAGCTACGAGAAGGAAAGGTGAGAATATTCATGTGGAGTGTAATTATACTGGCGATTATTATATTCATTGCCGGAGGATTGACCTATGCGGGTTTCTTTTTCTATGGAGTGGCGATCCATCGGGCGCCTAAGGAGTTTTTGGCGAAATCACCCGCGCTGAAGGTAGATCCGCCGGTGGCCGGGGCATCCTGGGGAGAAGGGGCGGAGTGGATCGCCCGGCAGAGCTTCCGGAATGTCGACATGAGCTCAGAGGATGGACTGAAGCTGCGGGGTTATTATCTGCCGTCAGAGCGGGCAGCCGGACGTACAGCAATCGTTGCCCACGGCTATTCCGGCAAAGCCAAGGATATGGGGGCCTACGCCAAGATTTATTATGAAAACCTGGGCTATAATGTGCTGATTCCCGATGCCAGGGGACATGGTGAAAGCACGGGCAATTACATAGGATTTGGCTGGCCCGAACGCCGGGATTATGTAAAGTGGATCGAATACATCATTGAAGAGAATGGGCCGCAGGCGCAGATTGTGCTGCATGGGGTGTCTATGGGCGGAGCAACGGTGATGATGACCGCAGGTGAAGAGCTTCCGCCGCAGGTGAAGGCGGTTGTTGCCGACTGCGGGTATAGTTCGGTCAAAGCACAGCTCTCTTATCAGCTCTGGCGGATGTATCATCTGCCAAGCTTTCCCTTCGTGCAGATTGCCAGTCTGATTACCCGGCTGAAAGCAGGCTATTTCTTCGGTGAGGCATCAGCGCTGAAGCAGGTGCGTAAGGCACGGGTGCCGATCCTGTTCATCCATGGCGATGCCGATAAGTTCGTACCCTATGCCATGATGGACAAAGTGTACCAGGCATGCCGCAGCCCCAAGGATAAGTTCGTAGTGCATGGCGCGGGGCATGGACTTGCGTATGACACGGATAAGGCGGGATATATCAGCAAGGTAAGTGAGTTTGTTAACCGGTACGTGAAGTAGTCCAATAACCCCGGGAAAGTAGACGCGCCTACGTTCGGGTGTGTTTATTCCCTGAGTCGATCGAGTGTATTAGTTATGTACCTGTTAATGTATTGCGCAATGTATCACATGATCATTAAAGTATCATCTCTCTATCGCTTTGTACTTTACGATAGAAAGATGATACTTTTAAGAATGAGGGAAGCATATTGATAAAAAGATGTTCTAATCAGTTTCATTGTAAGTGATTGCTTTTGAGAATAATTCGAACTGTTTGTCTTTGGCGTATTTATTTGTTATTTGAGCTTCATAAGTGTACGAGAGCCCATTATGACGAGCATATATTAATAATGAATCATTAATTTCTGTATAGAGAAGGTCGAGACCATTTACAGTTTTTGTGTTCATGTTATTAGCGAATTCTACTTCAATGTCGCTTACAGAAAGTGTAAATACTTTGTCGCCCTCATATGGACCATAAAGCAACTCAATACTTTTATCATAAGCTTCTTCTTTCTCTTTTTCACCCTTATTGTCGGTGTAAGTTATTATAACTGTATTTTGAGGGAGTTTATCGGTTTCTAATCCCCTTTTAACAACTATTTCCTTTATATCCAAACCATCAATTTTGGGTATTTCGGTGAGAGGACTAAGCTTCTTAACTTTTTCATTAGCTTTCGCGAGATCAGCATCTCCAGATGAGGAACATCCTAAAATTGAAGTCAGTGTAAGTACTAAAAAAAAGAATGCTATTTTTTTGCTTTTTTTAATCATATGCCCTCCTTAGAGTCAATAAAAACTTAAACTTATTTAATTGAATTTACAAAATCCAAAAGTTGTGACTCATCAATCCCTGATTCTGCAATTACAAAATGACTTTTGTAAACGTTTACCATTTCTAGTATATCACAAGGATAGTAAAAATATGTCGATTATTTGGATATTTTACAGGATCTAAAGCCCTTTCTTTGCCCGGCTGAAGGCTGGGTATTTCTTCAGTGAAGCATCGGCGCTGAAGCAGGTACGCAAGGCAAAGGTGCCGATTTTGTTTATCCATGGCGATGCAGACAATTTTTTTTCGTGCCTTTCCACGTGATGAATGAGTTGTATGAGGTATGTAACAGCCCAAAAGAGAAATTCGTAGTGCATGGCGCGGGGCATGGACTTGCGTATGATACGGATAAGGCGGGATACATCGGCAAAATAAGCCAGTTTGTTGCCCGTTATGTACATTAGTTCCGGATAAACCCCTAGAAAGTAGACGCGCCCGATATCCGCAAGCTGCGGATATCGGGCGCTTATATGTTCCACATATGGCGGCGTTCCTTGCAACGGGGAACGGCACGTCCATATCTTCTCGTATATTTAATCCCCCGCCGTTTGTGAGCGAAACGGGTGTCGTAATTCCCTGTTATTTCCAGCAGCCGTATGGCGAGAATAATCCTTCCAAAACGACAAAAGCCCTACCTCTCTTTTGTCCTTGCGGCTCCGTGGCCGCGCCAGTGTGAATCGGAATGCTATGTTCGAATTTAGTCTCATAAAAAGGAAGAGTCATGCAAGAAAACGTAAGATTTTGTGTCCAAAATGCCGATAATAAATAGAAAGTACCAATCGGCCGACATCTTCTTGATGGGGATGTATATACACGAAAACAAATATTACTTTATTATACCACGGAATATATAGTAATGCAAGTGGAACATAAGCAGCAGGGTAAGGCTGGAAATGGGGGAACAGATGAATATATACGGGGTGTTTTTGAAGAAGCAGATCAGAAATTATTTTTTTGGCTCCGTGATTGCCGTACTTGCGGTGGGAAGCCTGTTGCTGCTCTCTTCTCTGCAGATAAGTGCGGTGGAGTATTCCCGCCTGCTAATCGTATTGCTGCTCTCTTTTTCAATTATGGCAATCACGGAAGTCAGTGTGTTCATGAATCAACTCAAACCGATACGGACTGCAATGAAAGAACGGCGGCCTACGCTGGCCATGCTGGAAGAAGCTTATCTCTACACCCATCGAATGCCCAGAAATGCAGTACAGCGGATTCTAGGCCCGCATCTTCTCGGGTTATCCTTGCCGGCGGCGCTAATGACCTTCTGGATGATTCACACCGGATTAATCAACCTCCCTTATTTCTATCTGCTGCTGGCCATGGTCGGGGCGACTCTGGTGGCGTGCATGCATGCGCTGATCGAATTTTTCCTGACCTGCTCGGCCATTGTTCCGCTAATTAAAGAATTCAGAAACCGGGCTTTGGATATGTATAATGTGGATTTCTCGCTGGAAGGGCATGTATTTGTAGCCATCCGCCCAAAATTTCTGATCAGCTGTATGCTGATCGGGACGTTTCCGCTGTTTCTTTTCATCATGGCAACACATATCCGTTTGGACAGCCTCAACAGCAGTTCGCTTGCCGGCTTGCAGAGTTATTGGGCTTGGGCAGGGATGGTGCTGATGGTAGGTACATTATTCTCCTCCATTGCCGCCTGGCTCCTGACTAACAGCGTTCAACACCCGATCAATGAACTATACAAGGCAATGAATAACGTCAAGGACGGGCGCCTCTTGCAGGTGCAGGATGAATATTCCGATGAATTTTCCAAGCTGGTGGCCGGGTTTAATATGATGGTGCGGGGGCTTCAGGCCCGGGAACAGCAGAACAGACAGCTTCTGGACAGCTACTTCACCACGCTTGCCGTGGCTCTGGATGCCCGTGATTCCTATACCGCGGGACATTCACTGCGGGTGGCGGAGTACTCGGTCATTATTGGACAATTGGCGGGGCTGACGGGTCAAAGGCTCGATGACCTGCGGAAATCAGCTCTGCTGCATGACATCGGCAAAATCGGTGTGCCCGACAATGTCCTGTTTAAAGAGGGAAATCTTACGGATGAGGAATTTGATCAGATTAAGAGCCATCCGGTGCTTGGGGAAAATATTTTGCGGCAGATTGAGCCTGTGGAGAAGATGGCGCCTTACATAAGTGGAGTCCGCTCACATCATGAGCGTTACGACGGCAAAGGTTATCCGGATGGCCTTGTCGGAATGTCCATTCCGCTGCATGGCAGAATCATTGCCGTAGCCGATGCCTACGACGCCATGACATCGGACCGCCCCTACCGGAAAGGGATGGATCATGAACGGGCGCTGGCTATTCTGGAACAGGGCAGAGGGAGCCAGTGGGATCCTGAATTCGCCGGATTATTCCTGGCATACTTCGGAAAAACGGCAAGTTCAGAAGAAGAGGATGTTCCCGGAAGGGCGGGGTGAAACGGGCAAGCAGGGTGTTGCTTGCTGTTTATCCTAATATTTCTTGCGGAAGCGGATACCATCCAATTTATGGAGGTATCCGCTTCTCGTTGCGTGCCTATTTTGTGAACTGGTCTTTAAAACCGACAATTAACGACTACATTCATTGAAGGATTGAGGGTAGACCGTTATAATTATTAAGTCTGGATTTTAATTAAAAAATAAGGGAGAATTTTATGAAACGCGCAGATGTGCTGCTGGTTTCCATCGTGCTCATTGCCGCTCTCGCTTTTCTTGCACCGAGGTGGTTTACAGACGATAAAGGCGGCCCGGGGAAAAATCTTGTGGCCAATATAATGGTGGACGGCAAGCTGTTCAAGACGGTTCAGCTTACAGAGGAAGATCAAACGGTAGAAGTCCGTACCGATCGTGGGTATAACATTTTAAAAGTGCATGATTATGGTATTGAAATGTATGACGCCGACTGTCCCGATAAGGTATGTCTAGGTTTTGGGTTTATTACCTTGCCCAAGCAGACGATCGTCTGTTTGCCGCACAGGGTATTAGTAGAAATTGCAGGCGCGTCGGGAGGAGATGATATAGATGCCTATGTCCAGTAGTGAGTCTTCAACGGCCCTGAAAAGAACGGTGATTGTAGCACTCTTTGCTGCAGTGGCGGTTGTGCTGAGTATTGTGGAAGCCCAGATTCCACTCGTAGGGATGGGGCTGATGCCTGGTGCCAAGCTGGGATTTGCCAACATTATGATTTTGACCTGCATTTATTTTTTGCGCGCACGTGACGCATTTGTACTGGTAATCCTCAAGACCTTGCTTACCGCATTTTTGCTGGGTACCTTCTCAAGTCTGCTGTTCAGCTTGTTTGGTTCATTGTTCAGCTTTGTTGTCATGTACCTGCTCGTCCGTTTTGGCGGAAAAAGACTCAGTGTCATTGGGATCAGTATTGCCGGTGGACTGGCCCATAACACAGGGCAGCTGCTCGCCGCTTCCATAGTGTTGAAATCATCGAGCACGTTCTACTACTTTCCGATGCTGCTGATTACCGGAGTGGTGACGGGGATTGTCGTCGGTTTCGCGGTGCGGTATGTGGTAGCCTCGTTATCCAAAATATCGCTGTTTGAAGAGTTCTTGGGCGGAACGGGTCACTAGCTGGGAAGGATGACTAACATGAATGAATTTAACAATGAGCTGGAAGCTGGAGCGGAACCGCCAGTGATCTCACTGGCAGGCGTATCGTTTGGATATAACCCGGAGCACCCTATCCTCCAGAATATTACACTGTCTATCCAGCAGGGGGAATGGGTAAGCATCGTGGGACCGAACGGCTGCGGCAAGTCAACGCTGGTCAAGCTGCTGAATGCCCTGCTGCCTAAAAGTGCCGGAGATATCTTCATCTGCGGCCATAAACTGCAGGAAGAGAATATTGGAACGATCCGTCAGTGCATTGGCATGGTGTTCCAGAACCCTGACAACCAGTTTATCGGGGCAACGGTAGAGGAAGACATCGTATTCGGCCTGGAGGGGCTGTGTTTACCCTACGCGGAGATGGAAGAACGGCTGAAATCCTATGCCATGAAGCTGGGGATCGACCATCTGCTGGCCAAGCATCCCGGCGAGCTGTCGGGAGGCCAGAAGCAGCGGGTCGCCATTGCCTCCATTCTAGCCATGAAGCCAGGCATCGTCATCTTTGACGAGGCCTCTTCCATGTTGGACGAAGGAAGCCGGAACGAGCTGATGGGCATTTTGCAGGATATGCGCGCGGAAGGGAACTATACCCTTCTAATGATTACACACGATGCCGATGAAATCCTGGCCTCGGATCGCGTGCTGGCCCTGCACGGGGGTGGACTGGCGGCAGATGTAACCCCTGCGGAATTGTTCCGGAATGAAGAGCTTCTGGAGAAGTGCCACCTGCGGGAGCCGTATCCTTGGCAGCTTGCCCGTGAACTGCAGAACCTGGGGATCAAGGTGGATGTTCCCGCCAGTGAAAAGGAGCTTATAGACACATTATGGCCATACAACTACAACAAGTAAGCTACACCTACGCGGACCGGAGCCTCTGGAGGCAGACAGCGCTGCACGGGATTAATCTTAACATCCCCAGCGGATCGATGGTGGGCATTGCCGGGGCAACCGGCTCGGGAAAATCGACACTTCTGCAGCTGTTCAACGGAATTCTGAAGCCGACGGAGGGGACGGTCAGTGTGCTTGATGTGACTATCCGCGCCGGCGAGAAATCTCCGAAGCTGCTGCCGCTGCGCCGCCGGGTCGGTCTGGTCTTTCAGTTTCCCGAGCAGCAGATGTTTGAGGAGACGGTAGAGAAGGATCTATGCTTCGGCCCGCTTAACTTTGGCATGAGTCTTGAAGAAGCCAAGGAGCGCACGCGCAAGGCGATGACGGACATGGGGCTCGATCTTGGACTGCTGGAGCGCAATCCGTTCCGTCTAAGCGGCGGACAGATGCGTAAGGCGGCCATCGCTTCGGTGCTGGCCATGGACCCGGATATCGTTGTGCTGGATGAACCGACAGCGACACTCGACCCGATCAGCCGGGCGGAGCTGATCGGGCTGCTGGAGCGGCTCTGCCGCGAGCAGGGCCGGACAATTATCATCGTGACGCACCGGATGGATGAGCTGCTTCCCTATGCCGACCGCTGGGTGCTGCTTAAGGAAGGCGAACTGGCTTTTCAAGGCAGCAGCCAGGAGCTTGCCGCCGATTCGGATATTCTGGAACGCTGCGGCCTGACGGTGCCGCAGTCGCTCCGCTACTGGCGGGCGGTTGCCGACCGCTTCGGTCTTGCGGGGGAGAAGCCCCGGTTGACCGCGGGCAGCCTCGCCGAGCTGATTGCTTCGCTGCCTGGAGCAGCGGAGGGCCCGGGCCTTGCAGGAAAGAGGGATAGCTATGAATGATCGGCTGCTGCTCGGGCGCAGCATTGAGACCGGCTCCTGGGTACACAAGCTGGATGCCCGGGCCAAAATCATCGGGATGATCTTATATTTAGTTGTTATTTTACTGTCGCATTCCTGGATGGCGATGGCGCTGCTGGCCGTATTTTCGATAGCGGTCATGTCATCAACCCGAATATCGCTTAAATATTTCGTCAAGGCGGCCAAGCCGCTGCGTTATTTAATGTTGTTTATCTTTGTCGTTCAGGCCCTGACCGTTAAGGAGGGTGATGCGGTGTTCTCTATCGGCTCTTTTTCGCTGCATGAAGGCGGGCTGCGGCTGGCCGCGTTTTCCGTCATCCGCATGTTTTTCCTGATCACCTTCACGGCCTTGCTTACCTTCACTACAAAACCTGCGAAGCTGAACCGGGGTCTGGAGGGCATCCTGACCCCGTTCAAAAAGCTGGGGCTGCCGCCGGAACGGATTACGCTGATGATCAGCATCGCCCTGCGCTTCATTCCGACGATTCTCGACGAATCGCAGATCATCATGAAGGCGCAAGCCTCGCGCGGAGCCGACCTGAAGGAGCTGCCGCTTAAGGAAAAAGGGCGGATGCTCGTCTCGCTGCTTGTGCCGGTAATCTCCAGCGCCTTCCGGCGCGCTCAGGATTTGGTCTATTCCATGGAAGCCCGCGGGTTCCGCATGGATGCGCCGCGCAGCCGGTATCACCGCCTCAGGTGGGGCTGGGCCGACACTGTTTTTGTCGCTATGTTCATCATCATGGGAGTTGCAGTAGCATTATTGTAATTTTAGGGGGAAACAAAAATGGCACGTTATTTTAATGGCAAGGAAATCGAACTGCTGGCACCGGCGGGAACGTTTGAAATTTTCAAGGAAGTGGTGCAGTCGGGATGTGACGCAGTCTATTTTGGCGGTCCTGTGCTGAACATGAGAATGATGCGCAAAGGCTACAACCTGTCTCATGAGGAGATTATTGAAGCCCTTGCGATCGCCCACAGCCTGGACAAAAAAGTATATATTACGGTAAACAACCTGTTCAGTGAGGACGATGTGGAGGAAGCCAGAGAATATCTTCGTTTTCTCGACGGAGTTCATCCCGATGCACTGATCGTTCAAGATATGGCTGTGCTGGAGCTGATCCGCGAGATGGAGCTTACGCTTCCGGTCCACGCTTCGGTGATGATGAATGTGCACAATCTGGAGATGGTTTACGCGCTGCGTGATCTTGGGGTAAGCCGGGTGGTGACCTCGCGTGAGATGGATCTGCAGACGGCAAAGCTGCTGGGGCAGCGGAGCGGCATGGAGCTGGAGTATTTCATTCACGGCGATATGTGCTCTGTGCACGGGGCGAACTGCTACTTCAGCTCACAGGTCTTCGGCATGAGCAGCAACCGGGGCAAATGCATGAAACCTTGCCGCTGGGATTACCGGATCAAGAAAGACGGCTATGTCTTCCCGGCTGAATATCCGCTGGCTGTCAAAGACATGTTCATGTATGAGCATCTTCCGGAGCTGATTGAGTCAGGCATTACTTCTTTTAAAATTGAGGGCCGGATGCGCGACAAAGAGTTCATGGTGATGCTCGCAAACAGCTATGGTGAAGCCATTGACCGTTATATTGAGGATCCAATTGGTTTTGACCGTACCGTAGATACCAAAATGCTGCACCAAAACCGGAAACGCGACTTTTCCACCGCGTATGCTTTTGGCAAGCCGGGACTGGCAAACATCAACCGCCGCTATGAAGGAACAGGCAAATTTTACAGCACAGGCAAGGTATTCAGTACACCTACTGCAGAGCGGGAGCTATCGGTGGACCGGGTAATGCAGCTGCGTGAGCGGCTTGCGGAAGGCAGACGCAGTGAGCAAAGTAAACCGGAGCTTGCGGTACGCGTGAATAATATGGAGCAGGCCCGATTGGTGCTTGAGCTGGGTGTAGATCATCTATATCTGCCAGGTGATGTATTTGAGCCGGACCGTCCGTTTACGAAGCAGGACATTAAGGAACTTGGCGCCTTAAAAGGAAAGACAAAGCTCTACCTTGGGATGCCGCGGATGATGACGGAGCTGCATTTTGATCAATACGATCATTTGCTGAACGGGGAACGCCTGCCGATTGACGGGCTGCTGATTACGAACCTTGGAGCGATTCGCCGTTTCGCCCAGACGGGATACCCGATGATCGGGGACGCCAATCTGAATGTATACAATCATCTTTCTGCCGGGCTGTATGCCGGACTGGGACTGGCTAAGCTAACGGTTTCACCGGAAATGACGATGGAGCATTTTGCATCCTTTACCTCCCGTTGCGAGCTGCCGCTCGAAGTTGTCGTTCACGGCACACCGGCGCTGATGTATATGGAGCATGATTTGTTCGAGAATACCGAGGTGATGGAGCCGATTGGTGAAGAAGACAACCTGTATGTAAGCAATGAGGTACTGGTGCTGAAGACGGATAAAGGCGAGAATCCGGTGTACCGTGACCAATACGGCCGCTGCCACCTGCTGTTCTCCAAGGAGCTTTGCTATCTGCCTATGGTGGAGGAGATGAAGGGCCTTGGCATTACCAGCTTGCGGATTGAAGGAGCGACCTATAGTGTGGAAGAGCTGCGAGGTATTATTAAGGTTTATCAGGCAGCAATCAACGGTTCTTTGGAAAAAGAAGAGCTGCTCGGCGGGTTGAAGCCGGTGTATGCAGGTTATACCCTGGGTTCGCTGCAGTTTAATTGATATTTAAATTTTTAAGGGTTTCTGCATAGTAATTTTACCGGTAAATGCTAGAGTGATAAGTTATTTTTTTCACAAACTATTGCACTGATTTATTTTCCATATTAAGAGAGTTATAGAGGAGCAGCAGAAGGAGAGGACCATAGATGGAACAACAGCAATTCATTGGAAGAGATGGGGTAGCCGCTAAAAGAAAGCAGTATTTCTATCCCTGCACCGCACACTTTTACCGTGATGCCCCGCAATTGGTACGCGGAAGCATGCAGTTTGTCTATGATGAGAACGGCAAGCAATATACGGACTTTTTCGCCGGGGTATCCGTCGTGGCCTGCGGCCACTGCAACCCGGCGATTACAGCTCGCACAATCGAGCAGCTTCAGCAGCTCCAGCACACGTCCACGGTCTACCTAACACAGCCGGGTGTGGACTTGGCGGAACGGCTCGAGCAGCTGCTGCCGGGCAGCTTGCGCCGGACCTTCTTCGTCAACAGCGGCTCAGAGGCCAATGAAGGGGCTTTGCTCCTGGCCCGAATGCATACCGGCCGCAAAGGGTTCATTGCCCTGGAAAGCGGGCTGCACGGACGGACTAATCTTACGATGAGCGTCACCGGCCTCCAAATGTGGAGAACCGACAAGTATCTGGATGAGGATGTAACGTTCATTGCACGCCCGTATGATCCTGAACTTACGCTGGAAGAGGCCGGTGTGCGGTCGCTCCAGAACCTCGAACATGTGCTGCAGGAGAAAGGGGACCACATTGCTGCGATGATCGTCGAACCGATTCAGGGCAATGGCGGCATGATTATGCCGGTCTCCTGGTATTTCCGCGAAGTCAAGGCGCTGCTGGACCAATACGGTGTGCTGCTGATTGATGATGAAATTCAGACCGGATATGGCCGCACCGGAGCCATGTTCGCCATGGAGCATTTCGGTGTGGTTCCCGACATCATCAGCATGGCCAAGGCGCTGGGCAACGGGGTGCCGGTGGCTGCCTTCGCGACTACGGATGAAATTGCCGCCTCGTTGAACCGGCCTTCAGCCTCCACCTTCGGAGGCAATCCTGTCTCGGCGGCTACGGCACTGGCCGTATTGGATTATATTGAGGGCGAACGGCTGGCGGAACGGGCGGCAGAGCTTGGAGAGCGGCTGAAGCGCGGTCTGCAGCAGCTGCAGGAGCGTTATCCGGCACTGATCTCCGACGTGCGGGGTACCGGCTTGATGCTGGGGGCGGAGCTGGTTGGCAGCGACGCCGTTCCTGCGGCAGAGCTGACGGACGATGTGCTGGAAGAGATGAAGGACCGTGGCTATTTGATCGGAAAAAACGGTGTGAACCGCAATGTTCTCGCCTTTCAACCGCCGCTGATCGTTACAGCGGAGGATATTGATGGTATGATAAAAGCACTGAATGAAGTGCTGCTTCAAGCCTCACACCCTCACAGGAAATGAAGATAAAGGAAGAATGATATGGTTATATTGAATGCTTTCAAAACCACCGCGCTCAAGCTGAAAATGTTCAGCGAACTGGTTATGTTCTCGCATACGCTCTTTTCGCTGCCGTTTGCGATCATCTCGATGGTATGGGCTGCCGGGGGATGGCCCTCCGGCCATATGATGCTGTGGGGGCTTATTGCCTTAATCGGGGCGCGCAACGGCGCGAACGCCTTTAACCGGCTGGTGGACCGCACCTTTGACAAACAGAACCCGCGCACGGCGCACCGCCATCTGCCGCAGCGGCTGCTTGCGGAGAAGGAAGTCATCCTGTTCATTGTCATCAACTACGCGCTGTTTATAGTCGCTGCCGGGATGCTGAACTTGCTTTGTCTGCTGCTGTCGCCAGTGGCCATTGTCCTGATCTCTACTTACTCCTACACGAAACGGTTTACCTTTCTCAGTCATCTGTACCTGGGCTTTGTCATTGCCTCGGCACCGATCGGTGCCTGGTTCGCCGTGACAGGAAATATTGCTTTTACGCCGTTCGTGATTGGTACAGTCGTGATGCTCTGGATAGCCGGCTTTGACATCATTTACGGCACTCAGGATATCGACTTTGACCGGCGGCACGGGTTGTGGTCGATCCCCAGCTTCTTCGGGCTCGAAAATGCACTGCGGATCTCCAAAGGTCTGCATTTCATTATGATCCTGCTTCTGCTGTTCCTCTATCTCTGGCGTGATCTGGGCTGGATGTATCTTGTGGGCATCGGTATTGCCACGCTGCTTCTGATGGCGGAGCATAAGATCATCAAGCCGTCGAACCGGAAGCTGATGAAGGTGGCTTCTTATAATTTGAATCAGGTGATCAGTATGGTGATATTGCTGTGTACGCTGATTGATTATTTTTACGTTAGCTAGGGGTATGGAGGCTTCGGGCGATTAGGAAAGGCTGCGCTCCGGGGAATGTTTGGACTTCCGGCCGCTGTTATGTTTGGATTTCCTAATTTTGTTCCGCTGTCTGCGGTAGAAATCCAAACATAAAGGCGGGCGCTATCGCTCCTCCAGTTCCAAACTTCCCCTCCGCTCCGCGTCCTAATCCGCCTTGGCACCCCGTAAGGCTAACACAAAAAAAATAACATGCCTACCCAGCGGGGGGTGGCAGAAGAGCGCGGAAAGCTTAGGCTTGCGCGCTTTTTTGCGTGGGGAAGGAGGATTCAAAGCAGACAGCTTTCCTTTATTCCTGTATCCGGACTAAGGAGACGCTATTCACCTGATCTTAGCTCATTTCCTTTGCACGCGGACTGGAGAAACCTTATTCCTGAAGAAAGCAGCAAAATGGGCTTCGAAAATGCAAAGTAACTGCACTGCGGTCCGATAGAGCACGGATATTGAGTTAATTCTCGAAATAACGTCGCTGGAGTCCGATAGCTAATCACAGCACCACTTTGGACAAAAATGTCCTATCCAGCCCCTGTCTACAACAAAGAAAAGAAGTTGAATATAGGCGAGTGTCATTGCTAAACATGCTCACGCACGCACGCTCATGGACGCACACGCTCACACGCACACGTACGCTGTGCTGCGTTTACTTTTTAGCATAGCAAAAAGGGCAAGGATCCTAATCCAGACTCCGTTTGAGTATGTGAGGATGCGAAGAATAGTATGACAGTTGAATACATACAAAAGAGAGCCCGCGCTGTGGGGCTCTCTTTTGTATGTGGAACATAGTATTTAGGGGAATGGCTTACTCCATTCAGCATCCATTGGATCCCTAAGCCGGACTTCAGCGGTCACGTCCCGCGAAGTACTGCAGCAGCGTCTCCAGGTCGGCATTCGCCGGATAGCTGGAAAGTTGCTGCACTATGGCTGAGGCCTGATCCAGGTAATTCTGGCTGACGTCCTCGGTACGGGATAAGGCATCGCTGCGGTTGATTAGCTCCAGTACCTCGGCGACTTCCTTCCCGGATGAGCCGGGGCCGATCCTGCGGATGAGAGGGGCCAGCTCAGGGTCCTGAAGTGCAAAGAGGGTGGGCAGGGTAACCTGGCCGTTGCGCAGGTCGCTTCCGGCCGGTTTGCCAAGCACCTCGGCAGATTGGGTGAAGTCCAAGAGATCATCCTGGATCTGAAACGACATTCCGAGCGCTTCACCGAAGGCATAGAGAAGATTCGCCACTTCTTCAGTGCTCTCAGCGGACAGTGCGCCTACCCTGAGGCAGGTAGCCATCAGCAGTGCTGTTTTGTTACGCGATTTCTCCAGATACTGTTCAAACGTCAGATTATAATCGTAGGCATGCTCCATTTGCTGGTATTCACCCAGACATAGTTGAGCGGTGGCTACGGAGGATAGATCATGGACGTAGCGGTTTTTGTCACCTGTATATTTGCTTAAGAGCTCAATGACGCGGGCGGACATATAGTTTCCGATATGCACAGCGGATAATACACCTGTTTTGGTATGAAGCGCTGCCCCGCCCCGCCGAAGCTCGGCATCGTCAATGATATCATCATGAATTAAAGAGGCCGCGTGAATAAACTCGGCAGCAGCAGATAATTGCAGCGCTCTGCGGCCTGGAGACTTGCGTCCGAACCGGCTGCCCACAATGACCATCAGCGGACGCAGGCGTTTCCCGCCTGAGCCGATCAGCTCAAGAATACTCTGGGCCAACTGTGACTTTTTGGGCACATCCCGGTCACGGGCTACAAGATTTTCAATTTCGCGGTTAATTTCATTGATGTCTATATTCAAGGCTTCATGCAGCTTCATAGTTAAGATTCCCACCTGTCAAATGGCTTTGCTTGTGCGGTTCTGCTGCCTTTGCTCTTGGAGAAGGAATCCTTCAATTCCCGCAGCCGGATTTTGATCCGTGAAGTCTCCATTTGCACGCCGTATCTGCATTTTTTTGATCGAGGGAGCCAAATATGCAACCAGATCCAGCTCGCGGCATTTCACCGCAAACTGAAGGTAGAAGCTGTATAAGTAATCTCCATCCAAAATGTTGCGGGTCAGGTCGGGATGATGTGGGACACATTCCATATGGCGCCTTGCTGCCATGGTAAGAATCGTGTAAATACCTAGCAAATGGACTTTGCGGTTATATTCCAGATCATGGCGTTCCAGTACCGGGAGCAGCTGCTCACATTCTGCCGGAGAGAGATGCAACTGAATTCCGGCAATCGGTGACATTTCAGTCTGCAATAGCCGGAAGGTATCTTCAATGAGTTGTTTGTTCACCCTATTCTCTCCTTCTTGTCGGTTTTGCCGGAAGAAACCATAGCCTTGATTATCCCTACAAAACCATTATTTAAAATAAAGACAGGCGGTTGCTTGAATCATTGTTGCTTGCTGGAAGATCAAATACAAATTAGGACGTGAAAGATACTTTCACCTGTGTAAATAAGGAGAGTAATGTGTCCTAGGGACACATTACTCTTATGAACATCATATTCAACTGCAGCGGTATTTCATTCCTGCCTAACGTCAGTCGGTATACAGATACCATCGCCGGACGATCGGTATCCTTTTCCACTGCTTCTTGAGCCAAGGAAGAACATAGTAATCCAGACCGAAGATGCTGCCGGATCCGCCGATTGTGGCGATTGCCGCCCCAACATACCAGAGCATTTCCGTCGACGCCATCTTCGTAGACCAGATCATGACGGCCATACCGATGGTAGCGATCGAAGCAATTGCTGTGAACAGACCTACGATAAGCATAATACCAAAGACGATTTCGGCACAAACCATACCGATTTGGAACCATTTAGCCAGGAACGTATAAGTTCCGTCATTGTTGTAGAACATTAGATCCATGAACCAGTTCGTAATATCATATACGAAGCCTGGAACCGGCAAAGCTTCAACCGCTTCTTTGGCTGTCGTAACTGCAGAAGCAGCCGACTGTGCATCCACTGTGTCTTTTACTGCATCCACGGCAACGCTGGCCGATGATGCGGCATCTGTAGCGAATGGAGCTGCAGGAATCAAGAAAATCTTATCCGGATCTTCCCATATCTTCTTCATCTTGTCGATACCTTCATACAGCCACATGCCCCCGAGAAGCATGCGGAGCGGAACGAGCCAGAAGTTCGGCGAACGTTTGGAGAAGTGGCCGCCGAGGAAGCTCTTGCGGTTTTCCACATGGAAGAACTCATGCATCATATAAGTCCAGACTTTGTTGAAACCAACAACCTGGGACAGGTAGAACATATTGATAAAGTGTTTGGAGAGCATAGCCATAAAGCCGGTAAGCATAAACAGCTTGCCTGGAAGGCCGACGTTGGCCACACCGTAGCGGCTGCCTATGGAAACCATTGTACCGTGGAAACCTGGTTTGTAAGCCTTCTTGGCAGTTCCTTTGATGTCGGCGGTAATGTTGCCGGCAATAACTGGAGCTGCCTGTTCGGCGTTCTCAACCATTTGCGGTACAGGACGTGTTTCGCCTTCAGGGATGAAGAAGATGTTATCCCCTACAACGTATACGTTCTTGTGGTCTACACTTTCAAGGTTTTCGTTCGTTACAATCCGCTTGCGTCCTTGTTGCTGAACTTCAAGGTTGCCAACAATTTCCGAGCCTTCAACACCGGCTGTCCAAACGATGGTCTGTGCATCCACGATGTTTTTCTCACCGAGAGCCACACTGCCTTTGCCTACCTCGGTGATCTTGGCGCCTGTAACGATTTCTACATTCATCTTGCGAAGGCGGGCTTCTGCTTTCTGGATCAGCTTATCCGGCAGGATAGGCAGAATCTTAGGAGCCATATCGGCTACAATCAGCCGCACTTCAGATGGGTCGATGTAGAACTCTTTGCACAATTCTTCGCGTTGTTCGGCCATTTCCCCAACCAGCTCGACACCTGTAAAGCCGGCGCCGATAATAACGAAGGTCAGCATGGAACGGCGTACAGCCGCATTTTTTTCTTGAGCCGCTTTGGTATACATATCGCGGATTTGACGTTTGAGCGCAACCGCGTCGTCATAGGACCAGAAGGAGAAGGTGTTCTCTTCAGCTCCCGGAATCCCGAAGAAAGTAGGTTTGCTGCCTGTGCCGATTACAAGGTAATCATAAGCATAGGTAGCTTTGTCGGATTTAAGCTTCTTATTCTTGAAATCAATGTTGCTGATTTCGTCAAGAACTACATCTACTTTAAGACCTGCAAAGATTTTCTTCAGATCAATCTTAATTGAATCCTCGGGCGCGCGGTTCGCTGAAACCTCATGCAGCTCAGTCAATAGAGTGTGATAGGGATTCCGGTCGATCAGTTTGATTTCTACATCTTTGTCGTTCTTAAATTTCTTTGCCAGTTTCTTAGCCGTGAGTACGCCGCCGTAGCCGCCGCCCAAAATGACTATTTTTTTCAAGAGAAACTCACCTCATTCGTCTGATTAGCTGCAAGAGGAGTGCGAATTATTATTTCGCGCCTTCGAGTGCTTTTTCTGCCAGTGTAAAGTATTCGCCTACGTGGATAGAAACGCCGGAAATGGCATCTGTTTTGCCTTCGGCATCCAAAGTAGGAGCAGCACCTTTGTTTTCAAGGAAATACTTTTCAGCCAATGCGATTTCTTCATGCCATTCAGCAGAAGCACCGCCGGCTTTCATGCCGTATTTGCCGTCTACAGAGAATTGTTTCTTATCGTCGCCAGCAGCATTCAAACCGCTGAATTTAACAGCAACAACATTTCCGTTTGCAACAGTCAGGTCAACTGTGGATTTCCAGCCGGATTCTTTATCCATTTCGCCTTCTGCATGATATCCGCCATCTTTGTAAGCACCAGCTTCGGCAGGACCGGCAGCAAGTGCAGCTTGAGCAGCAGCGACAAAGTCATTTACATGTACGGATACACCGGAGATTGCATCTGTATGTCCTTCAGCATCAACAGTGATTGCTGCAGGATCTTGTTTTTCGATCAGGTAAGCTTCGGCTTTAACTGCTTGCTCATGCCATTCGGATTGAGCACCGCCCTTTTCAACCAAACCGTATTTACCATCTTCAGAAACTTTTTTCTTCAGATCGCCTGCGTTTTTAACGTTAAAAGCATTCCAATCAGCTTTGGTGATTTTTCCGCCTTCTACAGTCAGCAGGGCGTAAGTTTGCCAGCCGGTTTCTGCATCAGCTTCAATAGTTCCGAAGTAAGTACCGTCCTTGTATTTTCCAGTCTCTGTTCCAGCAGTGTTGCTGCCGGAGTTGGTAGCTGGTGCAGTAGTTTCTACAGGAGCATTTGTTGGTGCAGCGTTGTTAGCATCCTTGTTGTTGCCACAACCCGCGAGCAGAGTACCGAGTACAAGAGCGCTCGACAAGATTACAGAAGCTTTTTTCATTTGATATGACCTCCAAAAATAGTTTAAAATATATATATTAAAATGTAAAACATTTTAATAGTCGTTGGAAGTGACAAAAATCACTTTATAAATGACATATGTCACGTGTACCCAAGGCTTTAGACCCTAATTGTAGCATTACCTTGACATATATCGGTCAGCATTAGAAAAAAATTTAGACATCTTGTTTCTACTTCGATGGCATTTTAGCACAAGGGAGGGGAATATCATGTGAAAATAATCACTTAACGAACAAAAAATTAATTTACATCTGGATTATATCAATTTTTAAAATATATTGATACCCATTTTAAAAGACTATTATGTGACAAAATACGACTTCATTCCGCAGACTGTCCAGATTCATATCCGGGGAGCACGGTTAAGTATTTACTAGACATGAGCTTCTAAACGATACCTAAATAAGGCTAAGGAGATGACATGTAATGGATAACAATGTGGTTAAGGGAAAATGGCTGCAGCTTAAAGGGGAAGCCAAAAAACAATGGGGCAAGCTTACTGACGATGATCTTGACGTAATTGACGGCGAGAAGGATAAATTGGTCGGTAAATTGCAGGAACGTTACGGACATACCAAGGATGCCGCAGAGGCGGAATACCATAGCTGGGAGAAGTCGTTCCGCAGCTAGCGGAAAATCAGGCCTCGTGACAGGATAATCCCATATTCATGAAGAGGCGGTGTCTTATGGACAAATCCCAAGTTGTAACCGGCAGGAAGAGCCTACTATAGAGCTGAAAGACAGGAGCGCAAATCGCATTTGATTTGCGCTCCTGTTCATTTGTGCAAATATAAGAATTTATATGTTTCACACGATAACTTATCCTTCTATTTCTCGCTGAAACGGTACCGTCCTTAAAAAGGACGGCAAAGCCGTTTCCACTTGTCTTCTTTAATTGTAAGAAACTAGCTTCGCGCACTGTTCGGATATACAGCAATAGAGCTGTAGTTTCATGAATTCAATTTGCCACTGTGATAGTATAGATAAGTGTTTGCTATTACATAAATGATGTAGGAGTGAAGCTATGGAATATTTGAAGATATTTTTTATAAACACAGCCCTTCTCATAACATTGGCTTATCTGGCGAATTTAATATATAAACACACAATTACATATGCTCCAGAAGGGGTTAAAAAGGTTAGTTGGGTGCTGCTCGCTATCTTTGCCGGCTGGATCAGCTCCTTCTTCGGGTACAGACTGGAAGAGCACGTTATCTTTGATTTGCGGTTTGTTCCGCTCATTATTTCTACTCTGGCTTACCCGCATCCCTTCATCCTTATTATTATTGGTGTAGGAACCGGGCTCACGAGGTTAACCTTCGGCATTAATGAAGCAGCAGTGGTAGGAGTGCTGAATTTATCTATCCTGGGTTTCGTCTGCGCCGCCCTGAGCTTCTGGATACGGCGTACCACTGCTTCCATGATGAACAAAGGGTTAGTCACTATTATCGTAGTTAACTTAATGAACGTAATCAATATCACCATTTTTGGAGTTATACCTGCCCGGGAATACATAAAAGATATTATGCCGGTCACGTTGCCCGCCGGGCTGGGTCTAAGTATACTGTTCGCGCTTATTATCCGTGACTTCCAATTAGAGCTGCTGCGCAACGGACAGGTTGTCAGAGCGAATGAGCTGCTCTCTGCCCAGACGGAGGAGCTGCATAAGAATAAGATCGCATTGGAGAAGAGAGCTGAGCAGCTGATGATGGCCTCCCAGTACAAATCGGAGTTTCTGGCTAATATGTCGCATGAGCTTAGAACACCGCTGAACAGTATCATTAATCTTTCACAATTAATAGAAGAAAATGAGGCATCGCTGTCTCCGGAGGAAATGGCCGAATATGCCGGGATCATTCACCATTCGGGGGAGGATTTGCTGACGCTGATCAATGATATTTTGGACATGTCGAAGGTAGAAGCAGGCAAGCTTGATATTCTTAAGGAAGACTTGAATGTCAGTGAAATCCCTGAACTGCTGGCTGTGCAGTTTAGTGTATCAGCCAGACAAAAGGGGCTGGAGTTCAACATCGCACTGCATGATGACGTGCCGCTAGTCATTCATTCAGATCCCCAGCGGGTGCAGCAGATTCTCCGTAACCTGCTCTCCAATGCCATTAAGTTCACAGTGTCGGGGCATGTCTCCTTAAACATCCGCACACTGGAGCGTAAGGAGGGGACGCTCGAGCGGCGCTGGATTGTTTTTGACGTGGAAGACAGCGGCATCGGAATAGCCGCAGAGAAGCATGATATCATCTTCGAAGCCTTTCAACAGGCGGATCAGACTATTGGACGGAAATATGGCGGAACAGGGCTGGGGCTGTCCATCAGCAATGATCTGGCCAGGCTGCTTGGCGGATTCATCACTTTACAGAGCCAGGAGGATCAGGGTAGTCAATTCTCCCTTTATTTGCCCTTGTAAGGCTCCGCGCTGCGGTGAATTTCTGCTCCAATTTAATTTGTGATTTTGGTGTATTGACAGGACGATGATGCGGAGTAGAATGAAGCAAACGCCGCATCTAAGGAGTGTTAATACCCCCATGAACATCATGAGAAACAGGCTGCCCGGCATTCGTCCAAAGCGTATCCGCAAAGCCTCGGTACAACGTAAGAATCTGCAGATCGCTACATTCGAGGGGATACCGTCTACTATCTTCCAGGTGCTGCTGCAAGGTCAGTTTCTGACCGGATTTCTATTATATTTAGGAGCCACGTCCAGCCAGATTGGTTTTGTGCTGGCGCTTACTACTCTGGTCAATGTTGCGCAAATAGGTGTAGCGTTTCTGATCCAGAAGCTGCCAAGCCGCAAGTGGGCTATGGTAACCTTTATCGGCTTGCACAGATTGCTGTGGGGTTCAACCGGACTTGTACCGTTCATCTTTCCTAAAGAGCATTGGGTTATTGCATTTATAGTGTTATATACAATCGCTTTCATTGCTAACACGGCGGGTGGTGTGCTGTGGAGCTCAGTCATCAGCGATCTCGTCCCTGCCCGTGTGAGAGGCCGATATTTTGGCATCCGCAACACCTTCCTGAACGCTTTGGGGAGCCTTGTGATGTATGGCGGCGGGATTGTTCTTGACCGTTATCCCGGCGGGCATGGCTTCCTTATTTTATATATCGTGGTATGGATATTCTCAATTTCGAACATCATCGTCTTCTTCTTCTATCCGGATGTGCCTTTTGAGAAATCGGAGGAGAAGGACTTTCTGCCGATGTTCAGGAAACCGCTACATGATACGCTGTTTATGAAATCAACCTTATTTCTTTCCGCCTGGCTGCTGCTGCAGAACCTTACGGTTCCGCTTTATTCCTATGTGATGCTGCAGCTTCTCCATATCAATTATGAGACCTTGTCGCTGCTGAATGTGTCGCAGACCCTCTTCATGATGGCCAGCTTCTACGTGTGGGGCAATTTGAATGCAAAATACAGCAATAAGCGCCTGCTGCTCTGGACGCTGCCGATTATCGCGACATCCTCGCTGCTGTGGGGCATGCTCTCCGTTCTCCCGATGCTGCCGGTTCTGTTTGCCGCCCATATCGTATTCGGCATGGGGGTAGGCGGTTTCAACCAGCTGGCCTTTAACTTCATTATCGGGGATACGCCGAAAAAGGAACGGCCAATGTATATGGCAATGTATGCGGCGCTTACGGGTCTGGCTGCTTTTTTCGGGCCGCTGATCGGGGGCGGAATTTACGAATGGATCGCAGAATGGCCCCGCTGGACGCAGGTCTATGGCATGCAGCTGGTTGTCGGGGTGCTGATGATCGTCCTGGTGCTGCTGCTGGGACGCCGTATCCTCAGAGATGAATAGACTTATCATATAAACATTTGCAGTGCTAGAGCAAAGGAGGGATTACGTGACTAGAATAGCCGTAGTGCTGGGAGCGACCGGTTTGGTAGGCAAGGCAGTTACCGAGGAACTGCTGACCGGGGATTGGGATGAGGTCCGGGTGCTGGTCCGCCGTCCGCTGGAGCTGCAGCATCCCAAGCTGAAGCAAACCAGTATTGACTGGGAAAAGCTTGGGCAATATAAGGAACAATTCAGCGGGGCCTATGCTGTCTTCTGTTGCCTGGGCACCACGATTAAAAAAGCAGGCTCACAGGAACAATTTGAACGTGTGGATTTGCAGTATCCGCTTGCGGCCGCTGCAATTGCCAAAGAATGCGGTGTGAGGCAGTTTCTGGCGGTTTCCTCCATGGGGGCCAGCGCCAAATCCCGCAATTTCTACAGCCGTACCAAGGGCCGGACGGAAGAGGGGTTAATCGCCGCCGGGTTTCATGGCCTGCACCTGTTCCGGCCCTCATTGCTGCTGGGAGAACGTCAGGAATTCAGGCTGGGAGAACGTGCTGCTGCCGTGCTGATGAAGGCACTTAATTTTGCAATGGTCGGCAAAGCAGCGAAGTACCGGGCTATCCCCGGTGCCAAAGTGGCGAAAGCAATGGTGAATATTGCACTTGCCAACACAGGCGGTGTACATGTTTATCCCAATGATGTGATACATGTTATTGGTCGCCGCTAGAAGGGAAGTTTGCATTAAACAGAGTGCAGCACGTACAATGGGACATAAATTCATATGTACATCATGACATTAATGTCGTGTACCCACAGGAGGAGCGTATCATGAGTAAAAAACAGGTTGCTACAACCAAAGCCCCAGGAGCCATCGGGCCATATAGTCAGGCGATTGTAGCCGGAAACTGGGTATATACTTCAGGACAGCTGGGTCTGAATCCGGAAACTGGAGAACTTGCGGAAAGTGTACAGGAGCAGGCACGCCAGTCGCTAAGCAACGTTCAGGCCATTTTGGAAGAGGCCGGCGCATCGCTGGATCATGTTGTGAAGACGACCGTGTACCTCAAGGATATGAATGACTTTGCAGCTGTGAATGAAGTGTACAGCAGTTTCTTTTCAGAACCTTATCCTGCCCGCAGTGCGGTTGAAGTTGCACGACTGCCGAAGGATGGTCTTGTGGAGATCGAAGCGGTAGCGCGCAAGAAATAATGGGCCTTATAGTTGTTAATTAGATAAGCTAACTGAACGAAATCAAATGGATTCAAAAACCCGTTGCCGGTACAATCAGGCAACGGGTTTTTTTTGACCAGTGAATGGCCTGTAAACAGCCTGTTGTTGAAACTCCGGGAACCGCGTTAATATCTGCTCCGGCGGCGCGAAGTAAACATCAGCCAAATGCTGTAGAGCAGCAGCAGGCCTGCCGCCACTGAAGCGGTCACGAATACATTTCCGGTGTCTCTGTGCTCAAGGGCAATCGCGATGAACGCCCAGACGAAGACTAGTGGATAAATGCTGTCCCGGTGAGGGAAACTGACCATTACAGCAAGCAGTACGCCTACACAGAGCATGATAACTGCCCAGGCGGGATCACTGAGTCCGAATCCGTCCCAGTTGTTCTTCTCCAGCACGACGCTGACATTTACAATTGTGGCAACCGAGATCCAGCCGAGATAAATACTGAAGGGCAGCTTGATCAGCCAATTTTCGCCTGTGGTCGGATCGGTGACGCTGCGGGTTTTACGATAGATGACGATTAGTGTAATCAGCATGAGCACCATGGGAACCAGCGACAGCTCGATGTAAAGATAATGCCAGAGGAACAGCCAGCCCATATTACAGACGCAGCTCAGCACAAACCAAATGCCCAAAGAGTTAACCGAATCCCGTGACCCGGTGCTCTCGCGGAATTGATATACGATAAAACCGGCGAGCAGGAGATAGATCAGCGACCAGATGGAAAAAGCATAACCGGCCGGTGTGAAATAGGTATGATACTTAAGTAGATTGTATAACGGTGAAGTCTGAGTCTACATAGAATATACCCGCTTTGTCATCGCTTAAGACATTATTACCCAAAAAAATGACCTGCAGGTCATAAAGTTGCGGATAGCCGTCCGCACAAGCGGGGTAATAGAAGTAGAATAGGAAATTTTAACAAGGCGGCAATAGCCGGAGGGGAATAAGAGGCGATGGAGAGCAGCGAAGCAATACGTCCAGAAAAAATGGGTCCGCTTGTTATGAAGGAAACCTGGAATACCCCTGGAAGCATTGAATCCTGGGAACGTTCAGAGAATATTTATATCGTCCGCGGGGAGCGCGGCGGGATTGTATTTGTCTTTTTGAATGATGAAATGTTCCGGATGAAGGTGTTTCGCAGCAGCGTTCCGGATCTGACAACATCTGCTGCAGTGCTGGCGGAGAGCTGTGTGCCGCATTTGTTCCCGGTAGAGGAGACAGAGGATGCACTGATCTTCACTACCAGCGCGATTCGGCTGATCCTTGAGAAAACCTCGTTCCTTCTCCGTGTGGAAAATATCGAGGGCAAGGTCATCATGCAGCAGAACCTGACAAGCTGGAATCCGCGCGGGGCCAGTCATGCCGAGTATGATATGCAGCCGGATTCGCATTTTTACGGGCTGGGGGAGAAATCCAGCTTTCTCGACAAACGCGGGGAGCGTTATACGAACTGGAATACCGATGTGTTTGCGCCACATTTGCCGGAGATAGAAGCCCTGTATGAGTCCATTCCGCTGATTATTCATATGCATGGCGACCTCACCTACGGATTATTCCTCGACAATACGGGCCGGAGCGATTTTGATATGCGATCCCATGGGGTTGCTTTTACGATCGGCTGCTCCACTGGAGCTTATGATATCTACTTTATCAATGGTCCCGAAATGAAGGATGTTGTAAAAAGATACACTTCGCTGACCGGACGGATTGCGCTTCCGCCTAAATGGGCGATCGGCTACCACCAGTCGCGTTATAGCTATATGAACCAGCAGGAGGTGCTGCAGCTCGCCCGGACCTTCCGTGAGAAGAAGATTCCCTGCGACGTCATTTATCTGGATATTCATTATATGGATGAATACCGTGTCTTCACCTTTGATCCTGTAAACTTTCCCGAGCCGGAAAAGATGATATCGGAGCTGAAGGAGCTCGGTGTGCGGATCGTACCGATTGTTGATCCCGGCGTCAAGAAAGACCCCAATTACGAGGTGTACAAGCAAGGGGTTCTCGAAAAGTATTTCTGCCGCAGGCTGGAAGGTGATATATTCTTCGGCGAGGTGTGGCCGGGAATCAGCGCTTTCCCTGATTTCAGCGACAGCCGGACGGCTGAATGGTGGGGCGATCTGCATAAATACTATACCGACCTTGGCATTGACGGAATCTGGAATGATATGAACGAGCCGGCGGTGTTTAATGAGAGCAAAACGATGGATCTGGATGTGATGCATTTCAACAACGGGCATCCGATTACACATGAGGAATACCATAACCTGTATGGGATGATGATGTCCAAAGCAACCTATGAAGGCTTGGCGGAGCATATGGGGGGAGAGCGCCCCTTTGTGCTGACCCGGGCCGGTTATGCCGGGATACAGCGTTACGCCGCGGTATGGACGGGGGATAACCGCAGCTTCTGGGAGCATATGGCGATGGCGATGCCTATGGTGCTTAATATGGGACTCTCGGGACTGGCCTTCTCCGGACCGGATATCGGCGGCTTCGCCCACCATACCTCCGCGCAGCTTCTGGTGCGCTGGACACAGATGGGTGTTTTCTTCCCCTATTGCCGCAACCATTCCTCCATCGGTACCCTGCGCCAGGAGCCATGGTCGTTCGGTGAGGAGGTCGAAGGGATTCTCCGCGAATTCATCGGCCTGCGCTACCGCTGGATGCCTCATATCTATAACCTTTTTCATGAGGCGGAAACCTGTGGGCTTCCTGTGATCCGGCCGCTGATTCTGGAGTATCCGCGCGACCCCTATGTGACCAACCTGTGCGATCAATTTTTGCTCGGGGAAAATGTGCTGATCGCCCCTGTCTACCGCCCGGATACGGAGCATCGCTCGGTGTATTTGCCTGAAGGGTGCTGGCTGGATTATTGGGATGGTGAAGTTCATGAGGGCGGACGTCATATCCTCGCCGATGCACCGCTGAACATTATGCCGATGTATGTGAAGGCCGGAAGTTTTGTCGCCGAAGGTCCGCTCAAACAATACGCACTCGAAGAAACAGAGGAAACGGTGGTGTTTCACCTGTATGGTGCGGAAGCCAAGGAAGGATTCTCGGCTGCCTTTACCCTGTATGAAGATGACGGGCACAGCTTCGGGTACAGAAGAGGGCAATATTCGCAAATCAACGTACAGGCCGCCGGAGAAGCAGGGACATTGCGGATAAGCTGGTCTTATGCAGTCCGTGAATTTACGCCCCGCAGGGAGATGCTGCGCTTCGCGCTCTGTTATCCGTTCTTCTTCACCCAATCGGTGGAAGGACTCTCCGAAATCAGTCTGGAGCAGCTTAAGGAAGGACGGCGGGGCTGGGCACGCAATGGCAAGAGCGGTGCGGTGATTATTCAAGTGGATGATGACCCGGAAGGCGGGGAGCTGCGGATGGAGGTAGCAGAGCAGCAACCGGAACACTTTAGAACCCTTTGATACGACTTGAACCCGCCTGCTGGCGGGTTTTTTTCAATTACGGACGGTGCCGGAATATAAAATCTGCAGAAAATATACAGAAACGTTTTTAAATCAGGACTTTTTCGTATAAGATGAAGGGATGAAGAAAAAAACTTCTGAATTTTTTTAGCTTAAAAATATATTTCTCGCGGAGAAGGATTCAGCCTTCTGCAATGTTAGAAACGGATTCCGTCCTTTAGGGCGGCGAAGCCGTTTCTTCTAGCGGAACCGGCTGGCGCTTTCTGTTTGCATAAAAAGACAGGAGATCACCAATGATTAAGCATCTGTATGCAATATGGTTAGGGGACGTATTATTCTGCTTCTCCGGCGAAACTTCAGAGCCGAAAGTTGATGCATGGACACGTGTGGTCAAACGGCTGGAGCTTCGGGGAGGAGGACGTCCTTTTGCGGGTGCTGCGCTGCGGCTGGCGGAAGTGAAGTATCCGGCCGCTGCCTCTGCGGAAGGGAGGACAACGCGGCGCGGACTGCCGGGGCGCACGCTGGAAGGGCTTGCCCTGGCCCCGAAGGACGCCTTTGAGCTGCTGCTGGCCTGGGACGAGGAAATGTGCCGTGCACAGGGAGTGGAGCCTGGCGGTGAACTGCGCTATTGGGCGGCTGCGGCCCGTTTTGCCCTTGAACTGATGGGTACAGGCGGGATTGTGCCCGGCGCAATGCCGCCGAGGCCTATAGGCTCGCGCCGCCGCGGGGGGGAGCAAGCCGCTGCGGCCTGCTGGTCTCCGGCCTTTCGGCAGGAGGCAGATAAGGAGTTCTTTTTGCAGATGGCAGCTTCCATGCCGGTGCTGGCACTGGGAACCCATGTTGCGGAGGAGGGTGACTTGTCGTCGCGTGAAGAAGCGGGAGCGTACGTGCTGTATTCTTTTCTGCAGGCTGTAATGACCGCCGAGATCAAAAAGGTTATTGCGGGAATGGAAAGCGAGCTGGGGCCCTACAAGGCGAATTATCGCCGTGGTTATTCACCGCTGACCGAGCTGTGGTGGAACAGCCTGCTAACGGGCAGCCGTGATATCCCGGTCCAGGGGACTCCGGCCGAGGTGGCGGACCTCCTTGCCGCCGTAAACGGTACGGCTGAGAATGAGATTCCGAACTCCGGGGCGGAGGAGGTACACAGCGGCCAGCTTAGTCTGGGTCTGCGCCTGGAGCCGCCTGCCAACGAAGGCGATGCCTGGAATTTAACCTTCTGGGCGGAGAACCGGGAAGAAGGAGAATTCTGGATTCCTGCGGCGGCGATCTGGAGCAGCAGGGAACGGGAGTTCACTTTATGGGGCAAGCGCTACCGCAATATTCAGCAGCAGCTGCTGGCGGCACTCGGCCGGGCCGCGAAAATATCGCCGGATATTGAGCGTGCGCTGGCCGGACCGGCTCCGGAGGGAGTCCAACTGGAGCCGGACCGTGTCTATTTCTTTCTGAAGGAGAGCGTACAGCAGCTGCGGGAGCGGGGAATTACAGTGCAGATGCCATCCCGCTGGAGCCGTGAAGGCCGGCGGCGGATCGGGATGAAGATGAAGATGCAGCCGCCCGCCGGCAGCATAGATGGTTCGACCCAGCCTTCCCTCGGCATGGAAGAGCTGATTTCCTTCCGCATTGAGGCTTCGCTGGGCGATAACACGATCAGCGAGGAAGAGCTGAATGCGCTGGTGGAGGCCGGAGTGCCTTTTGTGCGCTTCCGGGGGGAATGGATTGAAGTCGATCCGAAGGAGATCCGCCAGGTTCTGAGATATATGAAGCGCAACGAAAGCGGAGAAATGTCGGCGGCGGACTGGATGCGTCTGGAGGCCGAGGATGGTGACGAGCGGCTCTGGAAGGGAATGTCGGTGACCGGCATGGAAACCTCCGGCATGCTCGCTTCGCTCATGCATGGCGATGTTCTGCGGGGCCTTCCGCTGCGCTCTGTGCCGCCGGGTCTTCATGGAACGCTTAGACCTTATCAGGAGCGCGGTTTTCAATGGTTGGCTGCGCTCAGCGGTCTTGGCTTTGGTGTATGCCTTGCCGATGACATGGGCCTCGGCAAGACGGTCCAGGTCATCACCTGTCTGCTGGACCGTGCCCTGACTGCTCCGCCGGAGGAGAAGCGTGAGCCGGTGCTGATTCTCTGCCCGACCTCGCTGCTTGGCAACTGGCAGCGGGAGCTGCAGCGTTTCGCACCATCGCTGAGTGTGCATATTCACCACGGGGGAAGACGGGTTCGCGGGGAAGGCTTCATCGACTTGGCCACCAGCCATGAAATCGTGTTGACCACTTATCATCTCGCAGGCCGGGACAGCGAGGATCTCGCTGGCGTCCGGTGGTCGACCGTTGTGCTGGATGAAGCGCAGTATATCAAGAATCACCGCACCAAGCAGGCACAGAGTGTGATGAAGCTGTCAGCACCACATCGTATTGCGATGACAGGCACACCAGTGGAGAACCGGCTTGGCGAGCTGTGGTCCATTTTTCACTTTTTGAATCCGGGGTATCTGGGGACTTATCATTCATTCCGCCAGCGGTATGTATCCGGTGAAGGCGGAGAGCGGCTGCGGGAGCTGCACCGCCTCGTCTCGCCTTTCCTGCTGCGGCGGCTCAAGAGTGATCCGGACATTTCCAAGGATCTGCCGGAGAAGCTGGAGCTGAAATCTTATTGTCCGCTTACAGAAACGCAGGCGGCGCTGTATCAGGGTGTAGTGGATGAAATGCTCGGTGTCATCGGGGAACGCTCCGGCATGGCCCGCCGGGGGCTGGTATTGTCTTCATTGACCAAGCTGAAGCAAATATGCGATCATCCGCAGCTGTACCGCAAAGAGGAGGGCCGGACTCAACGCAGTGAGCATTCCGGTAAAATGGATGTGATGTTCGAGGTGCTGGACAGCATTGCCGAGCTTGGAGAATCCGCACTTATTTTCACCCAGTATGTAGCGATGGGCGAGCTGCTGGTCAGCAGGCTGGCAAAACGTTATGGCTCGCCACCGCTGTTCCTGCATGGCGGCGTCCCCAAACGGGAGCGCGATGAGATGGTGCATGCCTTTCAGGAGGGGGAAGGGCCGGCGTTCTTCGTACTATCGCTCAAAGCTGGCGGTGTGGGTCTGAACCTCACACGGGCCAACCATGTCATACATTATGACCGCTGGTGGAATCCGGCGGTGGAGAATCAGGCGACCGACCGGGCGTTCCGGATCGGCCAGCATAAGAATGTGCAGGTTCATAAGCTGATCTGCCAGGGAACGCTGGAAGAACGGATTGATGAACTGATCGAGCGTAAAAAAAGCCTGTCGGAGCAGGTTGTCGGTTCCGGAGAAAACTGGCTGACAGAGATGTCCAATCATGAGCTTAAGGAGCTTATCGAGCTTCAGGGGCAGGACTGGATGTAGAGGAACAAGCTTGGCATAAAGGAGGAATGGGCAATGAGTGAACTGCTGGAACTGCGGCTGGAAATTGAGCCCGGGGTGGTTAAGGCGACGGGAACACAGCTCTCGGCCAAAGCGCCGGGGGTGCAGACCAAGCGAAACGCTGCTGCTGTCGCCCAAGGGCAAGCGCCAACGACGGTTCTCTCTTTGGAAATTCCGCGCTGGTCTGATGAAGTGAAACAGGAGGTGCTGATCCGGCTCGCGGAGCACCCGGGTGAGCTGTATGGTCTGCTGCAGGGCAACCTGAGTGGAGGCCTGGCGGCGATGAAGCTTCTGCCCGGCGATGAAGAACTGGCATTGGCCGGACAGAAGCTTTCAGGGCCGGAACAGATGGCCCTGCTGGGATTGGTCAAAAAGCAGCTGGAAGAGGAACCGCTGCTGGCGTTTGAACTGCGCGGTTTGAACAAAGAGACGCTGCTGGCCGGAGTTTTTGCCCTTTGGGCGGAAGAGGAAGCGGAGGACAGCCAGGATGCCGGACCGGCCCCGTCCGGCCTGCTTGCAGCCGAACTGGCCCGGCTGGAGCGCAAAGGGCCGGCTGTCCCGACTGGAGAATGGCTGGCCGAAGCGGCTGCTGAAGGCTCGCTCCACCAGCCCGGTCCCATGTTTCATGAAATCGCAGCCCGGCCGTTTCCAGCTTCACCGGTGGTTGCGAAGCCGACCGAAAACTGGGGGACCCTGCTCGACAAGACACCCCGTGCCGGTGAGGGGCTTGTGCTCATCATGCGGCGTGTCGCAGAAGCCGCGGCCCGCAGGGCGGCAGCGCTGGGTAAGCTGTAACGTTGCTCTGGTTGCTCTATAAGAATAGGAAGCCGCATCTCGCTGAAGATGCGGCTTTTTGAACATAGTTCACGCCATAATTTCCCCGCTTCCTTCTAGCGGAAACAGAACGGTTTGATATCGTTCAATTAGAGCGTGTCTTCAAACTGGAAGAGCTCTGGAGAAGCAGGAATTCAGTATTGAAAGTAGGGTCCCTAAAAGCCCGCAGCGGGTTCGTTTACTCGGACGGACTCAGGAGGAGCTATGGAGAGTAAAATCCCTGTTTATTCTCTTTTGCGGACCCAGGCGACCTTATCTGCTCTGCATTCTATCTAAAAACGGCCATCAGGGAGAAATAACTGCGCTGGAGTCCGTTTTCCTACTGTAACAGGCTAAAAGCTCCAAATAAGTGCCACTCGGTCCGTTCATGCTCAGAGCCAGGAATACACTTTTCGGACGCACACACGCCTTCGGAACAAGAGTGAAGTCTCTGAAACACCGAGACGTAAACCTCTACCGAAAAAACTACCTAGTGGCGAAATGCCTTTCTCCGCGTGAGAAAATGCTACTGTACTCATGATTCCTTAGGGCATACAGCAGCAGGTTTTGGCGGGTGAAGCGGTTTGAAGACACGCCTTAATTAACAATATTTTCACTGCGGAATGAACTGATCGTAACCTAATGTTCCTGCTGAGGTCTTATGATAACAGGACAAACAGGAAATGAGGGAGAGCTTAACTTGAGAGTTTATAAAATTCTGGCTTCTCTGTTCATAGCAGGGGCGCTTCTAATTTCCGCCTCAACCATCGGGGCGACACCGGCGCAAAGCTCCAGCATTACCCTGAAGGGATATCCGGACAATTTCCAAATGACAGGCGTGAAAGAGGGCTGGGGAATCACGCTGGGCGGAGTGTGGCATACAGCGGACGGTGCGTTAAGCTGGAAGCATCCGCTTAGCAATACGGTGCCCATGCCCGGTAATGATGTCCAGCTTGGCAAACTGGCGCATTACTTTGCGGGTGACAATGAGGCGTGGATTTTAAGCGCCTATGGCCCGCACAAGCCTACAGCCCTTTTTCATACGTTAGACAAGGGAAAGTCATGGAAGACTATTCGTCTTCCAGTGAAGAAAAGCTGGGAGCAGGGATATGTCAGCGGATTTATGCATTTTTCCGATAAGCAGGGCGGGTATATGCTGCTATGTTCCGAGCCGGCACTTGGCATGATGGAGAAGTCGTTATACCGCACGGTGGATGGAGGGACAAGCTGGAGCAGAGTGGGCGATCTTACCGCAAGCATTGCTGCCTATCCAACGGGCATAACCTTCCGGGATAGCGCTAACGGTTGGATAACCTCCAGTAATCACGGACAGAAGTCCATTCTTACCTTTAGAACTGCCGATGGGGGCAAGAGCTGGAAGCCGGAGAAACTCGTCTCCCCGCCAGCGCTTTCGGGTTATGCGTATAGCAACAGCTACCCTCCTGTCTTTTCCGGCAAGGATAAGAAGGATGGGGTGCTGCCGCTGGAAATTGTCCTGAACGGCGTTAAAAGCATGGTCTTTTACACCAGCAATAATGGCGGAAAGACTTGGAAGCATGGCCCCGGCATTCAAGGGGTTGAAACGTCAAGGACGGCTTGGCTGAATGCCCGCTCAGGCTGGGCGCTGCAGGCAGGCGGCAAGCTGCTTGCTACAGACGATGGCGGAGGTAGCTGGAAACAGGTTGCCAAAGGTTCAGCGTTCGATAAGGCAACGGAGATACAGTTCTCTACCTCGCGAAACGGCTGGATTTCCGGGCCGAAAATCCTTTGGACCACGGCAGACGGGGGTCATACATGGAGAGACCTGCTGCTTCATTCTTGAGGATAATAAAAAGGCAGTGCGCAACAGCTCAGCTGTAGGGCACTGCCTTCTTTTATTACCTTTTCAGCCACGTTCCATAAACAGAAATGGCATTACTCCCCGGACGGGGTTTCACCCGCACTGCTTCCCTCGGATAACTCAAGAATCTCCCGGCGCAGGCGGAGCATTTTTTGATCCAGCTCATCGGCGGCACGTGCCGCTTCTTTCAGTTCCTCGGCGACATGCGACGGAAGCTGCTTATCGAATTTGTAGTAGAGGATATGCTCCATACTGGCCCAGAAATCCATGGCAAGTGTACGCAGCTGGATTTCCGCTTTTACCCAGCGGGTTCCTTCCAGCAGCACAAGCGGTATCGACACAATCAGATGCAGACTTTGATAGCCGTTGGGTTTGGGATGTGCAATATAGTCTTTGATCTCCAGCACACGGATGTCCTCCCGCGCGCACAGATGATCGACCAGACGATAAATATCCTTCACAAAAGCACAGACAATCCGCATGCCTGCAATATCATGAATGTGCTGCTCCATATTTTCCAGGGTAAAGTCATGCCCTTTGCGTTCCATCTTCTGCAGGATGCTCTTCGGCTCTTTGATCCGCGACTTGACATGCTCAATCGGACTGAAGCCGTCGCGCACCTGCCATTCCGTTTTGATCACATCAATTTTATTCTCAAGCTCATTCAGGGCATGGCGGTACAGCGCCGGCAAAGCTTTGAAATCCTCGATCTGTTTGGCGAAATCCCCATTAACCTGCCACTTCTTCAGATCTTTGACATGCACCTGCAGCTGATTCAGTGTAACCTGTGTACTATCATATTCTTCCACTGAGACTCTCCCAAGTTTAGTTATTTGTGACTGGATAAGATGAACCCATGAATAAAGAAATGTTATACATTCCGGGACCAGTCTATATCCCTATTTTAACCGATGTACTGCCCCAGAAGCAAAAAAAACCAGACCCCCCTGTAGTGTCGAAGAGTCCAGGCTGTTTGCAACTATAATCCGGCCAACCCAAAATAGCGCAACATTCTTCCCGCAGAAGCGTATTAGCACACATAAGGGATAGAAAGTGCGGCGCTTACGTTGATTATTTGTTCGTTGGGGAGCCTCCGTCATAACCTTTATCATGATACCCGGTATTTTCCAACTTGGGCAGTATACCCAGCTGTTCAATGGTCTGCTGCGTCACTATGCTGCCAAAACGGTGCAGGGTCTGGTACAGTCTGACGGTCTCATCGTCAAATTGCCGGGCAGCTTCATCGTGATCGGCAGACTTATAAGGCACAAAGGCACGCCGGAAGGCGTAATCATCCCCGCGTTCGGGTTCGTTCAGGAGATCATGGAGAAGGGTAAGCTCTTCAGCGTTAAGCAGCACTTCAAATTCATTGGAGTCATTGCGCACGTCCTGAACAAGGCTGTGGGTTACGGATACGAAATAGCGTTTTTTCTCTTCGTCCGGCAAGATCGATCCCTCCATCGTTGGTAAGCTTGTACATGGTTATTTTTTACTATTATACACAGAACGACAAATAATGAATCTAATCGGGACATTTGGTATGATAGAAGCACGTTTCCGCTATTGCACGGAGCGTTGAGGGTTTATTTGGAATAATATTTGGCTGCAAATCGGCCCTGTTCTCACTCTGGAGAAGGAGGAACTACAATGAATTTTCTGCAACGCATTAAAGACGGTGCCAGCCGGGTGAGTGAAAAAGCGCAAAGCTCGGTGGAGATCGGCAAGCTGAACGGGCATATTTCCGATATCGAACATGAGATGGAAATTGAATTTATGAAAATGGGAAAGCTGTTCTACGACGGATATCGTTCGAAGGATTTGTCCCTGGCCGAAGGCAAAATGGTGGAGCATTCCCGGGCCTGCCTGAAGCTTCAGGAACAGATTGAGGAGCTGCGCTTCCGGATTGCCGAGCTGAAGAATGAAAAGCTCTGCACCTGTGGGAATGTTGTAGCTCTGGACGCCAATTTCTGTCCGAAATGCGGACGCAAGCTGGAGGAACCGGCTTCAAGAAAAGAAGCGGTGCCCGTCACAGTGCACAGCATTCATGAGGATGAAGAGGAAGATCAATATTATGGCGAGGAGGAGCTGACGGAAGCGGAGAAAGAGCTGGCGATGAGATCGGAGCAGCGTACGGTGTATACCGAAGTGCTTCCGGTAGACGATGAACTGCCGCAGGAGGAATATGGCGGAGCGGTGCAGGATACCGAACGCAGCCGCCGTGAAGCCGATGAGCTTGAACGGGAGCGGGAAAGACAGCTTGAGCTTGACCGGCGTATCCGCGATTGGAAAGCCGGTGAGCCTGCGGAAGAAGCTGCATCCAGTGAAGGCGGCGTGCGGGATATCGTCAAATGTCAGATCTGCAGGGCGGATTTGCCCAAGGGTTCCATGTGGTGCCCGCGTTGCGGATCAGAACAAATCTAGTCAGCATTTACAGTCAGCTTAGGGGGACAACATAGATGGAACAGTTGCTGCTGCATCTGCGCAATTTGGGTTTCACAGAGATGGAATCCAAAATTATGGTCGAGCTGGCCAGCAAAGGCCAGGCTTCGGGTTATGAAGTGGCAAAGCAGCTCGGAGTATCAAGGTCCAACGTATATGCGGCGCTTCAGCGCCTGACTCAGCAAGGTTATGTAAGATGCGGTGAAGGGGAGCCGGCGCGTTACAGTGTGCTGGACCCGGAAGAGCTCGCGACCATGATCTCCGGACGGGTATCGGCTTCACTGGCTTATATGGAAAGCGAAATGCCGCGCGGCGGCCCGGTCAATCCCTCTTTCTACAATGTGGAGGGTGACCGGAATGTGATGGAGGAACTGATCCGCCAACTGAATCTTGCTGAGCAGGAAATCGTAGTAGATGTATGGCGTGAGGAAGCTTCGCTGCTGCGCAATGAGCTGGAGCAGGCAGAGCTGCGGGGAGTGAAGCTGTTGTGGGCCTTTGACGGCGGCAACGAGGTTCCCGCACCTTATCCGGTATGGCCGCCGCTGGGTGGCAAGCCGCGCCGGAGCGGCGGGCGGAAGTTTTCCTTTGTGATCGACAGGAACTGGTGCATGCTCGGCATGCGGTATGAGGACGGAACGGCACAGGCGGTCGTAACCGAACATCAGGTGCTGGTGGAACTGCTGCTGAACCACTTTACGCAGGAGATGGTGCTCTTCGAGCTGGAAGAGGATATGGGTCCCGAGCTAACAAGAAGGTACGGGGAACGCTACAGCCACATTTACGGTAAATATGTACTGCATGACCAGGAGTATGAACAACTGGGCGAACAGGAGCAACCGGACGAACAAGAGGAACATGATGAATTGGAAGACTCGGAAGAGCAGCAAGAGCAGCAAGAGCCAGGACATTAGGAAACGTGTTTGGGTAAGGAGCAAACTGCTCGCAAGCCGAAATTAAGCTGGGGAGGTGAAAGCGTGGAGTGTATTATTCATTTTGATGTGCAGCATCCGGAAGGGATCAAGTCACTCAGAGGTCTCTTGTTTCTGGAAGACGGTAAAGTTCCAGGAGAAAATGAACTGATCGGCATGTTCAAGGACATGAAGTTCAATGTTCGGCTGGAAGACCGTGAGAAGCTGATTTTTAAACCTGTGAATCCGGGAGAGAAGTACTCGGAAATCCGCATCACGAGCTTTGACGGCGGCAAGGCGAATAGCAAAGAGGACAACGAACTGAAGTCGATTGTCGGCAATTTGCTGCCGCAGAAGCCGTCTGGCCTGTAAAAACTAAGACAGGGTCCATTTGAGATGGAGAGGAAGGAGCACAGAATGGAGTTATTGAGACAGAAGGTTATCAATGAAGGTATTGTTCTCGGTCAAGGTGTGCTCAAGGTCGATTCTTTTCTGAATCACCAGATGGACCCGTTTCTGATGCGTGAGGTCGGCCGCGAGTTTACCCGCCGTTTTGCCGGAGAAAAGGTGACGAAGGTGCTGACCATCGAATCCTCGGGGATCGCCCCCGGCATTATGACGGCGCTGGAGCTTGAGGTTCCGCTCATTTTTGCACGCAAGCAGAAATCATTGACCCTGACCGAAGATATTTATGTGGAGAAGGTCTACTCTTTTACGAAAAAAGAAAGCAATGACATCACAGTTTCCAAAAAGTTCATTGCTCCCGGTGAACGCGTGCTGATCGTCGATGATTTCCTTGCCAACGGTGAAGCGGCCTTCGGGCTGGCCCGCATCGTGGAACAGGCGGGAGGCAGCGTAGCCGGAATCGGCATCGTGATCGAAAAAGCCTTCCAGCCCGGCAACAAGCTGCTGAAGGAAGCAGGCTACCGTGTGGAATCGCTGGTACGGATTGCTTCGCTTGACGATGGCTTGATCTCCTTTGTGGAGGAAGCCGGCGACCTGCCGGGCTGACCCCGCAGTATTATAGCTCATAAAGACCCCATGCTCCAGCTTTGCGGAGTATGGGGTCTTTATGCTGTGGCTATAGGGATTACTGCGCAGTAATTGCAATTTGT